>SLDS01000221.1 GCA_007125175.1 Flavobacteriales bacterium
ACGGCCCAGCAGGTCGACTATTCGGCACTGCCCTCTTATGGCTTGATCGTATTGCTGGAGCTGCGTGAAATACCCGGCGGACTGAGCGAAGAGCTGCGGGCCTTTGTGGAAGGCGGTGGTAGCCTATGGCTCATCCCCTCGGCCGATGTGAAGCCTTCCGGCTACGATGCCTTCATGACGGCCTTTGGGCTGCCCGCGCTGGGCGAGATGCAGCGCAGCGATGAGCGCGTGCGGGAGGTCAATGTGGAGCATCCGCTCTACCGAGGGATTTTTGAGAGCATCCCAAAAAACATGGATCTGCCGGCCGTGCGGCGCTATTACTCCTTTCCGGATGCGCGCATACCCGGGGCCGATGCCTTGATGAGCATGGGCGGTGGGCGCCACTTTCTAAGCGCTTACAAGAAGGGCCGTGGCAGGCTCTATTTCCTCAAAACATCCCTGGACAGCGAGTCCGGCAATTTTGCCCGCCATGCCCTCTTTGTAGCCAGCGCCCTGCGCATGGCAGAGTTGAGCAAGGCCACCGAATTGCGCAGCATCGCACTCGATGAACAAGCGAGCTTCTCCATACCGGCTTTTACTGCGCTGAGTGCGCAAAATCTCACATTGCGCGACCGCCGGGGCCAGATTGAACTGATACCGATCGCCCGGCAGCGGGATGGACGCTACATCATCACACCGGGCCCGGCCGTGCGCGAGGCAGCCATCTACCGCCTCTATCACGAGGATGAGGCCATCTCGGCCGTGGGCATCAACTACGCCCGCGAGGAGAGCGATGTACGCTCCTACAGCTCTGCTGAGCTCGCAGAACTCGCCAAGCTCACAGGCATGCGCACAATACAGGTATTCGACGGTAGCAGCGAGCGACTCGACCGCGAATTGATGCGCGCCACGCAGGGGCAAGGCCTCTGGAGGTATTGCCTCTTGCTGCTGCTCTTGTTTTTGTTGATTGAAGGCTTACTTTTGAGATTATGGAAGGCGTGAAAGGCGATTTGCACATCGTACAAGCTAGGATTGTACACCAAGGCCATCCACTCAATGGTCAGCTGAGCGACATGCTGATCGTGGATGGGCGCATTGCAGAAATGGGCCAAAAGCTCGATTCCAAAGGTGCCCGACGCATCGAGGCCAAAGGCCTCTGTGTTTCCATAGGCTGGATGGACATGCGGGCCAACTTCCGGGATCCAGGCGATGAGCACAAGGAAAACCTCGAGAGCGGTATCCGGGCTGCCGCAGCCGGTGGATTTACGGCAGTGGCACTCTCGCCCGCTACAGAGCCCATCATCGACAACAAAGGTGCCGTGAGTTACCTGCTCAGCAAAGGTCGCGAAGGCATCCTTGATGTATACCCCATTGGCGCACTGAGCAAGGGCATGCATGGGAAGAGTCTTTCGGAAATGTACGACATGTACCGCGCCGGTGCCCTCGCCTTCGGTGATGACAAGCGCAGCCTCACAGAGTCGGGCATGTTGCAGCGCGCACTGCTCTACACCAAGAGCTTCAATGCCCGGATATTGCACTTCCCCTTCGATGCGGGTCTTGCGCCCAATGGGCAAATGCACGAAGGGGAGTTCAGCACCCGGCTCGGCCTCAAGGGTATTCCGGGTATCGCTGAGGAGATGGTGGTAGACCGCGACCTCGCCATTTTGGGCTACACCGGAGGCAAGCTGCATTTGGGGCCGCTCAGCTCGGCCCATTCGGTACAGCGCATCGCCGAGGCGCGCAGCAGTGGCATGGACGTGAGCTGCGATGTGGGTGTGGCCCATCTCGCCTATACAGATACCAAGATTGGCAACTTTGACAGCCAATACAAGCTCATGCCACCCCTGCGCGATGCCTCCAATCGGGATGCCCTGATAGCAGCGCTGGCCGAGGGCAAGATAGATGTGATCAGCTCCGACCACAGCCCTGCTGATGAGGAAGAGAAAAAATTGGAATTTGACTATGCCGCTTTTGGTACGGCGGGTATTCAATCCTTCTTCCCCCTGCTCTACACGAGCTGCGGTCATCTCCTTCCTCTAGAGGCCCTTGTAGCCCGCTTCAGTACTGCCCCTCGCCGACTTTGCGGGATCGAGCTTCCGCAAATTGAAATCGGTGAAGAGGCCAATCTCACCCTCTTTTCCATTGAGGAGGAGAGCGACTTCTCTCAGCAAGCCTGCTATAGCCGCGCCTACAATTTTGCCGAAAGGCAGCAAAAGCTAAAGGGAAAAGTGATCGGAGTGGTCAAGTCGGCTTATTTACTTGGTGATCAGTAGGTTTTTGAGCGTTCAGCAGCTCACTTGCAACCCGTCGTAGGCGATCTCTACGCCTTCCGGCAAAAGGCGACTCACATCGGCGTGAGGCCCCATGAGATGCGAAATATGGGTGAAGAAAGCCCTGCCCGGATTGAGCGCCTCGACCAGCTCCAGTGCCTGATCCAAATTGAGGTGGGAGATGTGCTCCTGCCTCCGCAAAGCATTTACAACCAACACATCAAGACCCATCAACTTCTCCATTTCTTCGGGAGCAATGGTCTTGGCATCGGTGAGATAGGCCAGATTGCCCACGCGAAATCCCAGCACAGGCATCTTGTAGTGCATCACCTCCACAGGCTGTATATCGATGCCCTGCACCCAAAAAGATTCGCCGGAAGCAATCGTGTGCAGCTTGACCTCGGGCACTCCCGGATATTTGAAATCACTGAACACATAGTGGTACTCGCGGTGGAGGGCTTCCTGCACAGCCTCAGTGGCATAGATCTCCATGGCCTTCTTGTGCTTGAAATTGTAGGGGCGAATGTCGTCGAGCCCTGCGATGTGGTCTTTGTGCTCATGGGTGAAAAGTACTGCATCCACCCTATCCACCTGAGCGCGCAGCATTTGTTGGCGAAAGTCGGGCCCGGTATCGATCACAAACACCCTATCCCCTACTTCGAGCAGAGCCGATGTGCGCAAGCGCTTGTCTCTGTGATCATCCGACCGACATACCTCACAAGAACATCCTATCACCGGCACCCCTTGAGAGGTGCCCGTACCCAAAAAAGTGAGCCGAATCATCGCCCGCAAAAGTACAGTATTTTCGCGGCCCTCACTTATTGTTAAAAAGGCCGAATTGCTTAGGGCCTTTCTACCAAAGGCCGTAACTTCGCCTTGCTCATCAATGCAGATACACAGTGGAAAGGGTCATACTCTCTTCGAAACAAAAAGCTTTACGCATCAATTTAGATCCTTCCATTTACGGCACCTTTGCCGAGATCGGTGCAGGACAGGAAGTAGTGCGTCACTTCTTTCGCTCAGGCGGAGCCTCGGGCACCATCGCTAAGGCCATGTCGGCTTACGACAAGGACTTCAGCGATGCCATATACGGCCCGGAAGAAAAAAACCGCTATGTATGTGAGCCCAGGCTCTACAAGATGGTCAATCACGAGTACAAACTGATCGAAGACCGTCTAGACCGCAGCAAACACCCTTCCAAAAAGTTTTTTGCCTATGCCAATACGGTGGCAACCATCGATTTTCACAAGCGCTACCAAGGCCATGGATGGATGGGGGTGAAATTCCAGACCAGTGCCGAAAAGGAGCCCAATGAAATCATCCTGCACGTGCAGCTGCATGAAAATGAAGCTTCCCTGCAGCAAGAAACCACCGGAGTACTGGGGGTGAACATGATCTACGGATGCTACTTCTACTACCAAAATCCGAGAGAATACCTCCAATCCCTCTACGACAATCTCAGCCGCGACCAAATCGAGATCGACATGATTTCCATGAGCGGGCCCGACTTTGAGAAGGTGGATAACCGCTTGCTCAGCTTGGCATTGGTAAAAAATGGCATGACCGATGCCGTGATCTTTAGCCCTGACGGGAAAAACCTGCAGCCCGCTGACTTGCTCTACAAGAAAAATATTCTCGCCATTCGCGGAAGCTTCCGGCCGGTGACCAAGGTCAATATCGACATGATCATCAATGGCTACAACAAGTTTGTAACCGAAAAGCGGGTGGATTCTGAAAAGCTTCAGGTACTCTTTGAGATCACTCTGAACAACCTCAGGGCCGAGGGCGATATCGATGAGCAGGACTTCCTGGATCGTGCCGACATCCTTTGCTCCCTGGGTCAAACGGTGCTCATCAGTAATTATCAGGAGTACTATAAGTTGATACAGTATTTCAGCACCTTCACCAAGAATAGGATGGGCCTGATCATGGGTATCAACAACATGGTGGAGCTCTTCAATGAAAAATACTACCGCGACCTCAATGGCGGTATACTTGAGGCTTTTGGTATTCTTTTCACCCGCGATCTAAAGGTATACCTCTACCCCTCTCACGGTGACGAAGCCAAAAAAGACCTCATCAATAGCCGCAATTTGCCCGTGCATCCGAGGCTGCGCCCTCTCTATGATTACCTCATTGACAATGGCCGCATCGTGGATCTGGACGACTTTGATCCGGAGGTGCTCGACATCCACAGCCGCGAGGTGCTGCGCATGATCAAAAAAGGAGAATCCGGCTGGGAAAAAATGGTGCCCAACTACGTGGATGTGATGATCAAAAAAGACCGCCTCTTCGGATACCATCCCGACAATGCCGCTCAGGAAGCTGAACGCAAAAAAGAGGAGAAGGAAAAGGAAGAGGTGAGCGACAAGGCTGAGAAGGGATAAGCTATTTGCCAGTCAAAATTTGTTTTTGTTGTGCTGCAAGTCCGGAAGATGGGCTCATGCAATAAGAGCTGGCAAACACCCGCCCAGCCCGTTTGGGATGTGAGGCATCTCTGATTGAGGAATAATCACAATCTAGGAATTCCTTAGTGACCTTTCTGAATGTGGCGAACACCGAGGTCGCTTCGCTCCTTTTTTAGCCACTAAAGACACCAAAGCACACGAAATACACGAAATACACGAAAGAAAATTGGTGTAGTGCGTGTTGACTGGTGGAAGCCCAAACCCTTGTCGCTTCGCTCCTTTTATTAGCCACTAAAGACACGAAAGCACACGAAAGACACGAAATACACGAAAGAAAAATTGGTGTAGTGCGTGTTGACTGGTGGAAGCCCAAACCCTTGTCGCTTCGCTCCTTTTTTTAGCCACTAAAGACACGAAAGCACACGAAAGACACGAAAGACACGAAATACACGAAAGAAAATTGGTGTAGTGCGTGTTGATTGGTGGAAGCCCAAACCCGTGGTCGCTTCGCTCCTTTTTTTAGCCACTAAAGACACGAAAGCACACGAAAGACACGAAATACACGAAATACACGAAAGAAAATTGGTGTAGTGCGTGTTGACTGGTGGAAGCCCAAACCCGAGGTCGCTTCGCTCCTTTTTTTAGCCACTAAAGACACCCATGCACACGAAAGAAAATTAGTGTAATTCGTGTGCTTTCGTGTAATTAGTGGCAGCCTCTATGAGCGTAGCGAACATCTTCTCGCTTCGTTACTTTTTTTAGCCACTCAGGACACTAAAGCATACGAAAAAAATCAATGGTCATTCGTGGCCAACCTTCTGAGCGTAGCGAAAATTTGCTTCCAATACCCCCATACTGAAACTCTTTTATCGATATATTTGACTTTCAAAAACTTCTACTATGACTGAGCTCCTCTACAAAGAAGAATGCTACAAGATTATCGGAAAGTGCTATGAAGTGCACCGAGAGATGGGCATTGGGTTTCTCGAAATCGTTTACAAGGATGCGCTGGAATATGAGTTCAAGAGAGCGGGTATTCCTTTTGAACGGGAAAAAGAATACACCGTCAATTACAAAGGAATCACGTTGCCCCGAAAGTTCTATGCCGACTTTGTTGTATTCGATAAGATAATCCTCGAAGCAAAATGCGTATCAAGCATCCCCGAAGCGTTCATTGCGCAGTGCTTGAATTACCTTAAGGTTTCTGGCAACCGGATTGCTTTGCTCGTTAACTTCGGTGAGTTAAGCCTATTTCATCGACGAATTGTGTTTTAGAGACTTGTCTTGGACTGCCCTGAGGGGATGGTAGGCCTTTGCTCTTTTTTTAGCCACTAAAGACACTAAAGCAAACGAAAGACACGAAAGAAATTAGTGTAATTCGTGGCCATTCGTGTAATTAGTGGCAACCTGTAGGAGCGTAGCGAATACCGAGGTCGCTTCGCTCCATTTTTTTAGCCACTAAGGACACCAAAGCACACGAAAGACACGAAAGAAAATTGGTGTAGTGCGTGTTGACTGGTGGAAGCCCAAACCCGTGGTCGATTCGCTCCTTTTTTTAGCCACTAAAGACACGAAAGCACACGAAAGAAAAATTAGTGTAATTCGTGGCCATTCGTGTAATTCGTGGCAACCTATATGAGCGTAGCGAACACCATACTCGCCTTGCATTTTTTTAAGCCGCTGAGGGCGCTAACCCACTCAAAATAAAATTAGTGCAATTCGTGGCCATTTGTGTAATTCCTGCCCGACTTCCCAAGGGCCTTTTCTTCCGCAGGCGGGCGTGGCAACCCCTATGAGCGTAGCGAACATCATCTCGCTTCGCTTCTTTTTTAGCCACTAAGGACACGAAAAAAATTGGTGTGGCTGGTGTTGACTCGTGGCCAACTTGCTGAGCGCAGCGAACGATATCTCTTCACGCGTTCAGATAGCTACGAGCCGCATTTCAACTTGAGGCTGCTCAGGCCCAAAGATCCTTTCGCTCGAGCTTGAGTTTCTTCCCGAAAAAGATTTCCGTGCTCTGTACGAAGGAGGGTGTAAGATCCGAAACGAAGAAGCGGTGAGTCGGCAATCGTCCACCTGCATCGGCTAGCAACTTTCGCTCGCGAAGCACTTCCGTAAGCGCATCCGCGACCACATCGGTCGAATCGATGACCTGAATGCCATCTCCCAGAAAACCCGAAATTTCCGATTTCACCAAAGGAAAATGGGTGCAACCCAAAATGAGCGCATCGATATTGCGCAAATTGGAGCGGGAGAGGTAGTCGGCGATTACAGCTTTTGAGATATTGTTATTGAAAAAGCCTTCCTCGATCATGGCCACAAGGAGAGGCGTAGCCAGCATCCTCACCTTGGCATCGGGAGCCCAGCGTGCGATACGCCTCGCGTATATCCGCGAGTTGACAGTGGCCTTGGTGGCGATTACGCCTATGCTGCCTTGAGGATACTTGCGCGCAGCCATCCGCGCAGTAGGGCTTATCACATCCACCACCGGGAGGCTTTTGCCCAGCGATTTGCGCAAGCCATCGGCAGCCACCGCCGAAGCGGAATTGCAGGCGATCACAATAGCCTTGCAAGACTGCTCCTGCAAAAATCCGGCGATGCTATCGGCATAACTGCGCAGCGCCTTGGCCGATTTTTCGCCGTAAGGCAAATGTGCGGTATCTCCGTAGTATACAATGCGCTCATAAGGCAGCCTACGGGCGATACTGCCCGCAACGGTAAGCCCACCTATACCGGAGTCAAAAACCCCAATGGGCCGCTTATCGGTGATGTCGGAGATGGACGTCATAAAAAAACATCCCAAATGTGGGATGTTTTTCTCAATTGCGGAAATCGAAAGGCTTAGAGGCCCAATTCTTTTTTGATGCGGGGGGTGATGTCTTCACCACCGGCATAGAGCAAGCCGCCTTGGCTGCTGGAATCGAAGATGTAGGTATACTCCTCATCTTTTCCCACTTTATTGGCAGCCTCGCGCACCTTAGTAAACATACCCGACATCAGCTCAGTTTGCTTGTTTTCGATCTCGGTATAGGCCGTTTGCTGGAACTCTTGTATCCTTCTTTGGAGATCCTGAATCTCTCCGGCGGCGCTGGTTTTCATGGCATCGCTCATGTCGGGATCATTCTCAAACTCGGCTATCTTCGCCTGATAGGTCTCCACCATGGAGTTGAGGCGTTTTTCCAGTTTTTGTTGAAGGTCTTGAACCTTCTTTTCTGCTTCGGCACGCTCGGGAAGCATGGTGATGATTTCCTCAAAATTTGCGTGCCCGAATTTTTGAGCCAAGGCTGGGGTCATCGATCCCATTGCAAGGGCCAAGATGATGATTAGCTTTTTCATGCTTTGATTTGTTTCTGATTTGTAAATGTACACTTGGTTGGTTTTAACTAGCTTCTTTGTCAACGTCTTTCTCCTCCGCCGCCACCGCCACCTGAGTCACGTCCGCGCTCCATGCTGGCATCGTCATCACCACCATCGGCGCCTCCATTGCGATCGCGTGAGCTCACGCCCAGGCGGCTCAGCACACGGTCGCTCTTGTCGTAGCGCGGGTCAGCGTAGAGAATATTACTTTCATTTCCTTTGTCAAAAATCACCGAAAAGCCCCCTCCCTGGGCCACCTCCTTGATGGCATTGTAGATATCGTCCTGAATGGGCTGTATCAGTTCTTGTCTTTTGGAGAAGAGATCGCCTTCTACCCCAAAGCGCTGCCGCTGCAAGTCTCTTGCCTCTTCTTCCTTTCGCAAAATCTCTTCTTCACGCTCCTTGCGCATTTCGGCGGTGAGCAGCACCTTCTCGGCTTGGTAGGATTTGTAGAGGCGCTCGATGGCGTCGTAGCGATCTTCTATTTCCTTTTGCCATTGGCGGGATAGCCTGTCCAGCTCCTTTTGAGCATCGTTGTAAGGCCGCAAGTTGCGCAGTATATACTCTGTATCCACATAGGCATAGCGCTGTGCCTCAAGGGTCGAGAGGACAAGTGTGCTGAGCAATACGGTGAACAATAGCCTTTTCATGTCAATGTGGTACCGTCCGAATAAAGGTGGACGAAAGTACAATTTTTTCAGAGTTCTCCAAGATTCATGCCAATGGTAAAATGGAACTGTGAACGGGCCATATTTGGCAGACCCGGCACATCGTCAAAACGCCAGCCGTAATCAAGGCCCATCAAGCCAAACATGGGGAGGAAGATGCGCAAGCCTATACCCGTAGACCGGTAGACGCTAAAGGGGTCAAAATTTTCGATCCCATTGTAGGTATTACCAGCCTCGAGAAAGCCAAGGGCAAAAATGGTGGCAGATGGATTGAGAGAAACCGGATAGCGGAGCTCTAGGGTGTGCTTGCCCACAATATTCGATCCCACAAGTGGGGATAGGGTGAGGTCATCATAGCCCCGAAGCGCAATCAACTCCCTGCCATCGAGCGCAAAACCGGCAATGGGCACCCCACCGAGATAGAAGCGCTCAAAGGGGGAGATGCCCTTATCGCGGTTGTAAAAACCCATAAATCCAAAGCCGCTGCGCGCCATCAGAACCAATTTTGGCGCAAGCTCTGTGAACCACTCTGCTACGAGCTTCCACTTGTAGTACTCCGCCCAATTATTGCGCACTTGCTCAGAAATATCACCGGCATAATCGATGCCGTCAAAAAGGGAATAAGGCAGGGTAAATTTGGTGTTGAAGCGGATATTGGATCCGTATCTGGGATAAATGGGCTCAAAGACGGAGTTTCTACTGATATTGAATATGAAGGACATGTTATTGGAGGTTCCATCCGTCAGCGCGAAAAGACCAATCCCCTGTCCCTGAGTAAAGTTCCGGATATCGTAGTAGAGGTAGCTAAAGCCGGCCATGATATTGAAGTAATCATCCGGCCAGTTCATTCGTTTTCCGAGGGTTACATTACCCCCTGTGATAAAGAGTGCCTGTCGCTGCAGGCCTTCGCGCTCCATGCGGCGTGTCACACCATTGCTTTGCACGGAGTGCTGTATCCCCACGGAGAGGGAATTGGGCTTTTTGCCTCCGAGCCAAGGCTCTGTGAATGAGGCATTGTAAGACTGAAACCAGGCGCCGTTGGATTGGGCCCGGATGCTAAGCCGCTGTCCATCACCCGAGGGCAAGGGTGTCCAGGCCCCCTTCTTGAAGAAGTCCTTGACGGCAAAATTGGTGAAGGAGACCCCAACGGTTCCAATGAGGCGACCTGCACCCCAGCCTCCCGACAGCTCGATCTGATCGGATGGCCTCTCCGCCACCGTGTAAATGATGTCTACGGTACCGTCCTGATCGTTTTGCACGGGCGTGATATCAAAGGCCTCGGGATCGAAGTATCCCAATTGGGAAAGCTCCCGCTGGGTACGAATGATGTCGGAGCGCGAAAAGAGATCACCAGGCTTGGTGCGGATTTCACGCAGAATTACGCGGTCATTGGTCTTCGTATTTCCTTTGATCACCACATTGTTGATGCGGTACTGCCTACCTTCGTAAATTCGGATTTGTATGTCGATGCTGTCATTTTGCACACGCTTCTCCACGGGAATGGCTTGAAATGCCAGATAGCCATCATCGAGATAGAGTGAACTCACATCCCCGCCATTGGGGTTCATGAATAGGCTGGTCTCAAACTTGCTCTTGTCGTAAATCTCTCCCGGCTCGATACCCAGTATCTCTCCCAGGCGCGAGGAGCTGTACTTGGTATTGCCCACCCACTCTATACTCCTGAAGTAAAACTTGTTGCCTTCGTACAAATGCACATCTATGCCCACCGTTCCATCCTCGAGCCGGTATACCGAATCTCGCTCGATTTTGGCATTCCTAAAGCCCTCGGAATTGTACTTATCGATGAGGGCGCGCTTGTCTTTGCGGTACAGCTCGTCGATGAACTTGGAACGTGAAAAGAAGCGAAAGAAGTTCTTCTCCTTGGTCTTCTTGAAAGCTTTTCGAAGCTTTTTGTCAGGTAATTGCTCAGCGCCGTGAAAGGTGATGCGCCCGATCTTGATCTTGTCTTTTTTATCGACGTTGATGATGAGGTACTCACTATTGGCTACTAGGGTATCCGGGTATTGCCCGATGCTTACCTCAGTATCTAGAAAGCCCTTTTCCTTGAAGTGCTTCCGTATGATATTGGAGGTATTGGTGATGAGGTTTTCATTGACGATTGTGCCCCGTATCAGGTTGATCTTTTCCCGTAAGGTCTCAGCCTCTCCTTTGGTAACACCCTCAAACTTGAAGCGCGAAAGCCTGGCCCGCTCTTGGAGCTCGATAACCAAAAAGACTTCATTGCCCCTCACCTCGCTGATGTACACCTGAATATTGTCGAACAAGCGCTGCTTCCAAAGGTTCCGAATGGCCTCGCCTATCTTCTCGCCCGGGATGGAAATCTCTTGACCTATGCTCAGGCCCGAAAAAAGGGTGATGGCCTGTGAGTCGAAGTTGCGCGCCCCTTGCACATCAATGCCTCCGATAATGTACTCTCGTGGATTGCGGTAGTCAATGTCAATATCTCCTATCACCACCTGCGCGGATAGGGGCGCTAATGGCAAAAGGAGCAAGAGCCAAAGCAGGCTCCGAAAAACATTAAATCGTAACCTGTTCACTGATTTTTCCAAATCGTCTCTCTCGGTTTTGATAAGCTACCAATGCTTCGTAGAAGTGCTCTTTGGTAAAATCGGGCCACAGTGTTTCTGTAAAGTAAAGCTCGCTGTAGGCCAATTGCCACAGCAAGAAGTTACTCAGTCTTTTTTCGCCACTGCTCCTAATGAGCAGCTCAGGGTCGGGGATGTCAGTGGTGCAGAGGTGTTGTTCCAGGCAGTGCTGATCCACATCGGCGGGATCGAGTTCACCCAGCTTCACCTTCTCAGCGATGCGCTGGGCAGCACGGCTTATCTCCCAGCGGGCGCTATAGCTCAAGGCTAGGATCAAATTGATTCGCTTATTGCCTGAAGTGCTCTTTATGGCTTTCTCCAAAGTTTTCCTGCATTCTGCGGGCAGCAGCTGCAAATCTCCGATGGCTGTGAGCCTCACATCTTTGTCTTGCAGGTCTTCGATTTCCTTCACAATGGTTTCCACCAAAAGGTTCATAAGCGCGGAAACCTCTTCAAGGGGCCGATCCCAGTTTTCGGTGCTAAAGGCATAGAGCGTAAGGTACTTCACCCCTATTTCACCGGCTGCGGTAAGGGCTTCACGCACGGCATTCACTCCATTCATGTGACCGAACACGCGGGGTTCTCCATGGTTTTTTGCCCAGCGTCCATTGCCATCCATGATGATGGCTACGTGGCGGGGCAATCTTTCCTTCACTATTTGATCCTTGAAGCTCATCTTTGCTGCGTTGGCAAAGGTCTTAAAATTTGGCTACACTAAAAAACGCTTAATTGATGGCTGTAGGGCACTTGATCTGTGGGGTTCCGATCTTGTACGTGAGCATTATACCACCAAAAATATAGTAATCTCTTCGATTTGTTTCACCACGCTGCATGCCGGCATTTGTACCCTCGGGCCCCAATGGCTGAAGGCTGCGATCGGCCATGATGGCCGCGAGGGGTCCGTTTTGCTCTTCGAGCAGGATGGGATCTACATAGGCTGAGCTCACATCGTCGAGGTAGTCGGTAAAGGTGCGGCGCATGCCCCACTCCACGGCCCCGGCGAGATTTTTCCAAATATTGAATTTGAAGCCGATGCCAAATGGGATGCTCACCTGCGTGAGGGCATAAGGATCATCAAAGCCGGGAATCCCTTGTCCTTCAGTACCTAAGGGCTGCAAGTCCACCCATCGACCCTCAAACTGTCCCTGAGGATTGAAGCGAAAAATGGAGAGGCCAAGAAAGAGGTAGGCGGTAGAAGGTCGCAAGGGGTCACCGATCTCATAGGTGAGAAAATTGAGCTCCACCTGCGCGCTGACTTCAAAAATATCAGAGCGAAAGGAGAGGTTGCGGTTGCGCTGCCACTCGCTGTCTGAATTGGCATCATCGGCGGCGATGGTTCCGTACAATATGCTGCTCTTGAAGGCAAAGCGATCATTCATATTGAAACGGTAGATCAAGCCGCCCCCGAGGCGAAATTCATCGGGTATGTGGCTGTATGGATTGATGTCGCCGATGTAATGGGCCTGTGCGGCCATGATACCCACCTCGTGGTACTGCGCCCTGCCCATGGCGGCCAGCAAAATTCCAATACAGAGTAGTACACCTTTTTTCACACACATAATAGCGTAAGGATGCGCAAATTATTGCCCGGCTTTATCAGATGCAAAGGTATGGCTTTTGGCGCTTTAATTCCGCTTGTCAAAGCCCCACCCCATCTTATTGCGAAGGGTGTTCAGAAAGCTGTGGCCCTCAGGCTGTATCAGCTTAAAATCGAAGGGAGCCCGCTTCACAATGATCTCATCGCTTTCGCGAATTTCGGAGGGGCGGCTGTCGAGGGCCAGCAAAAAAGAGTC
Organism: Flavobacteriales bacterium; assembly: GCA_007125175.1. Lineage (GTDB taxonomy): Bacteria > Bacteroidota > Bacteroidia > Flavobacteriales_D > Cryomorphaceae > T3Sed10-241. The sequence continues at coordinate 13,082 of SLDS01000221.1, forward strand.
CGAACGACCCGACACACGTATGCGAATGCTGTCATCTTGCGACACCACCACAGGGCGCACATTGAGGTGGTGCGGAGCAATGGGTGTTATCACAAAATTGTCAGAACCCGGCATCACAATCGGTCCTCCGCAGCTCAGTGAATAAGCTGTACTGCCCGTTGGGGTGGATACGATGAGGCCATCGGCCCAATAGCTGTTGAGAAATTCCTCATTGAGCCATACATCGATGCGCACCATGGCAGCACTGTCTTTCTTGAGCACTGTCACCTCATTGAGGGCATAATTGAATCCACTGAATTGATTGCCCTGCTTCTGCAACTCGAGCAACGCACGGTTCTCGCAACGGTAGCTGCCATCTACAAATGAGGCACATACCTGCTCCATTTCTTCCATGGTGGCACTGCTGATAAAGCCCAGCCTGCCGGCATTGATCCCGATCACGGGTATGCCGGACTCGCCTACCAGCATCAAGGTGTCGAGCAGGGTGCCATCGCCGCCAATGCTGGTGAGAAATGCAAAATCCTTTTGCGAAAGCTGCGACTTGGAGAAGCTGTCCAGGTCGGGCGGCAGCAAATCCTGAGCGCGCAGGTGCCGGGCAAATTTCGTGTACACGCTTACTGCAAATCCGTAGCCCTGCATCAGCTCGATGAGCTTGGCTATCTCCACATTCAAGGGATTTGGCACCGGTTTTCCGTAAATGGCGATCTTCTTCAAAATGCCTGTCTGAAATGAACAAATACAGCTTTTTGGCCCAAACCATTGAGAGAACCTTCCACACGCATCACCTTGTCGTAGTAGGTCACCACATCGAGGCCCAGGCCGATGCTGTAAAGGTATTCATTCACGAGGGAATTGTTCTCGACAAACTCGGGCCCGTACACATAGCCTGCATCGAAGAATAAATTTCCGTAAAGGGCGATAAACGACTCGGCAAACTGCTCAGGTACAAAGGGCAAAGTGAATGTCTTGGGCTGGAGAATCTGGTATTTGAAATTGCTTTGCAGCAATGCAAAACGGCTTCCATCGATCACAAAAAATTCGTAGCCCCTCACGAAATCATTGTAGCCCAATGCATTGATTAAATAGTAGGGAGGCTCCGACCAATTTACTTTTCCCGTAAGGGCATAGGCCAGAAAAGTGCGATCACCGAGCTTGTGATAATGCCGGTAGCCAGCCTGAGTGGTGAGCAGATTCATGCCATTTGGATCCATGATACCCAGCCCGTCCTGCTGCACAAAGGCATAGAGCAAGAGCCCCTTGAGCGGATATCGCTTGTAGTCGCGGGTATCGTGATTCACATTGTAATTGAGCCGAAAAAACTGCGCGGTATTGCCGGCCACGGGCAGGTAATCTTCATTGAGAATGGGGATGGTATCATTGACCGTAACGCTGTGAAAAGAAAGCGAAAAGCCATGCCTTGTGAAGATATTCTCGCGGTATACCAGCCCGACGCGGTACTCCATCCATCGGCGGGCTTTGTCTTCGGGATTGTTGTAAAACTGCCTCTGATTGCCCAGGGTGGTGTAGACCAGCTCATTGTTTTCGAAGTAGCCGGCAGCGACCTCTATGCCCAGGGTTTGCTTCTTATTGAGATTGGGGATGCTGTAGGAGGTGCTAAAGCGCCTCGTGTAGCCAAAGCGCGCCATGATGGAGAGGCGCTCATTGCGCCCGCGAAAATTGTCGTGATTGATGGATGCGCCATAATTGAGCCAGCGAAGCTCGCGGTTTTCCCACCAGGTATTGAAGTTGGTTTCTGCAATTTGCAAGATAGGGGCCGGATAGATATACCAGCGCTCCTGCACGGTAAGGAGCACGAGAACGCGGTCATCACCTATGGGCAATGCCTCGAGGGTTACAAAATTGAAAAGCCTGAGGTTCATCAGATTGTTCTCTGATTGCTCCAGCTCATCCTTGAGGCGTATGCGGTAGATGCTGTCGCCGGGGGCAAAAGTCAACTCCCGCTCCAATATGCGCTGTACGGTGCGCTTATTGCCATCGTACACCACATCTTCCACCAGCACCTTCCCGAGGGTATCGGCTTCGAGCTTATCCTTCTTTTGGGCGGAGAGACCGGAAGACAGAGCGAGCATGAGGCCCAGAAGGCACAGCATCCGAAGCATACTCAGGTATTCAGGTAGCGCATGAGCTCATCGTAGCGGTCGCGGATTGTATCGTCCATGCCCGAGCGGTGAAAGGATGCACTGATGGTGTAATCGTAGCGATTGAAAGTCTGTATGATCCCGTCTACATTGAGCCGATTGATTTTCAAGGTGACTTCCATCTTTGTGGAATCGGGTGTGGAAGTGACATTGGCGCTGAGTACCCGCGCGTCATTGGCTTCCACTATTTGAGATATCTCGGCCATGCTGTAGTCCTTTTCATGAACCTCCAGCACGATGATAGCACCGGGATCCTTGATGGCAGCCACCCGTGAGAGCTCTCTTACCAAGCAGTAGATGCTCACCACCCCCACGTACTTGCCGCCCGCATCGACGATGGGTATGGCGCTCAATTGAAACTCGGCCGCTACATGCACCAGATCATACACGTGTTGATCCTGAATTACAGACACTTTCTGCAGGTAATCTGCCAGGCTCGAGAGGGGGGCTTCATGATCGTCGATCTCGTATACCACGGTGTCGCTGATCAATCCCAGCAGGCGGCCCTGGGCCACCACCGGCAGATGCTTCATCTTGTACTCATCGAGCAATTGCATGGCAAAGAGACCATTATCAGCCCCTTCCAAGGTGGGAATTTCATCGCTTATCAAGTCTCCTGCTCGCATGTATACTCCTGCTTTGATTCTTTATTCAATAACCTTAAGCCTTACCTTTGCGCTGCACTTTCAGCGCAAGATATACAGAAATCAATGACAAAGCTAAGCGTAAATGTCAACAAAATCGCTACCCTGCGCAATGCGCGCGGTGGCGAGCGCCCCAATCTGGAGCAAGTGGTGCGAGATTGCCAGGCTTTTGGAGCCCAAGGCATCACCATTCACCCCCGTCCGGATGAGCGCCACATCACCACCCGCGATGTATACAATCTCAAGAAGCTTATCACTACCGAATACAATATCGAAGGTTATCCCGACGAGCGCTACATAGGCCTTTGCCGCGACACACGGCCCGAGCAGGCCACCCTCGTGCCCGATCCGCCCAATGTGCTCACCTCATCGGCCGGCTGGGACACCTTGAAGTACCGCGATATGCTGCGGGATGTGGTATCTGAATTGCAGGAGATGGGCTGCCGTGTGAGCATTTTTGTGGAGCCTGTACCCTCTGTGATTGAGGGAGCTGCACAGCTGGGTGCCGAGCGCATCGAGCTGTATACCGAGGCTTATGCCAGGGCTTTCGCCAAAAAAGAAGGCGATGCGGTAAAGCCTTATGCCGAAGCCGCCCGAATAGCGCTGGAATGCGGCCTGCAAGTAAATGCCGGTCATGATCTCGACCTTCACAATCTAAGGCATTTTCGCGAAAGCGTACCCGGTCTCGAAGAGGTATCCATAGGCCATGCACTCATCTGCGACGCCCTCTACCTGGGCCTGGAAAACACAATCAAAATGTACCTAAAAGCCCTGCGATGAATCTTCACTACCACCATTTCGGCGTTGGAGAGCCCATGGTTTTCCTCCATGGCCTGTTTGGCTCTGCCGATAATTGGCTCACCCTGGGCAAGCGACTCGCCGATCGCTATGCAGTCTATCTGGTCGATCAACGCAACCACGGTCGCTCTCCCCACCGCGACGGCCACGACTACGACTCCCTCGCCAATGACCTCAAAGAATGGCTCGATAGCGAGAATCTCATCAAGGTGCGCCTGCTCGGGCATTCCATGGGGGGCAAGACCGCCATGCGCTTTGCCCAGCTCTACCCGGACTACCTGCAGCAGGTCATTGTGGTCGACATGGGCGTGAAGGCCTATCCTCCGCATCATCAAGAAATCGTGAAGGGCTTGCAATCCCTCAAGCTCGATGAGATCAGCTCCCGAAGGGAGGCCGAAGAAGCTTTGGAAAACTACATTCCTGACTTCGGTACGCGGCAGTTTTTACTGAAAAACCTGTACCGCACAGATAAAAAGGATTTTGCATGGCGCATGAACATCGAAGCACTGGAGAGGAATATGGATGCCATCCTCTCTGCATTGCCCAAAGAGCCCAGGGTCGATAGGCCCACCTTATTCGTGAGCGGCAGCAAGTCGGACTACATGAATCGAGAAGATAAAGATGAAATCAGCGAAATTTTCAATTCAGTAAGCTTCGTAGAACTACCTACAGGCCACTGGGTTCACGCTGAAGATCCCGATGGACTCGAAAAAATTCTGCGCGATCTGTAACCGCAGCACGTCAGGCCCCGTAATAAGACCCGGATTTCATTAATAAGGTTTAATTGGTGATTAAGGAAAAGGGTTGGCAAATGTGCCAACCCTTTTCTATTTTGGGTAAATCTGTCTCGCGTCTAGCGCATGCCGCATTCACTCAGGCCGAGCGGCCTTGATAGGGCTTTGGTCACTCTGCATTTGCCGAGTACGAAGGAGCTCCTATCGACAAGCACAGCAAAAGCAGCGATATGCACTGCTCCCTGCTTTCTGGTTCTTAACGGGAAATGATCAACTTCTCAGACTGCACACCCCAATCGCCCTGCAGGGTGAGGATATACACTCCCCTGGCCAGATTCTTGGTGTCAAGCGCCATTTCGTTCAGTCCTGCCGGAGCGTAAAATCGGTAATCCATCATGCGCTTGCCGCTGAGATCGTGAATCGAGATTTGCTGCTCACCAGCCGGGGCTGCAAAGTGCAGATTGAGTCTATCGCTCGCCGGATTGGGAAACATCTTGAACTCCTGCAGGCTGATCTCGTTCGTATTGACAGTGAGACCCTGATACCTTGCCAAATACTCTTGGTAGAACTGATTGGTGATATCGGCATCGTATATCACAAGGGTGTTCTCATCGTTTACATTGTTGGCAGAAGCCGACCAATTGTGCGATCCGGTAATGACGAGGGGATCGGAATTGAGATTGGCGCGGTCTACAATGGCGTACTTGTGGTGCAACTGCAGCTGTCCCATGTTGTGGTGCAGCACATTCACAAGGTTGTTGTTCAGAAAATCGAATTCTGAGCCTGTGGTATTCACATTGTTGATAATCCCTTCCACGGTGATGAAGAAGTCATTATTGAGATCCACCAAGGTATTTGCAATGCTGCTCATGGTAAATGCCAGCATGGCAAATTCGACCGAGGCATTGGCTGTCTCGAGGGCTTCGATTATGCCGCCGGTAGTTCCATCAGAAGGCGAAAAATACAGCTTCACATCCTTGCCACCGATGATGAAATCTTTTGGGGTATTGTTGGTCTTCATGGCACCGAAACGGGCATTGTCCACATCGGGTTGAGGCCCAATGCTTCCCCACATCTCATTGAATTCAATGTGATAGGCTCTGGCCAGCGCACGATCCTGAATGATCACCATATTATTGAAATCCTGGAAGAGATTGTTGTTGGTGAAATTGGTGCTTCCGGTCAGCACGTAGCTATTGTCATTGGACTCGTGATCGATCACGATAAACTTATTGTGCATTCCCGAGCCCTGCCCATCCTGGCGAATGAGCCTGGGAATACTGGTGCTCAAATTATTCAATGCAATATTGGCCGTTTGACTGGTGGAGATATAACGCACCTGAACCCCATTGGACTCGGCCACATTAAGGGCATTTACGATCACATTGTCATTGATATTGTATGCAGCCATGTCGATGCTAGTCTCGGCCATGCCAATGATTTCAAGCACCTTGTCGCGCAGGTTGCTTTGTACGGCGAGGTTGTCCTCGGGCTCAGCTACCTCATGGGCCACAGTACCATTAAAAAACACCTCGATGGTACCGGAGCTTTGCGATACGGTAGCTGCCGCAAAAATGCTGCTGTAGGCGGTATCACTGTCCAAAACAGAAAACACCCTGGTGTAATACACCTCTCCGGGCTCGAGATTGCTCAGGGTAAGGCTGTGCTGTGTGCTAGGAGCCATGGTGCCATCCTGATTGTCTGTAATTCCAATAGCATCGAGATTGCTCGTATAAAAACACTCTGTGGTGGCTGCCTGATCGGTCACCCAGGTGAGGGTGAATCCATTCTCAGTGAGATCCTCAATGCCAATCGCAGAAATGATATTGATGGGATTGGGGCTGCTGAGGTCATCGGCATCTCTAGGCAGGATTTGGTAACCACCTTGACCTGTGAAGCTAAACTGTGATGAGATGGCCACAATGTCCACTGGGCTTACCGGAATCAAATCGCCTACAAGAGGGTGATCGGCCCGGATGTAAGCTGTGCCTTGTTGCCCCACACTCGTGAGGGGATATGTGGTATTGCCCACAAAATCATTGCCTCCATCTGCGAAAACGCATGAGCTCACAGATACCAGCATGGACTCGGTATCTTCGCTGATATCGCCCAAACTCACTGGGGTAGGCTGGATTTGCACCACAGCAGGGCCGTGGTTTACAAGATTGGTAACCGGAGAAAGCTCAAGAAGCCCGTTGAACTCAAAGAGCTCACCTGTTACGGTGATGGAATCATGCCTCAGAACATCCGTGACAGATGGACCGAAGGCAGATAGCGCTCCGGTATGGTCTTGCAGATAGCGGATATTGCCCAGTTCCTGTCCATTGGTCACTGTGCCGCTAATCGTTACGACGGTGCCTAGAGGAAGTTGACGCGCATCGGCGATATCGATGACCTGGGCCAGCAATCCTTGGGCGAAAAAGAATATCGCCGCAGCGAAGAGGGTAAAACTTTTCATTTACTTGGGTTTAGATTTCGATGGTGATGTTGAAGTTGAAGCGGCGTCCTAAGCCGGGGAAGATACCCGCAGAAGCCGCGTCGAAATTTTGCGAATTGGTGTAACGCGTGAAGGTGTCATTGTTTTGCGCATCGGAGATGAAAAATACATCAAATAAATTGAAACAACTCGCTCCGAGGCGAAGTGTTGACTTTTCAAAACGGAAGCGGTAGCTCGCGTGGAGCTCCACCAGTGTATAATCCGGTATGCGCCAAGACTGACGCCCCGCATTGATACCAGTAACAGATTCGGGTTGAAATTGGCTGTAATTTTCGGCGAAGTGCAGTACCCGGGTGCGGATGAAAGAATCCTTATTTGGCTTTACCTCGATCGCACCGCCGATTTGGGTTTGTGCGGCATCGCCTACACGTACACCCCGGGGGTCGATGACAAACTCGAGGGGATTGCCATCTCCATCCTCAATCACAAGGTTGCCTTGAACGTAATTGGCCCGCTCTTCACTCTCCCAAGTCCAAACTCCAAAGCTGAACAAGCCATCAATTTTCAGCCAGGGGGTGAGTTTGATGGCCCCTTCAAATTCCACTCCCCGGTGCAGGGCATCTATGCTGCGCACAAAGGCAAAGGTGTCCTCGGCGGGATCCCCATTGGCACCGTTGACGGGGTAGTTCACAGGAACCAAGCGCGAAACGGGTCGATTGCCCCAGTAAGTGTAATAGGCATTCACATTTGCTGAAAACATCTTGGATCCGTACTGATAGCCGAGTTCTACAGCCCGAATATTTTCATTAAAGAATTCATTGAAGGGGTCGAAATTCCGATCGATCACATTGGCGAAGATCGGCGCGATGGACATGTAGCCCACATTGGCAAACACATTCATGCGATCGGTGATCTCATAATTGCCCCCCAACTTGGCGGTGTAGCCATCCACCCAAATCCATTCGGTCTGATAGGTACGCAAACCTGGCGAGTTGCGGGTAAAAACCTCATCCCCCACCTGAACCGTGTCTCGATAGCCCACCTCTATGCGGGTAGAATCATTGACATCCAGAATGCGTCTGCGGTAATAATCTCTCCCCATAAAGCCTGTGCGAGCAGCCGTGAGATTGGCGGTAAGCGTAAGCGGGCCCTCATTGTATTCCGCTTGCACAAAGGCGCCTCCCCAGGCCACATGGGCCTCCTGATCCCTGAACAGGCGATCTCCTTCCCGCTTCACTTGGTTGCGGGGAGCATTCTCATCGGAATTATCGACATAATAATCTCCGCCCACAAATTGGTGTATCACACTGTACTGAAAACCTTTGTAATAACGAAAATCGACTCCGGCCGAGAGCATAAGATTTTCCGAAAAGGTGTAATTGGCCTGGCTGAGCACTCCAGTCCAAAAGTGATCATTCCGAGCAGCACGGATGTATTCTCCCGTTCGAATGTCGGTGGGATGGTGGGTCGTGTCTACGTTGAGATAATCAAATGCCGGACGAAAATCGTTGGTGATGTTGGCGTCGTGGTATTCCTGAAAATCGATGAGTCCGGCATCCGTTTGAGAAATACCCGAGCGGCTGCGCAGCTGGGTGCCTCCTCCCCTTCCCGTGGATACATAGGCGGAGGTAGCCAGGGACAAATTATTGTCAATCTGCCAAAAATCCCGCAGTGTAATTTGCGGCTTATGGTAGAAATTTTGCCGCTCGTATACGTTTTGCAATTCTCCCCGACGGGTAATTTCATATTCATCAGGAGTCGAAACAAAAGGTGGTGGAAGGGGATTGTTCACCACCCCACGCAGGCCGTAATTTTCGAATTGGCCCCAATGCTGGTTGTAATAGCGTCCTCGGTCGGGAATGCCTTGTATCACCTCATCGGGAACGCCCAGCCTGCGTGCATAGTCGTGGTCAAACTCGGCGATCTCCCCTTTGAAAGTGCGCATGCCGTGCCTTTGCGGGGCACCGAAACCTGTGAGGCTGATGCGGTGGTTCTTGGTGATCTTCTCCACCTTCAGGTAGTAGAACAAGCCTTCCGTAAAAGTTGCATCCACGAGGCCATCCCCTTTCTTGTAGGAGCCGCTGATGGTAAAGCCCCAGCCATTGTCGAGCTTCCCCGAATTGTGCATGAAAGTGCTCCTGGTGAAATTGCCGCTTCCAAACTCCTGTCGAAAGCGCGTGGATTGTTTGTCGTCGATTCCTCGGGTGAGGATGTTAAGCGTGCCGCCGATGGCCGGGAGGGCCAGTTTGGAAGCGCCCAGGCCCCTCTGCACTTGTATGTTTCCCGTGACGAGGTCGAGGCCAAACCAATTGCTCCAGAATACCCGTCTGTTTTGCATGTCATTGACGGGTATCCCATCGATCATCACGGCGATATTTCTCTGATCGAAGCCGCGAATATTGATGCGTGCATCGCCATCACCACCACCTTGCTGGGTGGCGTATACACCCGGCGTGTGGTTGAGTATCATGGGAATGTCCTGAGAGCCCAGCTCCTCCTCGATTTGCTTGGGCGAAACGGTAGAGAAGGCTACAGGAGTCTTCCGCTCCTTTGCAATATCGGCTATGATAGCCACCTCGCGCAGCGTAACTGAGGCGAGGCGAATGATGAGCTCTGTTGGTGCCCCTAGCATTGCATTCACCTCAATCTGCTTGGATTCAAAACCGACGTATGAGGCGCTTATGGTATAAGTCCCCACCGGCAGCCTAAACTCAAAATTGCCATTGTAATCGGTGACAACACCTTTGCCGGGAGCATAGGTAAGATTGGCTCCGGGAAGCGGCTCTGCGGTGATATCATCCTGTACGCGGCCTTTAATGATGGCCATAGGCTCTTGTTCACTCTGAGCCAGTAGAGATGATACCTCTCCAAGGAGGAGAAGTATCATCAGGAAATATCGTGCTTGCAAGGGAAGCGGATTTTAGGTCTTATTGTACAACAAACTTGTGTGTATGTGCTGATCCACCTCCGATGGCTCTGAACACATAGGCGCCACTGCGCAGTCCCTGCACATCAATCTCAAACTCTTCAAGCATAGGGACAATCACATCCTTGATTCTTTTGCCGGAAAGGTCATAAATCTCATAGCGCTCAGTAGCGTGGGGAGCTTCAAAACGCAGCATCTGACCTTCGTTCAGAGGATTGGGGTAAAGCGTCCCAAGGTTCTTTTTCTCTTCGCTGGTGCTAAGTGGAAAGCACTCGCAATCGTGCCATCCCAGAGACTCCCAATTGCCCACGAGAAAACCTTCAGGGCCGGTAATCACAGGCGGAATGGAATCCCACTCAAGACCGGTATTGAAAGGAGCGGCAGCATCGATGTATCCACCGGTAATTCCGAATTTGCGGATGAGGCTGTGGTCGGTGGTCCATGCGATGGAACCATTGTCGATCCAGGTAAAGGCCGGCGGTACATTGTTCCATCCACCACCGAGGGGCGGGTGGCCGGGGTCTTCGCCGATGCGGCCGATCACATCTACAGGGGCGGCCTGATTGCCGAAAAGTCGGCTCAACACCATTACGTCGTTTCCGTTGAAGTACATGGTATTGTTCTCATTGTACACAGGATTGGCGAAATGGTCGGCTTTGGCCTGAAGCTCAAGCCAAACGGGCTGTTCCTGACCTTCACCTTCTGGATTGCGCTTGTCGATCACAATCACCCAGGTGGAATAGGCCTCAATCATCTCCTGAGGCAGGCGGTACACCTGATTTTGGGGATTGGCCTGCGAAGATCCATTGGAATATCGGGCCAATTGGTAGTCGTGGAGATTGATGGGATTGGGCGTGGGATTGTAGATTTCCAAGGCCTTGTTATTGCCCCAGCCTTCTACATACTCGGATATAAACAACTCATTGCAGTCGAATTGAGCGCTGAGTAGCGATGCTGTTCCGGCTGCAAACAATGAAAGTAAGATTCTTTTCATAAGGTTCAATTTTGTGGTGAGTGCGGCTGCAAAAGTAACCATTCACATTCTTTAAGAAACGCAAAATACAGAATTTGCTGAAGATTTAATCCTCTGGTAACATCGCTCGGTCAATTCACAAAAAATCCTTGAAAAACTCCCCGAAGTAAAACTCTTAAAGCCATCGAAATGCTACCTTTGATCCCTATCCCGACTCACCCGTTTTCATGCTTCGGCTCATCCGGATTTTTTCACTGCACCTAATTCTCATAGCCCTTTGGCATTGTGATCTTTATGCTGCACACAATTCCGGGCTGAGCGTGACTTACTCCTGTCTTGGCGACAACACCTATGAGATTCGGGCCAGGCTCTTTCGGGATTGCGAAGACCCTCAGGAAGCCTCCAATACCCTCAGCGCCTTTATCTATTCCTCCTGCAGCAGCGTGGGCTTTACCAGTCTCAACCTCGAATACACCGAGGAGGTGTCGCAGCTCTGCCCCGCAGCCTTGCCCTTTAGCAATTGTGTAGGGGGCACCGAACCCGGCGCCTCGCTGAGTGTGTACAGCACTACGATTACGCTGGAAGCCTGCAGCGATTGGCGCATCGTGGTAGCCGAGCAGTACCGCACACCTGTGGTAAACCTCATCGATGCCGGAGTGCAGCGCATCCACGTGGAGGCCTTTCTCAACAATGTAGACGCTCCCTGCAACAGTTCCCCGGAGGCGGGTGTGCTCAAACTGCCTCTGAGCTGTGTGGCCAATCCCTTGGAATTTAATTTGGGTTTTGTCGAGCCCAATGGTGACAGCCTCGTGTATGAACTCGTTCCCGCCCTCACTTCCGAAGTCGCCATAGAAGCGGTGGAGATGAACTACCAAAATCCATATTCCGGTGCATCGCCCATCACAGGCATGGACATCAATCCTGCCAATGGGCAGCTCAGCGCACTTCCGCCCATTCAGGGCAAATTCAATGCAGTGGTCAGGGTGAGTGAATACCGCAATGGAGTGCTCGTGGGGCAGGTGAGCCACGATTTTTTGTTCAGCATTCAAGCTTGCCCCAATCCCCCGCCCGAGCCGCTGCCCGAGAGCCTGAGCTACATCAGCGGAGGTGCCTACCCCATAGACGATAGCAGTCTGAGCATCTGTCCCGGCGATGATTTTTGTTTTTCCATCTCCTTTGCCTCAGCGATCGACAGCCTCAACCTAAGCCTGAGCAGCAATATTGAAAGCACCTTATCGGGGGCGAGCTATACCGTGAGCGGCAGCAATCCCGCTACCATCGAGCTTTGCGGAAGCGTACCCGAAGACTTTGAGGGCAGCTCTATTCTCATCCAAGCCAGTGACGATGCCTGCCCCGTGATGAATCAGAGCTATCATAGCATCGATCTGATACCGCGAATGGCACTCGCGGCTGGTCCCGACACGACCATCTGTCCGGGCGAGAGCATCAGCCTCAGCGCCAGCAATGGAGGCCTGCACACCTGGCTGGATGCAGAGGGAAATATGCTGCCTGCGGGGGAGCTCCTCTCCTGTAATCCCTGTGATTCTCCCAGCCTGAGTCCCGATAGCAGCTTCAGCCTGCAAGTGCAAGGCAGCTACCCGGGCAGCTCTTGTCCAAATGTAGTAAGCATCGACATCAGCGTAGTGCTCAGCTATGCACTCGAAATCAACCCGGAAAGCTGTACAGGCGGGGACGGCAGCATCTTGATCGATATCAGCGAGGGTTCTGGAAATTACAGCGTCGAATGGGGCGACAGCGATTCTCAGAGCCTGCTGCGCGAAGGCCTTACGGCCGGCACCTACACAGCCATTGTCCATGACCTCGACTACGGCTGCAGCCGGGAAATAAGTGCAGAATTAGACCAGCTCAGCTTTCCTACGGCCCATGCAGGAGCCGATGCCACATCTTGTGGCCTGAGCTATTCCCTGCAAGCAGATGATGCCACCGGAGCAGGCCAATGGCTGGCACCACCCGGAGTAATGCTCAGCGATGAGCATGCTCCAAATGCCATTGCCAGTGCGGTAGCCGAGGGCAGCTACACCCTCACCTGGATCGACGATGCGGGCTCGGGATGCGTGGACAGCGCCGAGGTGCAGATCGACTTCTATGTGCAAGCTCAGGTGAACATACTAAACAGCGACACCAGCTGTGGCGATAGCCGCTCCATCTCAGCAAGTGCCGTGGGAGCTTCCTTTGCCTGGAGTGGAGATGAGGTGCTCAGCTTTGACAACAGCGACAGCCTGACCACCCATGTGCAGGCCTCTGAATACGGAAGTTTCTGGCTGGTGGCTCTCAGCCAAAATGGGCCCTGTGCCGCGACCGATAGCATGCTCCTCACCTTCGTGGAGCAACCGATAGCCGTTGTGGGGCAGGATGTGGAAGTATGTGGTAGCACAGCCAATATTTACGCCCAGGATAACGGCTGGAATGGATTCTGGAACCTCCCAGAAGGCCTGAGCAGCAACGAAGAAATTTACGAATCCAGTCTCAGCGTGGAAGCGGACAACTACGGCATCTACACGGCAGTATGGCAGGTTGACAATATGGGTACCTGCAGCGACCGGGACTCCTTACAGCTGCGATTTACCGAAATACCAGAAGTGGGCCTGCCCTCGGATACCGCTTTGTGTGGCTCAGAACTTCACATCGATATTCCGCCACCGGTGGGTGCTCTTAGCCTCCATTTGCCGGAAGGCTATACCGCAAGCGAGGCCAATGCCCTGCCGAGCACCCTCAGCGGCCCCTATGGCGACTTCGCCTGGTGGCTGCTGGCCGACAATGGCTACGGCTGCAAAGACAGCGCCATGATGGAAGTGGCTTTTGTGCAAACACCCTCATGGACTGGATCGGAAATCGAGGAAATCTGCGGGCTGCAGTGGAACTTGGAGCTGGCGTCTACTGCAGACCAAGTGCAGTGGACAGGCAGCGAGGGCCTGAACATCGTAAGTACAGGTGCGGGAGGAGCTGCATTAAGTGCCGATGCCGAAGGTGAATACCTGCTGTACTACCAAGCCGTGAATGCCGAACTCTGTGCTGACAGCGCTGAGCTTGTGCTTCACTTCTTCGAGCAGCCGGAGCTCAGCCACAGCGGAGACAGCATACTCTGCGACGCTCAATTGGAATTGCAGGCCGAGCACAGTGCCGGGGAGCTGCAATGGCATTTTCCGGAAGGGGTGTCGCAAACAGCCATCGGTGGCTCGGGCTACCTCATCAGCGCTGCGCCGGGAGCTGATTATGCGATTGGTTTCAGCCTGCAGCACGGGCCTTGCCTGATCGAAGACAGCTTGGTAATCGGCTTCCGGGATGCACCGCAAATTGTAAATGCTGCCTTCGAGTGCCTGGGCTATGATGCACTCTTCAGCCTGAGCTTCGAGGCTCAGGGCGGCAATAGTGCAAACTATGTAGTGAGCGGACTGGATATGTGGATGGAAAGTTCGGGCTTCGTATCCAATCCGCTCAACTCGGAAACCCCCGTTCAGGTGGTGCTCAGCGATGGCGGAATTTGCGGAAGCGACAGCCTGAGCGGCAGTATCTACTGCCCTGTGATCACCGATGCGGGCAGTATGGAGCCCGATAGCCTGCGCATATGCGGCGAGGAGCAGGTACATGCCGGTATTTCAACGGCCGCGAGCCTCGATGGCAATGATACCCTGTTATACGCCCTCCACACCCTGCCGGGAAATGAATTGGGGGAGGTAATTGCCTGGAGTGCTGAGCCTGCCTTTGCCTTCGAGGAAGGAATGAACCATCTGACCACATATTACATTTCTGCTGTAGTGGGCAATGCTTCGAATGGCCACATAGATCTCAGCGACCCCTTTCTATCCGTATCTGCAGGCACACCGGCGATCTTCTATGTAGAGCCTACCGCCCAAATGGAAGGCGAAGTCTCACTCTGCCCCTATGAGGACTGGCATTTTGAAGTAAGTCTGCAGGGCAATGGGCCTTTGTGGCTGGGATACTCCAACAATGCACAGACTTATGAGGTAGAAGTATGGCCCCCTCACTATGACTTGCCCGCCCCAGAGGCAGGCGAGTACATCTTGCAAGGCCTGCACAGCGCGTGGTGTCTTGGGGAGCCTTCGGGCATCGCTTTTCGCGAAAATTACGTGATACCGCAAGCCGTTTTGGAGCTCCCCGAAAGCGTATGCGAAGGAGATACGGCGCTGCTGGAAGTCATTTTGAGCGGAAGCTCGCCCTATGGCCTTGAGATCGGGCTGGACGGAAATGCCATCGCCAGCTATTCCGGAAGCTCGGAAAGCTACAGCCTTGAGGTGACAGAAGCCGGCCTCTACAACCTGCTGTATGTGGATGATGCCCACTGCAGCAATACGGAGCCGGAAGTGGAGGCTGAGCTAGGCCTGCGGCCACTGCCTATCAACGATCTCGGCGATAGCCTGGCCTACTGCTCGGGAGCGGAGATCGGTGTGGGAGATGCCGGAATCACGGGGCAAGCATACACATGGATGCCGCACCCCTACCTCGAGGAATTGGAAGGCCCGAGCGTGGGCTTCTATGCCGAGCACACAGGCAGCGTGCCGGGTGTGGAAATCCTCGTGCGCGAGGCGAGCCTCAACGGATGCAGCAGCATTGACAGCTTAAGCGTGTGGATATACGAGATTCCTGAAGCGCTCATCGCCGGTGAGGATGAGCTCTGCGCCGGTGACAGCCTCTACCTCTACGGCCACGGAGCTGGCGCGGTGAGTTGGAGTCCTGCACACCTTTTCGGCAAAGCCGACCAAGCTTCGAGCAGCTTCAGTGCTCAGGTGAGCACAGTGATAAGCCTCGAAGTAACCAATGAAGGGCAATGCAGCAATAGCACAAGTTTGCACGTTCAGGTGCACCCCTTGCCTCCGGCCGCTTTTACCGCCGATGCCATCGCAGGTTGCGCCCCGCTCGAAGTACACCTGGAAGCCTTGTTTCCCAGCAGCAGCTTCAGCTACCTCTGGTATACCGGTAGCCAATCCGGCAGCCTCACGGGAGGCAGCCTTCTCAAGCATACCTATACCGCCTCCGGCAGCTTTCAGCCCCGCTTGGAGGTGAGCGATGCCCATGGGTGTGTAGCTGAGTACGAGCTGCCCACGGAGATAGATGTCTATGATGTGAGAGCGGGATTTGACTTTCACCCCCGGGAGCCGAGCATCCTGGAGCCCATGGTGTATTTCAGCAATGAATCCAGCCCCGGGGTGCAATCCGAATGGAGCTTCGGCGGACTGGACTTTTCGAATGAGAGGCATCCCAGTTTCCGCTTTCCCGATGAGCTCGGGGGCAGCTACGAGGTATGCCTGGAAGTGCTCAGCGAGCAGGGCTGCACCGATAGCCATTGCCGCCGCGTGACCTTGAAAGACGATTATCTGGTATTCATGCCCAGTGCCTTCAGCCCCAATGGAGACGGGCTCAACGAGCTCTTCGGGCCCACCCTCTCGCGCGATGACATGGCGCATTACCGCTTGCGAATTACCAATAGAGCGGGGCAGCTGATCTTTGAGAGCCGCGATCCCCGTCAGAGGTGGAATGGATCGGCCATGGGCTCGGATCACTACGAAGCCGGGGGACTGTACATCTGGCAATTGGAAATCAGGCCGAGCTTTGATGTGGCCATCCGGCAGTATACTGGCAGCGTGATGATGCTGCGGTGATTGAGCTAGTACACTGAGCTTACGCCAAATTGAAAAACATCAGCCCGGCCTTGTCAATTCCTTTATCTTAGCGAAAATTTTTTTGGCTTGAACAGGGGTATCGTCATCATTCCTACCTACAATGAGAGGGGTAACATCGCAGGTGTTATCGACCGGGTCCTTGCCCTGGATGCGCCCCTCGACATACTGGTGGTGGACGACAGTTCGCCCGATGGCACCGCCGATCTCGTGAGAGAAAAGCAAACAGAACATCCCGAGCACTTGCATTTGCTGGAGCGCAAAACAAAGGATGGGCTCGGCACTGCCTACATAGCGGGATTCCGCTGGTGCCTGGCGCGGGAGTACTCGGAGATTTTCGAAATGGATGCCGACCTCTCGCACAATCCCAATGACCTGCCACGGCTACACGAGCCCTGCCTCAAGGGCATAGCCGATATGAGCGTGGGCTCCCGCTACACGAGTGGTGGCAGGGTAAAAAATTGGCCTCTGGGCCGCATACTGATCTCCTATTTTGCATCGCTCTACGTGAGGGCTGTGCTCTGGATAGCCGTGCGCGATACCACGGCGGGCTTTGTGTGCTACAAGCGGGAAGTGCTCGAGGCCATCGACCTGGATCGCATCGAATTTGTGGGCTACGCCTTTCAAATCGAGATGAAATATGCCGCCATTCGCCACGGATTTCGCATCAGCGAAGTGCCCATCACCTTCATTGACCGACAGGTGGGCACCAGCAAAATGAATATGGGCATCTTCAAGGAAGCATTCTTCGGGGTGCTCAAGATGCGCTTTAGAAAACGACAACCATGAGCAGCGGCAAAAGATTGATTCGGGGAGCTATGCTTGTCAACGAAGGCAAGCGCATGCAAAGCGATCTCCTCATCGAAAACGGACTGATAGCACGCATAGGCCCTGTGGCGGAGCTGCCGAGCGGCTGTGAGCTAATTGACGGGCGCGGCCTCTACCTCTTGCCGGGCCTCATCGACGATCAGGTACACTTCAGGGAGCCGGGCCTCACCCACAAGGCCGATATCGCCACCGAAAGCCGGGCAGCTGTGGCCGGTGGCATCACCAGCTTTATGGAAATGCCCAATACCCTGCCCAATACCCTGACCCAGGAACTGCTCGAGGAGAAGTATCAGCGCGCCGCCGAATGCTCAGCGGCCAATTACTCCTTCTTCATGGGAGCTTCCAATGACAATCTCAATGAGGTGCTGCGTACGGACCCCTCGCGGGTGTGCGGGGTGAAGGTGTTCATGGGCTCCTCTACGGGAAATATGCTCGTGGATCACCCCAAAACCTTGGAAGGAATTTTTCGCGAAAGCCCGACCATCGTGGCCGTACACTGCGAAGACGAAGCCACTATCGCCCGCAATACCGAGCAATTTCGAAAAGAATACGGCGAGGAGGTGCCCATCTCGGCCCACCCGCTCATCCGGTCGGCTGAGGCTTGCTACAGGAGCTCGTCTATGGCGGTGGAGCGCGCAGCCAAACACGGCACCCGCCTGCACATCCTCCACATCTCCACCGAGAGAGAGCTCTCTCTCTTTGAGCGTGATAAGCCCCTTTCGGAAAAGAAGATCACCGCAGAGGCCTGCGTGCATCACCTCTGGTTTTGCGATGCCGACTACGCTGCCAAAGGAAGCCATATCAAGTGGAACCCCGCCGTGAAAACAGCGGCTGACAGAAAGGCCATCCGACAGGCGGTAATCGACGGGGCCATCGATGTGATCGCCACCGACCACGCCCCACACACGCGCGAGGAGAAGGCGGGAAGCTATTTCAAGGCGCCTTCAGGAGGGCCACTCGTGCAGCATGCCCTCCCCGCCCTGCTCGAATTGGTGGATGCAGGGGTCTTCAGCCTTGAGATGATCGTGGACAAATGCTGCCACAAGCCCGCTGAGCTCTTTCAGGTGAGGCGTCGTGGCTACCTGCGGGAAGGCTATGCCGCCGATTTGGTGCTGGTGGAGCCCAATGCCACCTGGCAAGTGAGCGGGGACAATATCCTCTACAAATGCGGATGGAGCCCCTTTGAGGGTCAGAGCTTTAACAATCGAGTGCACAGTACTTTCGTAAATGGAAATCCGGTATACCGCGATGGTGTAGTTTTTGATCAGGTGAGGGGAGAAAGATTGCTTTTTGACCGATGAAATGGCGAGGCCACATATACCAAATCCAGGTGCTATTGCTCTGCGGCCTGGGCATCTTGTTCAGCGCCTGCGAGGAGGGCAAAGAAGAGTATCCCGAGGGCCTGCTGGATCCAAATACCTTCACCGCTGTGATGGTGGATATGCAGCTGGCCGAAGCCATGAAAGGTCAGTTTGGGCGGGACAAATTTTTGAAATCGGGCAATATGGATCTGGTGTATCAAGAAATCTACAGCCGCCACAAGATCGATGAGGAGAGCTTCAAGCGCACCTTTGCTTATTACCACGAGCGCCCGGCGAAAATGGAAGGCATTTTTGAGCAGGTGCTCGACAGCCTCAACAAGATGGATGCCCGAGTGAAGCAAGAATTTGCCGAGTCGCACCGTTCTCAGCGCGACTCCCTACGTGAGGCCAAGGAGCAGGAGAAAAAGGAGAAGCAGGCCAAATACCTGCCGAGCGAGGAAAAGGACATGGTACCGCCGCAGCGCAAAGAGGGCGAGTGAGCGGAGAGCCTCAGGGAGCAGGATTCAATACAATTTCCGTCAAGGAAGCCACTTCACATCTTTAAAGTCGGGCTTGCGCTTCTCGAGGAAAGCATTTCGGCCTTCCTTGGCCTCTTCGGTCATGTAAGCAAGGCGGGTGGCCTCACCGGCAAAAACCTGCTGCCCCACCATGCCATCATCGGTGAGGTTGAAGGCAAATTTGAGCATCTTGATGGAAGTGGGCGATTTCTCAAGTATCTCTTGGGCCCAGTCAAAAGCGGTTTGCTCCAAGGCTTCGTGGGGCACCACGGCATTGACCATGCCCATCTCATAGGCCTCCCGGGCCGAGTAATTGCGGCCGAGGAAGAAGATCTCCCGGGCGCGTTTTTGCCCCACCATTTTGGCCAGATAAGCCGAACCATAACCCCCGTCGAAGCTGGTAACATCGGCATCGGTCTGCTTGAATATGGCGTGCTCCTCACTGGCGAGGGTGAGGTCGCATACCACATGGAGGCTGTGTCCGCCGCCTACAGCCCATCCGGGCACCACTGCTATCACCACCTTGGGCATGAAGCGGATGAGGCGCTGCACCTCGAGGATATTGAGCCGCGGCATGCCATCATCGTCCACATAGCCCTGATGGCCCCGGGCATTTTGGTCACCGCCGCTGCAGAAGGCGTATACCCCGTCCTTTGGCGAAGGCCCCTCAGCAGAAAAAAGCACCACTCCGATGGAAGTATCCTCGCGGGCGTCGAGAAAGGCATCGAAAAGCTCAGCAACCGTTTTTGGCCGAAAGGCATTGCGTACTTCGGGCCTGTTGAAGGCAATGCGCGCAACAGAACCGCATTTGCTGTAGGTAATGTCCTCGTAATCTTTGGCGGTTTTCCAATCGGGTGTGGCCATGTAGCTCTGTGTTTGTAAGCCTTAGGGGGCTTGTGATTTGACCTGCGAAGATAGCACAAATTAGGGCCTGTCCATCCCGTACATAGAGGATCCGCTCTCTGCCATCCGAAAGACAAGAAAGAAAAGTAAGGGTGATTCTTGGCAGCCTAAGCCCGTGGTCGTTTCGCTCCTTTTTTTAGACACCAAAGCACACGAAAGACACGAAAGAAAAAGTGGTGTAGTGCGTGTTGACTGGTGGAAGCCCAAACCCGTGGTCGCTTCGCTCCCTTTTTTTTGCCACTAAGGACACCAAAGCAGACGAAAGACACGAAAGAAAAAGTGGTGTAGTGCGTGTTGATTCATGGAAGCCCAAACCCCTGGTCGCTTCGCTTCTTTTTTAGCCACTAAAGACACGAAAGAAAAATTGGTGTAGTGCATGTTGATTCGTGGAAGCCTAAACCGTGGTCGCTTCGCTCTTTTTATTAGCCACTAAAGACACGAAAGCACACGAAAG
>SLDS01000132.1 GCA_007125175.1 Flavobacteriales bacterium
ATCCCACCCGCGCAGCACTCGAGACCAGCCTCGCCGCTCTGGAAGGGGGCGTATTTGGAGCTTGCTTTGCCAGTGGACTGGCCGCTATTGACACCCTGCTCAAAACCCTCACTCCGGGGGATGAGGTGGTGAGCATCAATGATTTGTATGGCGGCACTTACCGCCTTTTCAATACGGTATTCGCGAAGTACGGCATCGTATTTCACTACATTTCAATGGCCGATATGGCTGAGTTGGAATCGGTGATAAACTCCAATACAAAGCTCATTTGGCTGGAAACCCCTACCAATCCCACCCTTCAGGTGGTAGATATTAAGGCCATTGCTCAAGTGGCAAAAAAGCACGGAGTAATGCTGGCGGTTGACAATACCTTTGCCACTCCTGTACTCCAGCGACCCCTTGAGCTCGGGGCTGATGTAGTCATGCACTCTGTGACCAAGTACCTCGGTGGCCATAGTGATGTAATCATGGGAGCCTTGGTGTGCAAGGACGATGCCCTCGCTGCTGAAATCTATCGCCTGCAAAACAGTGCTGGAGCAGTCTGTGGGCCAATGGACGCCTTCCTGGTGCTCCGAGGCATCAAGACCCTGGACGTGCGCATGCAGCGCCACTGCACGAATGGACAGAAAGTGGCGGAATGGTTGCTCGAACAAGAGGTTGTAGACAAGGTCTATTATCCCGGATTGAAAAAGCACCCCAACCATGAGATCGCCGCCCGGCAAATGGATGGTTTCACCGGCATGGTTTCCTTCACCTTGAAAGAGGACACCACCCAGGCCGCCCACAATCTGGTAAAACGCTGCAAGATTTTTACCCTTGCAGAATCGCTGGGAGGAGTGGAATCCTTGATCGGTCACCCCGCCACAATGACCCACGCTTCTATTCCTGCCGAAGTGCGCCAGAAGTCTGGGGTCGTCGATTCGCTCATACGACTCAGTGTGGGCATCGAGGATGCAGATGATCTTATAGCGGATTTGGATCAAGCCCTAAAGGGCGCCTAAGCCATCACTGAACCGCTTCTTGCTTTCGCAAAAGGAGTGCGGATTTTGGTTTTTGGGAGTCCAAGCTTATTCTTCTGAGAGGCCATTACAATTAGGGGTTTTGAAACTTAGATTGTATTTTAAAAGTACGCGCTTAAGATGCAGAAGTAGGATTGCAATCGCCCGCTTTTTCGTATCTTCGCAAAATACCCAATTTCCTAATGATCACCCGCCTTTTATCACCAGCTGCCTCCATTTTTTTCATTTTTTGCTCCTTCCTGGGTTTTTCTCTTTTTGGGCAAAGCCATTTAGGGGAATCTCAATTGCGCAAGGCCTTCGTAGATCCCGGTCACATGACCTGCGCCAAAGAGGAGATGACTGAGAAGTTTTTCGACGAGAATCCAGGAACCCGCGAGGCCGCGATGAAAGCCCGGGCTGAAGCTGCCATACATACGGCCGATTACGAAGCCAAAGGAGGTAGTGGGCAAACCCTCTTCATTCCAGTGGTATTTCACATCATCCACTCCAATGGAGATGAAAATATCTCAAATGCACAGATTCATTCGGCCATTGAGGTGCTCAATGAAGATTTCAACGCATCCACACCCAATATTCAAAATGTGGTTCCGGCCTTCAGTGGGGTAGTGGGCGATGTAGACGTGCAGTTTAGGCTGGCGCAAAAAGATCCCAATGGCGATTGCACCAACGGAATCATTCGTACCATCAGTGCAAGCACCTTCAGCGGAGGAACGAACCTCACCTCGGCCTCTCCCATTTGGCCGCGCAATCGCTATCTGAATGTTTACATATGTGCCAATATTGGCGATGGAGTGGCTGGCTTTACCTTCATTCCTGCTGATGTAAATGGCGCCATAGGAGCGGGAGTAGATGCCATCTACATCACGCATCCTTATGTGGGCCGAATTGGTACAGGCAATCCCACCCGCTCCCATGCTTTGAGCCACGAGGTAGGTCACTGGCTGAATCTTGAGCATACTTGGGGCGTGACCAATCAGCCGGGAGTGCCCTCAAATTGCAATCAAGACGATGGCGTGAGCGATACACCGAATACCATTGGCTGGACCACATGCAACCTTTCGGGAAACACCTGCAATTCTCTCGACAATGTTGAGAATTTTATGGACTATGCCTATTGCTACAAAATGTTTACCGCAGGGCAGTCCTCGCGGATGAGGGCGGCATTGGCTTCCTCGCTCGCCCAACGCAATCAGCTCTCCACACCCTCCAATCTGCAGTTTACCGGTATTACAGAGCCCGCAGAGATTTGTGAAGCCGACTTTACAGTAGTAGGCTCCCCCTCAATTTGCCCTGGTATGGAATTGGAGTTTCAGGATTTGTCATTCAATGGTGTCACCAATTGGTCCTGGTCGTTTCAAGGGGGAAGTCCCGCCAGCTCCAATGAGGCCAATCCCACTGTGACTTACAATCAGCCTGGCAATTACGATGTGAGTCTCTCTGTGAGCAATCCCAATGGCTCCATGCAGGTTACCAAACAAGCCCTGGTCAGGGTTCTGCCGACAGGGGATTATGAGCTCCCACTTTTGGAGAGCTTTGAAGAAATGACTGAATTTGGAGGAGACAACAATTGGGAAGTTATCAACCCTGATGGGGATGAAACCCGCGAATGGGAAATTACCTCCAATGCCGCCTACAGTGGAAGCAATAGTGCCTTTGTCATGGGGCGATTCAACTCCAATGGCGCGATAGAAGTTCTGGAGACGCCAACCTTTAAGCTCTCAGATGTGAGCGAGAGTGCCGAGTTCACGTTCAAGTATGCACACGCCAGACGCAACAACAATTCCGATGATAGGCTCAGGGTTTTTGTATCGCGCAACTGTGGAGAATTTTGGAATTTGCGTGTTACCCTAAACATGGCCGACCTGCCCACAGTGCCCGGAAATGTGTCAGGAGCCTTTGTGCCATCTGGACAGGATGACTGGGAGACTGTGAGTATTCCCAATATTATGAGCATTTTTCTCACCGATGAATTTAGGGTGCGCTTCGAATTTACCAGCTTTGTGGGCAACAATATTTTTATCGATGACATCAACGTCTTTGACCCGCTCACGGTGAGCACCGAGGATCAAGATTTTGCCGATGGCGTGAATCTGTATCCGAATCCAAGCGGCAGAGGGCCTGTGAGCCTAGAATATAATCTTTTCGAATCGGGCCGCGTAAGGGCCGAGTTGATCGACCTATCGGGTAGAACTTTGGATCTGCTTTTCGACGCCGATCGGGCTGCAGGACGCTATATTAGCCAATACGATGTATCACACCTTGCCCCGGGAGTGTATTTTGTGCGTTTGAACACAGAAGGCAGCGCAGTTGTTAAAAAGCTAATCGTGCAGTAATAGTCCTTTTTGTAAGCCTTGTGTTGATTTAACCATGAAAAAGATGAAAAAAAGCCTGTTTTCCTGGCTCCTCTTGTCCGTGCTTAGCCTTGCAGTCCAAGTCCAGGCATTTGCTCAAAATTTAGATTTCGAGCATGCTTGTACAACAGATGAGGTTCAAAAGGCCCTTTTTGCTGAAAGGCCTGACATAGCCGAAGAGGCACGGGAATACAATCGGCAGCTTGAGGAGGCTGTTCGCAATTTTAATCCTGCCGACTACGCACATAGAGATGGTGAGCCCTTCATCGTATCAGTGGTATTTCATGTAATTCACAACAATGGCCCTGAAAACATTTCCAATGCGCAGATAGAAGATTGCATCCGTGTGATGAATGAGGATTTTTCCGCAAGCAACGCGGGAGCTGCCCTCGTAAATTCTGCCTTCGCCGACATTGTGGCCGATGTGGGGATTGAGTTCCGATTGGCGCGCCTCGATCCCGAAGGCAACTGCACGAATGGAATCGTGCGAACAGTAAGTCCACTCACCAGCCAAGGTGGAGAGAATCTCAAGCAAATTTCGCCTATTTGGGATCGATCGAAGTATCTGAATGTGTGGGTGTGTGCGACCATCGCGTCAGGAGCCGCCGGCTACGCATATTATCCGGGCTCAGTGGCAGGCAACTTTGGCCTCACCAATGATGGTATTGTAGTGCGATCCAACTATGTAGGAAGCATAGGCACCTCCACCCTGAATCGATCTCATGTGCTCA
This sequence comes from Flavobacteriales bacterium, assembly GCA_007125175.1. Taxonomy (GTDB): domain Bacteria; phylum Bacteroidota; class Bacteroidia; order Flavobacteriales_D; family Cryomorphaceae; genus T3Sed10-241. The sequence goes on from SLDS01000132.1 coordinate 4,102, forward strand.
CACACGAAGTAGGCCACTGGATCAATTTGGCGCATCTCTGGGGCAGTACCAATCAGCCCGGTGTTGAAGACAATTGCAATACAGATGATGGTGTGGAGGATACCCCGAATACCATTGGATGGACTTCATGCAGTATCAATGGGCAATCTTGTGGAAGCCTTGATAATGTGGAAAATTTCATGGAATATGCTTATTGCATGCGCATGTTTACGGAAGGCCAAAAACAAAGGCTACTGGCCAGCCTGACTTCCGGCATAGCCCAACGCTCCAATCTCTGGCAGGAACAAACCCTCATAGATACCGGGGTGCTTTTGGATTCAGAGCCTTGCAAAGCCGTGTTTGTTGCCGACCGCACAGATATCTGCGTGGGGGAGTCTGTTCAGTTCGTGGACGAATCTTACAACAATATTGAAGAGCGTACATGGATATTTCAAGGAGGAAGTCCTGCCTTGTCTTTTGAAGCAAATCCCAGCGTAAGCTTTTCCCAGCCTGGAGCATACACGGTGAGCCTCGCCGTATCGGGGGCCAATGCCACACTCACCAATGTGCAAACGAATTTCATACAGGTCTTGTCCGAAAGCGAAATGCCCGTGCCGTATACGGAGGATTTCGAAAGTTTTGAGGCTGGGCCTCTTCCTGTTCTATCTCACTGGTTTGTAAATCCTATGATGCAAGGGCCCGGTTGGAGGATTGCGGATTTCGCGGGTTACAGCGGAAGTAAGTCCATGTATATCGCTGCAAATGAGAGCCCGCAGAACTCAAGACATCAAATACGCAGTAGAACCTTTGAGGCCAGCCATATCGAAGGCCCGGCTGTGCTCACCTTCAAATATGCTCATGCCCGCAGGGTAGCACCACACAGCGACATATTGCGAATCTATGTGAAGCGCAGCTGTAGCAATATGTGGAATCTGAGACAGACCATTTCAGGCAGCAGTTTGCCCACTGTGAGTGCGGCGTGGAACGCGGAGTTCATTCCGGAATCCCAAGAAGATTGGCGAGAGGTCGTGGTTGACAATATCCCAGAACTCTTGCTCACCGATGAGTTTAGGGTAATGTTTGAATTTGTGAGTGCCGGAGGCAACAATATTTACATCGACGATATCAATCTACACGCTGCCGAAGTACTTTCGACTGAGCCCGATGATAAGACTTCAGTTTTCGACTTCAAAGCCTACCCCAACCCGGCCAGGAATCAGCTCTTTGTGGATTGGAGCTCACAGAGCAATGAGGGCATGGTGGAAATCGCCATTTACGATCTTTCAGGCCGCAAAGTAGATCAAGTGTATTCCGGCTACAGTGGGAGCGGTGATCAGCGGGTGAATCGGGACATTTCCAGTCTGGCAGCCGGAGTGTACATTGTGGAGTGGCGTGGAGAGCAATCCGGCAGGATGACCCAGACGCTTGTCATTGCCGCACCCTGATAAGCTGGAGAGCGATTTTTGTTTTGACATGTAATTGAGTCTCTCGGCTACAGCTCTTTGGTACTCCTCAACGCAGCATCAAATTTGGATTGGAAAGCAAGGATTGTACAGGGTCGCTTACGATATTTCCCAGGGTGTCGGGGCTGAATCTCTCCTTAAAGCGCTCTTCTATTTCCGTTTGTAAGCGCCTTCCATAGGTGCTTTCATCGGTGTTCACATCTATGGCGCGTATCGCAGCCCTAACCAAATCGGCACAAGGAGTGATCATGGCTTCGAGCATTTTTGTTCCCACATACTGATTGATTCTCTCTTTTACGGAGGGGTCAAAAATGCCATCCCGCGCAGCCTCCGGCACGAGGGATCCAAAGCTATCTACGATCAGCCCTGAGATATTGTCTGCAAAGGCATCGCGAAAACTCGATCCAATGATGGGCACTAGCCGCAAGGATTGAACCAGTTCAGGATCCACGCTCCCTCTCAGCTGATTGTTTCTGAGCTGGGTATAATACTCCCTTACGATGTTTTCTACGGTATCTTTTGCAAGAGAGAAGAGAAAGGCCGCCGCCTTTTGCGCCACCTTGTTTTTCACCAGTTGAATAACCGTTCGCTGACCCGCCTCGCTGAAGAGCCGGGTCAGTATGCGGCGTCCAAACCTCCGCATCAAAGGCAGCAATATTCGGGTAGCTCCTTGGCGCACAGCCCCTCCAATGGGGAGGCTGATGATATTGAGCATGGCAATGGCCGCAGGGCGTATGGCTCTGGTATTGTGCACAATGCTCCTGTCTGAAATCATTTGATTCAATCGCTCCTGCGAAAGGGTTTCCGTCTCCCTGCCACCAATGAAGTGGAGCTCCAGCATCTCCTCATCCGAGAGAATCATGTAGGGCTTTAAGACCACTTCAAAGCGACCTGTCCGCCCATTGATTTCGACAATTTCGCGGGTGATGTTGATGGTGGACAAATCCAAGAGCCAGAGGATGAAAGTTCCCCATGTATTCTCAGAATCCAGTTGGGTGGCAAATTCGTGAAAGCGACGTCGGGCATCGTTGCGTGACCACTCGCTTGTGAAGATAAAATCCCCAACCCTATAATAGGCTTCACGACGATCTTGAGGATATAGTAGGCGGTCGGGATTTGTAATCATCACATCCTGCCAGGTTCTGAAGATGATTCCCTGCGGGCGGTAGTCGTATTCGTAGAGCCTATTGCCCTCCATTTCTAGTCTTCGCGACATAGCTTGTGCATTTGCGGCGCGTGGGCTATTCCTTGTTCTCTAAATTCCCCTTTCGGGAAAAAGGAAGCCACGCACTCATTATGGCTTTGGTATGCGATTGTCAGAAATCCCATCGCTTCTTCGGCTTTGGAGTTTCTTCGTCTCTGGTCACTTCGCCCACAAATATTCCTGTCTTCTTTTTCTTACCGATGTAATCCAGATGGCTCAGTTCAGTCATCAATTTTCCGTTGACCTTGCAAAATTCTAAGATCGCTTCCAGGCTTTTGCGGATATTGTAATGCGAATATTGGGCATTGTGCACGGCGGCATTTACGCCCATGTACTCGGCTGGGCCAAGCTCGATTACATCCTGAAAGTAGTTGAGCAGTTCTTCTTTGCTATCGCTTCTCAGCATTTCAATACTGTTCTTCATTCCTCGAGCCAATTGCTTGGCATTAAGCAAGAAGTGGGCGGGGTGCAGCCTTTCCCCAAACATTTCCAAAAAGTCGAAATGATGCTGAATGGAGGCGATCACCTCACGCACATAAGTATTCACGCTTTCGGCCAGAGGAGTCAATGTATCCTTCCGCGCGATGTTGCGCACCACGGCAAAGGCATTGTTTTCTAACTCTTGCAGAAATTGTATGTACTTGAAAGCAAATTCTTTGAGTGCATCATGTCCCGACATTGCCAGGCTGGGCGGGATGTATGATTCATCATGGCTCATTACCCCATTTTGCACGGACATCCTTGCTACGATCACGCAGTGGTGGTAAAGTTTGGGATCGGCATCGCCAGGCATGAGCTCCAATTGAAGGCGTGGGGAAGTGTAGGGCAGGCGGGGTGGAGACTCATTGGAGTCGGGTAGGCCAAAGGGCTCCATCTCGCCGCTCATGTAGCGCAGGGCTACAAAGAGAGATGAACTGTTTACCAAGCCCGCTTTTTCCAGCTCCAGTCGACCCTTGAGCACATTTTTGCCCTCATGGGCGCTACCTGTGAGTAGCTCCACGCGATTGCCCGATGGTGTGATCGCCCGGCACTGACGAAGCTCAAGGCTCAGTGCATTTTCACCCTCCAAGCGGAGCATGTAGTCCAGTGGCTTCTTACCTTCATGACCGGCTGGTAGAATGCCAAAGCCATCCTTGGGAGCCTGTGTGGCAATGCTGTCCCTGGACTTCTCCTCAACGATGTTTTGCAGTTCGTGAAGGTGCTTTTGGGATATTTTCATCCCATCCGACCAATTGATGTATTTATTGCTGAGTGGGTCCATTATTCTTCAGGTTTTATGACCCGCTCAAAAAACAGGTCCTGGTCTTTTTCAATGCGGTTTTCCTCTATGCTGAGGTTCGTGTCCAGCAAGCGCTTACGCTTAAAGATGGCTTTGAAACCTTTGTTGTTGGTCTTGAACATCCAACCCTCAACCCCCTCCTTGAAGGTGAGTTGCCTGATGGGGCGGTCGGGGCTTCGGTTTTCATTGTAATCCCGCATAAAGAGGTAGATCAGCTCGCCGAGTACGGCCTCCTTGGGGAGCTTCACTTTGACAGTAGTCACAGAGCGTTCTTGCTCATCCCTTTTGAAGTGCAGATTGGCAAAGACGATGCGTTCGGGGTTCCATGAAGGTTGTTTTTCGACATAGTTTTCAGGATACATCCACAGTTCGTAAGCCTTTGGAGCAATGAAGGTAGCACGATCGAAGGCCTCTTCCACAAAAATTGGCAGAATGAGGGGCAGCGGTGCAGAGGCCAGGAGGAAGCTCATGCCTATAGAAAGTTCAGCCAATGGAGTGAGCAGGGAAATGCAGAGGTACAGAATGAGCATTCCCAGATAGACCGCCACAAAGGTTCCCAGAGCGAGCCAAAACCTGGAAGAAAAGGGCACACCCTCATACCAATCGATCTTTTTTGCAGCGCGCTTGTGGCTCCATATTCCCAGAAGCAAGCCAATCACCCCCAGTGAAGCATAGCTAATCTTAGCCAGGGGTAGTCCCGGATGTGAAAAGAAGGGGACGAACACGCTGCAACCCAGCAAAAGCCCCATGGCGAGAAAAATGAGCAGGTGTTTGCGCACATTTTTGTCAAAGCTGGCCGTCTTTTTTTCGGCACCCTTTACGCGCGCAAATTTCGACTTCACATTTTTCTGCACGGCCTTGGCTTGTGCGAGATTGCTCTTGGCCTGCATGCTGGGGTCACTCATCTCGAATGGCTTAATATACTTGAAACTCCTAAAATACTACATAGCCCATCATCCTCAAACAATGTAAAGGAAAAATCGGCTTTGGGTACAATTTCTATATGGCTGTCCATATCCGCCGGCACCAATTGGTCTATCAGGTAGTGCATCTGTTTCAGCCGCCTGCCTTGTGGGGCAAATTCATTGGCCACGCGCATGTCAACCGGCCCAATGGCAAAAGTGATGCAGTAGCGTTCGTCAAGGAAGCTCTGCCCGAGTACTCCTTCAATTCCGACCTGACTGTTGCCAAGCACGAGTATACTGTCTCGGCCCGGGCGGGTAAACACACGCAGCTCTTTGATCACCTTTACCGGAAGCTTCATGATGAGTGAGATGGCCTCCTCTATCCAAGCTAGCCGTGAAGCTATCTCTCTGGCCAGTGGGATCATCCGGGTAATCATTTGTGCTTGCACATCGTCGAATAGGGAGGGGATGTTCCAAAAGCGCCGAAGGTGGCCTTTTCCTGAAGCACTTCGGCTGCTCATGCCCATGCTTAGCTCAAAAGCCAGAACATGGGCCTTGATCTTGGTCAATTGATCGTCTAGGGGCCAAAAAAACTTGCGGGCGCTGAAGGCAATGTGCTCCTGATACTCATGTTCGGCTTTGAGGTCTTCGATGGACTTGAAGTGCTTGCTCGATTTCGAACGGTGAAAGAGAAACTCGGGAAACTGATCATAAAGTCCCCGCCGGTGCAGCTCAATGAGGGTGCTCTTGTTCTTGAACTTGTGATGTCCCGGCAGATGGATTCCAGCAATATCCTTACGAAAAGCCCGTCGAAAGCCACCATTGAGGTAAAAAAGCAGGCCATTCTCCCTGCCTGCAGCACTTATGATGTAAAAGAGTACCTCGGCCCTGATGTCCTCACCAAGTCCAATAAATTGCTCGCTCCATGTGCTCGAATTATTCACTTTGCTCGCACACATTGAGGGGTATAGAAAAATTGGATCGGGCTTGGAGTTCGGATTCCATACGTTGAATCACGTAGTTCTTCTTTTCGGTTTCCAATCCCCCTGTAAAGCGCACCCCAACCCTGAGCACCTGCATAAGGCCATGCCCCCTTTGGCTGGAAGCTTCTACCTCTTTGCTTACGATGATCTCCTTTACGTCTTCACCACCAATGGCTTTGCAATGGCTTATGATGTCGGCTTTGGTGACAATCACTTCCTTGGTAAGCAAACTGCTCTTGTAGCGCTCTACCAGCATGGAGTCGCTCAATTCGTCTTCGCCGCCGGTACTATCGGTAAGCATTTGCGCTTGTCCAGAAATAGAGATCCCTGCGGTATTGCATTCTACAGCGCTCTCGCGGTTGATGCCATTTGCGAAAGCGGCAAAGGTAGACCAGAAGTAGATGTACACATTCTCAGACTGCTTATGCGGGCTCAGCAGGATATAGGGTCTATTGTTTCGCAATCCCGAGGATTCAACCCTTTTTTCCACGCGAGCGATGGCTTGCTCAATCTTTTTCAGGTCACTGGCTGTGCTCGATGCATCAACCGATGCAAAAGCTTGTTTTTCTTCTTTGAGGAGATCCAGCATGTACCTCAGGTACTCAGAGGCCTCGCGCTCATCGAGCCGACCTACCCCGGCCCGGCGTATGGTGTATGTGCCAGGGTTCTTAACCTCACCGGCTATGTGCCGGGTTTCGGCATAGGCCCTTCCCTCGGCCGATTCAACCCGCTCAACGTCGAGAAAGGCACCCTCGAAGTCGAGTTTTTTGATGTTCAGGTCGGGCTGCAGCCTAAACACTTGCCTTTCCATTTTTCGGTTGAGGGCCGGGAAGCAATTGATCTGGACGAAGGCGTCATGAACGAGTTGTTCGGAAGCCTCGTCGGGAAAGTGCAGGGCCAGCCAAGTGCATTCGCTGTCGGGGTCCAATTCTTCCACCAAGCTACGATAGGCTTCCGGTACGGCATCTCTTGATTGCTCGGCACTGAGTGATGCCAGTTCGACATTGAGGAAACGATTGCTGTAAAAGTTGACCACGAATTGCTCCATCATCTTCATGGTGCTCAATTGATCCAGAATATTGCTCCCCACACTCTTTTCGCTTGAAGCAAATCCGTGACTTGAAGCCAGTGGAGAACCATCCAACAGTGTGATGCGGAGTTTTCCCAAAAGATTGAAGAGACTCTTTTTCTCCACATCCTTGAACCAATCGAAGTAGAATTGAAGCGATGATGTGCGAAGTTTGCTAATCCCCAACACAATGCTGCGCGGGTCGCGCAGAGGTGAAGGCAAGTCCAGCACTTCTTGTTGAGCGCCTTCGAGGGCCAATACACGCTCAGCATCTATCCTGTACTTGATGCGGGACGGATACATATGCAGGGGTGCTGCCGAGGTGAAGTGAATGTCTCGACTTTCGAGTCTATTGAATTTTTCCTTGTTGTGCCAGCGTTTTTCGTAGCTGAAATGATCGTAGCAGCTCAATTCCACTTTTTCCGTAGGTGTAAAGTGGATCACACCATGCGCCGGCAAGACCGATTGCAGGGCGTTTGGCATAATCTGCCGGGCCATGCGCTTCAGCATGCGGGCTTCAGCTCCCTTGAGCTCATGGCCTACTTTTTCCAGTTCTTTGGCCAGGGCATTCATGAGCAGCTTGTAGGAGGGATCGAGGCCCGTAAGGTCTGATTCTCTTACATTCCAGCTCTCTGCTGCTGTTTGCAGCATGCTCTTGTATACACTTGACTGGCTAAAGGGGTTTTTGAGCATGGCTGGTTTATTCTGTGGCAAAGGGACTCAGGAATATTTTGTCCTTGAAGTAAAAGGGCTCGTTGGTGCTTGCAATGTGACCGGTCACATGGATGCGCAGGCTCTTCTGTACGCGTACGAGGGAGCGGCCATCGGACTCGGTACGAAGCTCCTCTTCGGTCACAGTGGCTTTGACATCCACTTTTTGCAAGCGTTTTTCATAGCGCTCAAGCATGGATTTCATCTGAACAGCCATTTTGTCGATCCAGATTCGGCTTACCTGAGCGTGTTCAAATTCGTGTTCCCATATTTCGCAGCCGAATTCCGGGTCGAAGGCGCATTCTCCAAAAGAAGTGGTGATGAGCAATCGGATGTGCCATGCGATACTCTCCTCTTGCGAGCAGCGTTCGAAGCGAAGGTTTTTTAAAAAGTAATCGCAGTTAAGCGGGAGCCGAATGCTCGTTTGCAAGGGATCCATTCGCTTTCAGATCAATTGATTTTCACGAGACCACCCTTAATCGTCGCCATGCCGTTGCCGGAGAGCTCGCTGGTAGCACTTCCTTCTACTTTCACCATCATTCCGCTTAAGCTGGCATTCATCGTGCCTTCAATTTCGGCGTTTTGTCCTCCCTTAGCAGTGAAGTTGGCAGTGCTCTCGAGCTCCAAGTTTTGTGTGGCCTTGATGGATGTGGCTCCACGTGAACTCATTTGGTTCTTGCCACCGGCATTAATTTTGAAATCCCTGTCAGTAACCACTTCGAAATTGCCTCCGGCATCGAAGCGTACTTTACCATTGGCAGTAAACTGCATGTCGCCGTCAGTGATGAGTTCGATCTTTCCATTCCCATCGCATTGCAATTCAAAGGAGTTGCCCTCATTGCGAATGATAAGCTTGCCATTGTCATCAAAAATGATCTGATTGCCGCTGCGTGTTTTGATGGATTTCAGGCTGTTGTCATCATCGTATACCTCGTCGTACTTGCTGGGCCCGTTGTAAAGAGAACCAATAACATAAGGCTGATCAAGGCACCCATTTTCAAAGCCAACGATTACTTCATCCTCAATTTCGGGAAGGAAGTACATGCCCCTGCTATCGCCGGCATGGGTGTTGGCAATCCGTATCCATGGGCTTACGGAGGCATCACACCAGTCAAAGCGCACCCTCACACGCCCGAGTTTTTCCGGGTCGCAATTTTCCATCACCACGCCCACGCAGGAATGAAGTTTTGGCTTTTGAAAGTATATGTCCTTGGGAAAAAGGGCTTCTTTCGGAATGGCTTTGAAATGGTTGCTGTAGCTTCGGGCATCCACACAGCTGTGGCTGATGGAAACCACGACGAATTCGCCTGCATGGTGCATTCCATCAAGCCGAATAATGCTGCCCAGCCTCAATTTTGCACTGTCGCAATCACCTGATACGGTCATTACATTGGCTTGCTGCACCTTGTTGGCTACGTTGAGTTTATGCGACAGCTGTGTCTTTTCATCTTGCATATTATCACCAGAAGCGAAGGAGCCTTTGTTCACATGACATTGCTCAGACCCCGTAAACAGATTTTCGGATTGCTCAATGTTATGACTGGCCATAACGTCGCTCGCCTTCACTTTTTCGGGGATTATTTCTTCCATCTTATTCTCCCTGTAGTCCCGGGCCCAGACTTTTGGACTCGAGGAGCTTAGAGAGTAGTCGTATCGGAGGTTGCGCAGGCGGTCGTGTCCTATATCCAGAGTGGCTGCACCCGGGTCTTTTCCCAGACATAGGTTTTCACCATCGTAGTAAAACCACTCTCCATACTCGAAGCATAGGCGCTTTATGAAATCAAAATCGCTCTCCTCGTATTGCACCGTATAGGGCAGGTCGGATGAATATGTGAGATTGTCATTCACAGCTATTTTTCCCGAAAGGTGCCTATTGAGGCAGGTGCGAAAGATGTCCATAATGGTGGACTCTTCGTAGCCTTGATTGTGAGGGATGGTATCCATGAGTATGGTGGTGCTGAAGCCTCTCAAATTTACATTTGAATGTTCCCACTTGTTTCCATTCACATTCATATCGGTCACGATACCTTTGAAAACCGATGAGTGACGACTGCCATCTGTATCTTCGGGGCTGGCTGTAGCGAGTTCGATTTCGATATCTGCACCGATTAGCTTTTGCAAGACGGGGATGGGGTCATCGCCTGTATTGACTTTTACCAAAGTGGCCATCGGCAGATTCACTTCAAATTCGTGATGACTGAAGATGGCCTGCGAGATGTAGATACTGCTCACAGAGCGAAGCTCCGAGCCGCCGATAGTTACCAAAAATCTGAAGTGTTCTGCCATGATTGCCTGTGTTGTGGATTATTCCTGCTCGTAGTCCGCTTTCCAATCTGCTGAATCGGGGTCGTCGCCTTTTTGTCCTTCGAGCTTGAAGACGTAATTCTTCGCAGGGAAGTAAGGGGTCATGTGAATATCCAGGTTGATTTTGTCTTTTTGATCCTTGTCCTTCTCAAAGCGAAGGATTTTGAATTTCTCGATAAGCTTTCCGGGACCGGTATTGTTATCGAGGAATTTCACGATTTGTGAGCGAATCTCGCGCTCTGTCTTGGAGTTGAAGTTCTCGAAAGCACGGCGGTTGAGGAAATCCATCAATACCTTAGAGATGTAGTCGAATACGCGCACCACCGAGTAGGTTTGCAAACCGATATTGTCTCCGTTGAAGAGGGTTTTTGCCGAGAAGGCCATCACCTTGCCGTACTCATTTACCATGGGTACCAATCCCATTTTTTCCAGTTCTGCGAGTTCGCTTTTGCGCAAATCGAAGGCCACACCGTCTACTTCGTTTAGAGCCCCGTGCTTCTTACCCGCAGTAACCTGCGACATCAGTGTCTTATAGATTTTTCCCGCAAGGGCCGATGAGGGTGGCACGAGCACGTCCTCCTCTTCGTTGAAGGTTTCGTCTTTCTTTCTTCCTACCAGCCAGTTGCAGGCCATTACCACATTCGACTTGTACACGTCTCCCCCGGCGAGATTTTCGTGTTGGAAGAGCTCCATCACATCGTCCGGATTGTCCAGGTGGCGGAAGTCGGTAACGAGTGTAGCTTTATTGCCATGGCACATTTTGGCCCACTTTTCTACTACTTTATTGGAGCCAAGATATCCGGGCACAGCTACGATACCGTAGTTTTCGCGGAGATCCAGCCTGTCGAAGCAGTCTTTAAGTTCTTCGTGCACTTCATTGATAAACTTTGGGTTGTCCAAATCCTGAAGCTGCTCCAAAGAGGCGTTCATGATGTTGACATTCTTCACCTTGTCGCTTTCCGTATTGTTGAAGAAGAGCGCAAGTGATCGGTATGAACGCTCGAGGTCGGACGTTTGCTTCAGCACATTCGACATGTTTTCGGTGAAAAGGGCATCGTATTGTTGTGCCTTCTCTTCGCAGGAGGAGATGATCTCCGCCACATCCTCTGAGCTGGTAAGGATATCGATCCAAAGTTTGAGTTTGCCTTTCAATTCTTTGCGCGCTCCGGCATTGTGGCTTTCGGTGAGGAATATTTGCTTTCTCGCCTTTCGGTCCGGATTCAGGTTTTGCGTGCCGTCTACGGCCGATTCGATGAGGTCGAATCCACCAAATTTCGCAAGACTATCTACAGCTTCGTCAATGTCTTTGTACTTGAGCTGCTCCTGTTGTTGTTGATTTTCAGCCATGATGATTCAATATTTTTTTGAGTTTACTCGCTGTCTTCCAATTCTTTTACAAGCTGTCGCAAGGAGTCAATAAAGGCCTCCTTCGACTCGGCTTCCTGCAGGGCTGAATTGAGCACCTTATTGGAGCGCAATTGCTTTACAAGGGTGCTCATTTCGGCTTTCTTCTGTTGCAGTTCCTGCATGAAGTCGCTCTGCTTGGTAATTCCTTTTGGGCCAAAATCACCTACATTGGAAAATTTGAGATTCTCCTTAATCTCCTGTCCTTCCTCTCCTTTGAGTGTCACATCGGCATTGGGCCTGAAGTGCTCAAAGACGTCATTCACATTGTTGAGTCCCTTTACCACTTGGGGCTTCATGGGCTCATCCTGTGTGAGTTTTTGAATAAAGAGGGTCTTGTTCTGCTGGAGATCAGCAAAAGCTTCACTCGCTTCTGTTGGGCGCTCGGTACCACCGATGCCGTAATCAAGTTGACTCATGTGCTTCTTTGTTTTTGGTGATGTTAAATTCGATTTGATTTTCTTCGTTGAGACTGATTTCAAGGCTGTCGCCCCGCTGCAATTCCTCACTGATGATCATGCGGCTTATCGGCCTGCGAAGTTCGTTGCGGATTACGCCATTGAGAGGGCGTGCTCCATATTTTGGCGTGAAGCCATCCATGGCGAGCTTGGTTTTGGCTTCGGGAGCGAATATCACTTCGATGTTCATCTTCTCCAGGGTGCGCAGCAGGTGCTTGAGCTGTATGTCGAAGATGCGCTCGACTGTATCTTCCGAGATGGGCCTGAAAGGAATGATTTCGGTAAGGCGGGCGAGAAATTCCGGCCTGAAATGGTCGGCCATGATCTCGAGCAGCTCGGATGATGGGGGAATGCGGTTGTTGGCAAACTCCTCGATGATGTGGGCACTACCGATATTGGAAGTGAAGAGCACCACCGCATTGGTAAAGTCGCCCTCCTTGCCCAGCCTATCGTGGAGTTTACCTTCATCGAGTATTTGCAGGAAGAGATCAAAGACGCTGGGGTGCGCTTTTTCGATTTCGTCAAAAAGCACGATCGCATAGGGCTGTTGCCGAATTTTATTCACGAGCAATCCACCCTCCTTATAGCCCACGTATCCGGGAGGAGCTCCGTATAGCAGAGCTGCAGAGTGCTCTTCTTTAAACTCGCTCATGTCAAAGCGGATGAGACTGCGCTCGTCGGCAAAAAGGAAATTGGCGAGGGCTTTGGCCAGCTCGGTTTTTCCTGTTCCGGTGGGCCCCAAAAAGAAGAATGAACCGATGGGTTGTCCTTGCTTCATGAGCCCCGAACGGGATTCCATGATGGCGTCTGAGATGATCTTAATGGCGTGGTCTTGACCGATCACGCGTGATTGCAGGGTTTCTTCCATGTTGAGCAAGCGCTCTTTCTCCTTGCTCTGCACTTTGCCCATGGGGATGCCCGTCTTGTAGGCCACGATGGCAGCGATATCTTCCTTGCCAATGCTCTCTTTGATCACGGTGGCCTTTTCGTCGAGGGTTTCTATGCCACGGCGTATGTAGTCGAGTATTTCTTCCTTCTCGGTAAAGCTCGCAGGATCCTCCTCTTCGCTGAGCATGGCTAGCAGAATGGGGCTGATGCGGTTCTCAAATTCGTAAAGGAAGTACTTGATTTCATCCATTTCGGTCTGGACCTCCTTCTCGAGTTTTTCCAGTTTTTCTCTCAGGGACTTAATGTCGCTGGCAGAGGTATCATTCATCATCTTGATGGCAGCCATGGTGCGGTCTACCAGATCGATGGCAGCATCCGGCAGGCGGCGGTCTTTGAGGTAGCGTCTGGCCAGCCTTATGGATTCCATGGAGGCATCCTTATCCATGGTGAGATTGTGATGTGATTCGTAGAAGGGCACCACCACATCGAGCATTTGGCGGCATACCGGGTCGCTTGGCTCTTCAACGCGCACGGTCTCAAAGCGCCTCATGAAGGCCTCCTCCGGTTCTAGAAATTCTCGAAACTCATCGTTTGTTGTAGCACCAATGAGGGTGATCTCCCCGCGCGCCAGCTCGGGCTTCAGCAGGTTTACCACTCCCGAGAGGCCTCGGTTTTGATCGAGCAGGGCATGTATCTCATCGATGAAGAGGATGGTCTTATCTCCACCTTTTATTCGCGCGATTACTTTTTTGATTCTGTCTTCTACCTCGCCTTTGTAGGAGGCTCCGGCCACCAGTGCGCCCAGATCGAGCTCCAGTAGGGTTGAGTTTGCAAGGTGCTGCGGCACATTTTCTTCCGTGATTGCCAAGGCCAGACCTTCTACGAGTGCTGTCTTTCCCACACCGGGGTCTCCGATCACGATCACATTGGGCTTGGATCGGCGCCCGAGTATTTCGGCCACCATTTTCACTTCCCGATCACGGCCTACGATGGGATCGATCTTTCCATCTCGCGCCTTTTGCGTTTTGTCGATACAGTACTGAGCCAGGCTATCGTCGTCGCCCTTCTTGCCTTTTTGACCATTGAGTTTTACAGCGGTATCCTTGTCATCGGCACTGGCATCCATATCGCCACCTTCTGTTGTCGACATGAGGTCATCGCGCTTGAGCGGAAATGAGCGCATTTGCTCAAAGCTGAAAGCAACGCCAGGCGTACACAAGGCAGCTAAGAGGCAGACGGGTGTGATTTCCTCAAGACCCATTTTGAGGCGCACGAAATCTGCTTCGCGCACCACCGTATTGACCACCTTGTCAGGAAATATTTCAGATGTTGGGGCAGGGCTTTTCGGGTAGTTTTCAATGCGTACATCGGCCCATTCTCTCATGTATCCTACATCTTTACCCATTTGATCGAGGAGGCCCACAAGGCCGGTCTCTCGGCGTAGGGCAGCGCGAAGCAAATGCGGGCTGGCATAGCTTGAGTGGCCGTATTCACGGGCGATGTTTTCGCTGAAGGAAAGGATTTCCTTCGCGGGGTCACTTAGTGCTGTTGCAGTTTGCGCCATATGGCTTGGGTTATTGAAGATTTTAATTGGTTTGACAAGGTGCAAATATTTATTTGTCTGTGCAAATGATTGGCCCGCTATCCCTCGCTAAACGCCGAAAAGTTGGGTGAAAACAGGTCTTTTGCTTCGACCAATGGGCACCATGGTCTCGTCGCTCATGATCAGGTGGCCTCCTTCGCTTTTTGCGTAAAGCGAAATGTGATCGATATTGATCAGATAGGACTTGTGTGCCCTCAAAAAACGGCGGGAGTTCAGAATGCTTTCAAAATATTTCAAGTTTTTAGAGATCAGGTGCTTGCCTTTCTGAGTCACGATCAAGGTATACTCCACATCTGCTTTGCAATACATGATTTCGTCGGGGCTGAGAAAGATGTATCCATTGGAGGTGGGAAATTGGAGTTTCTTGAATTTGTAATCTGTGGAGGCGGGGGTGTAATGGCCATAATTCAATTGACGCCCAAGCTTTCTTGCTTCTACCTTGCGCTTTAGCAGGCGTTTGAGCTCGATTTCAGATATGGGCTTGAGCAGGCAATCGTACTTGCTGGCCTTGATGTTTTGGTAGATGAAGTTGTTGACATTGGCCAGAAAGATGTAATCGGATTTTTTTCCTGGAGTCTTGCCAAATACCTCTGCACCCGTGAAAAAGGGAAACTCCATATTCAGGAATACCATATCGGGCTGCTCCCGCAATACCCTTTTGTGGCCTTCTTTATGGCAACGATAGACTCCCAGATTCTTGAAATCATCCCCGAAGTTTTTGATTTCGCGCTGTATAAGCCGGATGGTATTGTCATCGCTCTCAATGATATAGTATGTGATCGGTGATAGCTTCACGTGTAGCGCATTTTAACCAAATGTCAAGGCTTGAGTTCGGTGCTAAATTACATTTGTACACTTACTTGTGTCCTTGTAGGCGCCAAAATGCGCCATGCCTGCACATCAAGCTGATGAAGGACATACGAAGCTAATTAAAATATCTTCGAAACGGGAACTATATCGCTCTCTAAAATCTCGCTAAATGTAGTGATAGCTTCGACGAAAGCCTGTAATATGCGGAGCAGAACCGAAGCAGGGGTCAATTAATAACCAAAATCCCAACCTGAATTCTTTCTCGCCGGAGTGCCATCTTCGTCATTCTGATCGCTGTCTTCTTCCTCACCGGTCTTAGGTGCAGGGGGATGACTGCTTTGATCTTCAGGTGCTGAAGGAGGCCCGGCTTCACTGCTCTCATTGATCGGAGGGCTGTTTTCGGGGCTTATCTGATCATTGCGCAGCACGGGCTTTTGCTCGAAGACATCTGTGAGCACCTTATTTGAAGATTGGAGCTGCAGCAAGCCGTCGCCCAAGGCATATTCCACGAGCAAGCCATTTTCATCTTCGGCCAGAAAGGCCTCAATGGGCCCGAAGAAATCCAGCAATTGTTGCTTATCGCATGTGGGGAGAAACTCCCGAAGTACACGTGGATCGTAGTAGCGAAAATAGAGTTCGCGACCATCTTCCGTGGCCACCACCAGAAATTTGCGCAAATGTGTGTAAAGCTCATTGGGCTCTGCATTGCAGCGGATGAAGACTCCCCAGCTATTGGATTGAGCTGCCTCCGATAGCCATGCGGCAAAATCGCTTCCGTCTTCAAGGTCGAATAGCCAAGGCGCAACAGCGCCCAGAAAGCGCTCACTATCCCCCTCGTACAGGCATATGTGCTCCGGGTTGAGCTCGCGGGCCTTTTCCATTTCACCCCGCATCTTGGCGGCGTCGAGGAGTACGTAATTGGCGGTGTTCACGGGGTCATGCTATTCAAAATTGATCTGCGGCATCAGCTGCTCAGTAATTTGTGCAAAACAGCTTACAGGCATATTGCGCGGCCGCTCACCATTTTTCAAATCTAACAAAAGCATTGGCAAATGCCATTTTCATTCATTGCTTCAATTCTTTTTGCGCACCAGAAGTTTGGCAGCTTCCAACTGAACAAAGGATTCGTCATCGCTTAAGGCAATGCTGAGACGTGGCTCTGCAGCTCGGAGCTCAAATTGCAGCTGAATGCTCTTGCCTCCATTTTCTGCAAGTATGTCCAGGGCTCTTGCGGTTTCACTTTCGTCAAATTGAATGTTGGCCACATACTCAGTGGGTCCTTCTGCCCATTCCAGAATACAGCTCTCGGGTACTGCGCGTTCGCTGATCAGGGCCCCTTTGTTTTTTTGGAAATGTACATATTCTCGCTCTCCACTTATGAAGCGGGTGTGCGCGCTGATGGCCCTTTGCTCACCCAATATCTGGTAATCGTAGGGGTAGCGCTTGCGCATGTCTACCGCATAGCGCTCCCGGGGCACAGCTGTGTCGATCAGCTGCCGGGCCCTTTCCTCGTCCATCACTTCTGAGAGTTTTATCAGTTGGTATTCCTTGCGGCTCACGCTGGTCGAAGGCATGAAATCTTCCCAGGGCATGTCATAGGTTTCGCCCTCGCCGCTAGCCATTTCCAGCACCACCTGCTCTCCGTATAGCCACACATTTACGATGCCGCCGGGACCTATGGCAAGCATGATGGTTTCAAAGTTTTTCATGCCATTATCCACAGGTGATATGTAGGGGGTCGAGAGCAGCTCTTCTGCCATGGAGGCTTCCCAGCTCATGTCTATTTTGTAAAACAAATCTTCTACAAAGGAGTACCAGATGAGATGCGCGCCAACAGGTGCAGGCTTATACTCATCGCCAGACATGTAAATGGTGCCCATTTTGCCCCAGCCTTTACTCACGGTTTTTCCTGTAGCCATTTTGAAGGACTCCCCATCGGGCCCTTTGAAGTGAGCTTGCACGAGCTGCACAGGATAATCTTTTGGTGCGCATTCTGTGGGGATCCAATTGAAAGTTTTCATCTGTGGATTGCAGTTTAAGGCGAGTAAAATCAGGGCGATTGTTGACAGTTTTCCCATCGCATCAGCCTCTTAGTATCAGTCGTTCCCTCACACCTGTGAGGGGGTCACCGGTGCTCCATCTCGGCACATTTACGAAGCTGTCATAATTGGCAGAAATGTGGAAATAGCGGTTGCGTATTCGGCGCATGAGGTCGGGATCCAATCTCCAATTGCCCTGCCCATCGGGCCCTAAGACATGCTCCAGCTGAGCGAGTTCCGGATGGGAGCCGGCACTTATTTCATTTCTCAAGTCGAGATCTGCACTGAAGTTGACCTGCTCTTGCTGGAACCAGTGTGCCATTATTTTGAGCGGTATGCGGTCATAAGTATTTCGAAGCCTTCGTCTCGTTACACTGATGCGGTTGCGCCATCCTGAGTCATCAATTTGAGAGGCGGTAGCCCAACCTTCATTGATGAGCCATCGCTTTTCTTCCTCCACCCGGCGCCTGTGTCTCTCTCGCTGCTGGTAAAAGCTCAGTTTGAAAACCAGTAAATCTTCTTCGTGAATGGCATCGCGATAACCTCCTCCCACATCCGTGTGCACACCAGGAAGCACGATTTCGGTGCCACCCGCACTGGCAATATTGGTGAGGGGAAAGTTATTCCGGTATTCATCTGCGGCAGCGAGTTGCACTACTTTTTGGGCGGCACTGATTGCGTCGAGCGAGAGAATGCCTGTATCCAAATGGTGTCTGGATACACCAAAAGCTGCCACGGTATCAAAAAGTCCTACAAATCGCACCTCCACTTGATCGACAGTGTAGCCCGCTGCCCGAAGCTGTTCCTGCACACTGTCAGACCCGGTGTTCAGGGCCGCATGCACAAAGTTTCTGGCGGCAGCTGCCCCACGGCTGAAGCCGACAGCGTCCAGCTGTATTAGTTCTATTTCGCGATCCGGGCAGTCGGCCCCGCGTATAGCGCTGATCACGCGGCTTATACCCCTGGCTACTTTGGCGATGATGCCTGTCCCGCCCCTTCCGGTAGCCATGCCGACGAGGTTGTCGCTTTGGCCATCCCGGGTGCCAATACCCTCAATGTAAGCCACAATGTGCTCATCGAAGCCCGGGGCATTATCGAGCATATACGTTTGGAGCTTGGATACATTCGTTTCAGCACTGGCAAAGCTTCCATCGGCATTGGCGGCACGCTCTGCTTGTCGGATACACCTGCGCAGCCATCGCCTCTCTTGCTCCAGCATGTTCTTTTCATCTCGAGTGAGATCTTCCCTGCTCAGGTTTTGCTCCACCTGATTCAATCTGCTTTGGTACTCGGCGAGTTGGGCTTCGGCCATTTGCCGATCCCGTACATTGTTGCGGTTGTTTTGGGTGCCGTCAAAAAACATGCTCACCCGAAAACGGTTGCGCACTACAGGCGGATCCTCTTGGCTCTCTTGCTGAGCGGGAGCATTTTCGCCACAGGCCAATCCTCCCTGGCTATCGGCGTCGGTCGCAGAGGTATTGCCTGTGTACTGTGGTGGATTGTTTTGACCGGGCATGGTGGCTTCTAATAATCAGTTTTGGCGCTCAGCTCTTCACCGAGGTGCTAAGTTTACACGCTTCTTTCGGTAATTTTTTGAGTTCAGTGCGATCATAAGTTCCTCCACTTTCCTGTCTTGGGGCAGGTCTTCTCTGTTCAGCAGCGCTGTAATGGCATCGTGCTGGAGCCCGAAGAGGCCGTGGGTGATGTCGAGGTACATGAGTTTTTGTACGTTTATTTCGCGCTTTATACCATGCCTTTCGGCAAATTCGATGGCGACTTCCACATAGCTTCTCAAGTCATCTTCATTCTTTCCCGCTCGCCACTGTGGAAAGTTTTGTTCAAAAAAGACCAGAGATTTTTCAATAAAGCGCTCCCTACTCAGTCGGCTGAAATGTTTCAGCTGTTCCGTGCGCAATACCATATGAATTTCCTGTGCCATGCTATCCTCAACTATGGCTTGGGCAATCGGGACAAGAAGTTGGATTGTGCACCAAAGGGGCTCCGTCGGCTGCTGCCTGGGTGAGGGCCATGACTTGGCCCAATACTGATTGGGTCACAGGAGGAGCCGACTGAATCACTGCTTGCGCATTTTGCACCATTCCTCCCGGCGAGCCGCCTCCACCACCCGCACCCACTTCTCCTATGAGTACCGTTGGCGCTCCGATTATTATCGAGCCGCCGTGAGCAGTAACGTCGCCCATTCGAGCAGCAGGTCTTCCTCCTATAAGTACGCCTGAAGATCCCATGATGATGGTATCGGGTGGGCCGACGCATGTGCACATTTCACCCAATACGGCTGCAGGCACCCCGCATATCAGCACATTGGCCACACCGGGGCCCATTACTGGGCCTCCCACGTGGGGCACGGGAGGGGTGCCCGGGGTCACCATTGGGCACACGTGCATATCGCCAATACGGGCAGCTGGTTTTGACATTGGCTTTCCGGTTTTAGATGGTTTATAACTGGTCAGCGCTAATGTACAATTTTTTCCTTGTCTGAGCTTCTTGCATCTCATTTTGTGGCAGCCCAAAAGGACTTTCATCAGTCAGATTGTGAGAATACTGAATTTACACGGCCATCACTAAATATCGCTATACGCGGGTTCGGATCTTTGATTCCATCTGCACTTAGGACTTTAATCGACGCAGATTCATGGCAATGGCTGAATGTGCGGCCATACCCTTTGGCAGCAAGTCGGCGATGGGCGCCTATTCCGAATTGCTGCCGTGCCAAAATCGGTTGCATATACTAGAGCATTGCCTATATTAGCACGGTTTAAGCGGCATACGCTGCTTTGAGACAATTTAAAAACCACAAAATAGCCCATGAAGCCAGTCAATTCCCGGGAACGACGCAAGGCATTTATGTCTTTTCTGTTCATGTTTATTCTCGCTATTGTTCCTATTTGCATTTCCATTTACCTTTTCGGTAGGGTAGACCATGCGGAGAATGATTTTCTGCGGGAAAAATACAGGCAGAGCCAACAGCTGCAGGAGGTGAAGTACAGCGAGGCCAGGGTGTACAGCTCCCTCAATGATGAAGTGATTGCCGTACAAAACCAAATCACCCAATCGCAGGACGTGGCAACAGCACGACCCGAAAGTGGAAATATCGAATCCCGCATCAATGCACTCAACAGAAGCCTGAGAGAGCTTCAAGGCGAGCTCAGTGGTGTAAAGCTCAACTCCACAGAAGCACTTATGCTCGAAATGATTCGTTCGCAAGCTGAGAGCCTGGAGAAAATGAACTCCATATACCGAGACACCTACGCCAGGCTTAGGGATGAGCGCGATGAGGTCGCCAAGCTCAAGAGAAGATTGGAAGCAAGTGGGATAATGCATTAAACAGTAGCCTTTAATTTTTGGCATGGACAAGCTCACTTATATACCGCCTTTGATCATTGCCTTTCTCGGGCTCATCTTGCTGGCTTTGAATATCAAGCCCGCATTTGAAGGGGAAATGGACTTTCGCACAGAAAAGGCCGAAGCGATCACACGTGTGCCCAATGCCCCTGATAGCATACAGGTGGGTACCGCCGCTGACCTCTTACTGCGGGTGCCGGATGGCGAGCTTTTCGACGGTGATATCTTCTGGTTGATCAGCGGTCCACGCGATACAGTGGGCTACCACAGCCGCAAGCCCGGAGTGCGGTTCAACCAACTTGGCAATTACACCCTTTCAGCCTACCACAGGCAGCGCGAGCTGATAAGCCATGATGTGATCGTGGTAGAAGGCCGGGAAGTGCGCATGCACGTTGGGAGTGCTGAGCTCAAGGCAGGTGAGGAGTTTAAAGCTTCCGACCGCAGCAATTTTAGCTCCGCTTCACGCAAATGGCAGGTGAGAGACAGCCGCGACCGACTCCTTGTCGAGCAAGAAGATGTAGAAGACTTCGCATGGAAGGCTCCTTCCGCCGGCGAATTTGTGGTCGCTTTGATATACCTCGATGATCAGGGAGAAGAGGTAGGCCGCAAAAACATGCCAATAGAAGTGGCCCCGCCCCCGGCGCCTGTGCGCAGGGCTGCACCAAAAGCCACTGCCCCCAAGCCGAAAACCCCAAAAGTGTCCGTGCTCTCGGTAGCAGCATCGGCGCTGCCATTCAATTACAGAGGCCAGGATGTGGATCCGGACAAGGACTACAAGTCAAAGCAAGTGTACAAGGCCGATTTTGTGGCCAAACAAGATCTGCAGCTCAATCATATCATCGCCTACCTGAAGGCAGGGGAGTACGAAATTCGGGTAAGTAGAAATGGAGAGGAAGTTTTTCGCGACAATGTTCGCTTGAACTCCGATAGGGCATGGGAATTTGGCTTTTCGAGGCTGGGACGCATTGAGCGTGATGATCAGCTCCAAATAAGCCTTCACACAGCCGAAGGCAAGGTGTTCACACGTCGCCCAAAAGCCAGTGATGTTTCCAACCCATACTTCTCCATCGAATTTGAAGGAGCCGAGCAGTGGATGTTTAATGCCGACCTCAATGTGAGTGGAAATGAATGATAGCTGAAGGATGCGGATTTCAATACTGCCCAGCACAGCATTTGTCGGCAGCAAGCTCAGGGCATCCCTGACAGAAACTATGAGATAAACCAAAACCCAATGAACGCAGCTCGCTACATTTTGATCGCTTTGATATGGATTGCTACGCTTGCAGCCGGATCGGTGAGCGCCTTAGCCCCTACAAATACCGGCATGGATGGTTTGCCACCTGATGTGGTGCCTCCGGGAAATCAGGAAGTGTGTGAGGGCGAAGAGGTGACCTTGGAGGTGCAAGCGAATCCCAATGGTGCCGTTATAGAATGGTACACGGTCGATGGGCAAGATACGCTGACCTATGTCGACGGCGTCGCCTTCACGCCCCATACCACTGGCCTGATTACATATACACTTGTTGCTTCGGATGGTATAGTCTCTGATACGAGTACAGTGGAAGTAAACGTGGTGGAGCTACACACGATAAGCTCTGCTGCCGATCGCACCCTTTGCATCAATTCGACCATGACACCCATCGAGATAGTTTTCGGTGGTGGAGCTACCAATGCCACCGTTCAAGGTTTGCTGCCGGGGGGGATAAGTTCCGCTGTCTCGAATGAAACCCTCACCATTTCGGGAACAGCCACCACTGCAGGCACCTTCAACTATACCGCCCAAACTGTGGCCAATGCCTGCCCCTCGGTACAGACAAGCGGAACCATCACCGTACTTCCGGAAAACACCTTTGACCTGAGCTCTGCCCCCGAAAGCCTCGATCAGGAGATTTGTGAGGGAGACTCCATCGATCCCATCACCTTCGAGACAAGCGGAGCAGGTGGAGTCAATTTCAACAATTTGCCGCAAGGCTTGAGCGCCATATGGGATGATGACCTGGGCAGTATTACCGGATTTCCTACCGATACTGGGGTCTTCTCCTTCGAGATTGAACTCACAGGCGGGTGCGGAGATGTGTCTCAGGGTGTGGAACTCTCGGTGCGTCCAAGACCAGTGGTAGACGCCGGGCCCGATCAGCTCTTGTGTGACGATGATCCCGTGGTGGAGCTGGAGGGAACAGTAATCAATGCCCCCAATCACATCTGGAGCTCCCCGGACGATGAGGGGGCTTTTCAAAATGTTTCTCAGCTCGCGACGCTCTTTGAGCCCAGTGAAGATCAGCTGGACTCAGGGTCTGTGGTGCTCACACTTACCGCTCAGGGCGGCGCGGCAGTGTGCGGAATCGTTTCCGACAGCCTCACGCTTACTTTCACCGAGGCGTTCAGTGCCTTTTTCGAATACGATGATCCATTTTGCAGCAATCAGGATGAGCTGGTAAGCCCGGAACTTTTTGGCACCGAAGGTGGAGTATACGGTGGAGACATACCCGGTATCGATCCACAGGACGGGAGCTTCAATCCCTCCGATCTGCAGTCGGGAGAGTATGACGTGACTTATACCGTGCCGGAAGGAGGTGGCTGCGCCCAGTTTGATACCACCCTGAGCATCACCATCAACCACCCCCTGAGTGAGGTCCAAATCTTGGGCAATGATTCTGAATTTTATTGCAATCAGGAGGATTTGATTCTCACGGGAACAGCTCAAAATGCACTTTCTTTTCAATGGGAGATAGAAGAAGGAGGAGGGGATTATATACCTCTGCCCGACACGACCATTGCTTACACACCTCAAGATTATGCAGGTGAAGTTCTTGTTTCGTTTTCCGCTTCTGCCCTTCCGGGTTGTTTTGAGATTGTCACTGTATTTACCGATTTCGTTATGGTGCCCCCGCATGGAGGGGAGATTCAAGAGGTGATCCCGGAAGTATGCGAAGGCGATTTGCTCACATTTGCAGCAGAGGAAACGGAGTTTGATCAATATTATACCTATGAATGGAACTTGCAGGATGAGAACGGGAATCCCACAGGCAGCGCTACAGGCCCGGAAGATGAGGCTGAAGTGACTTATCAGCTGGGATCTTTTGAGGAGGAAAGCAGCTTGGAAGTCTCTCTCTCTACCATGGTGGATGGCTCTTGCCTTTCGCAGGGCAGTGAAAACTTTGAGGTGTTTCTGGAGCCCGATATCTGCGATTATTTCGAATTGGCCGGGAATATTTTGGTGATCAATGCCTGTGAAGAAGGAGAGATAGACCATTTCTATCAATGGGGCTGCGGATCAAATAGCCTTGAAGATGAGACGGACATTTACCTCCATTACGGGCCTTATCTCGATGAATGCGAAGACTTTTGGGTGAGTGTGTCACTTTATGAAGACGGTCGGTGTCCTGTGTATGAGGGAAGCAATTTCCCAGTATCAGCCAGCGCCTCTCCGGAGTGGCAGATGCAGGTGTATCCCAACCCCGCAAGCCGCGAATTATTTCTCGAGCTTCCAGCCGCCGCGCTGAGCCCTGCCATGACTTATGAGCTTTACTCTCAGAGTGGAGTGCGAATAAGTCAAGGGAATCTGCAGGGCATGGCCTCCAGGCAGACCATAGACATCGGCAAGCATGCTGCGGGCTATTACATCCTGCAGGTGCGCAGCGGGGAGCATATTTTTCGACATTCAATAGCCATTATAAGATGAGATGGAAATACATATACGGGTGTTTTTCGCTCCTGGGAGCTGCTTTGATGCTGGCGAGCACCCCGACCCTCGCACAGGGAGAAGATGATGCAGCGCTGAGCGCGGAAGATTCCACAGCACTGTCACTGGCTTTGTCGGTGGCAGATGCCTACGTGGATCACCTGGATCGCTATTTCAACCGTGGAGAGGCCATGAGCGACGAGCTCCGCGAAGGTTTCATGGTGCTTTTCACGGGCAGCCAAAAGATCATTTCCGATTACTCCGCTCAAACCCGGCGCATTGAGCCCGCTGAATACCTCTTTGAGGCCGGTCAGATTTTTGCCGATGAGCGCCCGGCCCTCCAAGCCCAAATAGACAGAGAGGGCGCTGTGGTCAAGCATTTTCCCAATGACCGCTTTCACCTCGCTGCCATTCCTTTGGACACGCGCTTCAGTCGATACTTTGATCTGTCAACAGGGGCTGTGGTCAACGATACCATCGAGAAGTTTCTCACCCTCGAGGTGCGCATTACCGGAATCGAAAATGCCCGCATAGATCGAAGTGTGGAACGGGCGCCCGTACTTTACTATGCTGAACAACGCGCACTCCTCGCCCAGGCCGAGCAAGAACGCGATAAAAGGAGAAAGGAGGAAAACGAAAAAAAGTCCGACGCGCCCAGGGAGCGCCGTGCGAAACCAGAACGGATGAAGGCAGATATGCATTCATATATTTTTGCCGGTTTTGTCCTGGGCGGGGACTTGTCTTCCAACCAGCTCGAATCGCAGAGTGAGCTGTATTCCTTCTCAAACCACAGCTTTCAGATGAATGAGACCAGCATCCAATACTTCATGCCCCTGCACCGCAGTGGTCTCTACCTGCATACCGGTTTTGGCATCTCCGTTGGAAGGCTCGACCTGGAATACAACAATGCATCTTTCAGCTTTGAGCAAGTGGATAACCTGAATCCCAGCAGTGATGTCCAATTTGCAGAAGCGGGAATTGTAAATAGTTACCAGCGCACCGCCATCTTGGAGGATATCAGCGAACGAATTGATTTTACGGACATAAACTTTCGTCTGGGCCTGGGCATAGATCTGCTCAGTGATTCCAGAGAATTGTTCATGTTCAGTGCTGGCATGATGCTTGGAGTGACCAATGCCCAAAAATCTGATGTCATGCTTACAGCCAACTACCACGGCCATTTCAGCGAGGTCAATGGATTGCCGATTGACCTGACCCTTGGTGTGAACGAAGACTTGCCGGAGTATGGATTTGACGAGCGGCGTTCGCTCATGGATTTTGTGATTGACAGAAGGCTTATTTACAGCGCTTATGCTCAAGTGGCTTTCGCCAAACACATCGGTGATAAAGTCTATGTGGGTATACAGCTCGAAGGCCGCCTGCCCATGAATCAATGGCTAGAGGGAGGTGCAGATCACGAATTGCTCTTTGGCAATCACGGAGACTTGGACAGCAGCCTGGCAGACTTGGTGAGCGACATCCGTCGGCCCTATTTTCTGGGGGGGGGAGTTCTCCTGGGGATGAAATTTTAAGCAAGAAAAAACATGTGTATCAAGCAATTTTGCACACTTATGATCGCTTTGCTTCTTTGGCCCCTTGCGGCAAATGAAGTGCATGCGCAACGCGGCGGCAGCGAACATCTGCCGGCAAAACCGGACAATCTCCGGGATAGAATTCGCTTTGATGATGAGGGTTCGAAAGACTATACCAACCTTACAAATCCATACAAAGCGGGCAGTACTTTTGGCATAAGCCAGAGGGGCAAGAAGCGTTCGAGTGATTATTGGAGGGTGTTCAGCGACCGCGATGAGAATGTGCTCTACCAAGACCCCGGGTTGAACCAGGCGGGCAGCATCACAGCCAGCATCGGGCAGAAGCTCTATGTACTCGATGAGAACCCGAATGCCCTCAAAGTGCTGGCGCTGAAATCAGATCCTTATACCGATGGATCTTACGATCACGGCAGCGTGCTCGGCGAGGGCTGGATCGCCAAAGAAAACCTTCTGCTCTGGGAGAAGCCGCTTATCTCCGAAAATTCCAGCTTCGAAATGAAGGCCTTCCTGATGAATCTCAACGATCAGGATTTGCTTGCCGAATTTGCCCGAAAGGGAAAAGACAAAGACCTTGTAGAACTCTACCACGCCCCGGATGCCGGCGAAGCTGTGAGCAAGAAGCAGCTTTACGAAGTGCTCTTCGTGTTCAAGTACGACAGTGAATCCCGCCGCTACCTCGTGGCCAATGATGCCATCATAGGAGGCTATGGCTATGAGCTCTTCTGGGTGAGCGAATCGCGCATCAAGGTGTGGAATACGCGTCTGGCACTGGAGTGGAATTTTGACTCGGAGGCCTGCGAAGAGCGCAGGGAAGGGCGCAGTGCAACTGTTTTTTCCATGCCACAGCGTGCAATCGATTATGCGGCAGGGCAGTTTGATCCCGATTTTGGAGGAGAAAACAAATTCCTCGACGCCAAAGACCCTTGCTCGGATCGCCGACTCAAGGCAGCAGAGGTGTTCGACCCTAAGAGCAGCCGATATGTAGGCTCAGTGATTCGCTATCCCTTCTTTGAGAGCCGCCCCGGATACTACGTCTGTGGAGCCCTCACCCGCTTCGACCCCAAGAGCATGATCGCCCTCGACAATTGGGAGGCCACCGAATCTGAAATCGACAATAAGCTCGAAAAAGGATCCCGGGTGAACATCATGCTCGCCATCAACGGCACTTTCACTTCGCGGAAAAATGCAGAATACTACGCCGACCTGGTCGATCAGGTGCGCAATTCCTTTGATAGAGATACCATCTTCAAGGGAAAGACAAGGGTGGGAGTGACCTTCTTCTACGACCTCAAGCGCGGCACCCCGCCGCTCACCATCGGCCCCTATGCCGACAGGGCAGGGCTGGAAGAAGTGAAAAATGCCATTGCGGATCCGCAAAGCTACCGCTCTGAGCCGCAGATACCCCTGCTGTACAATGGCCTCAATGAAGCCCTTGAGCGGGGAGCGCAAGAAGGAGAAACCAATGTGCTCTTATTGTTGGGCGGCAGCAGCGACGTCTTTCACAGAATGGTGCCGGTGGCCAATGCAGAAAAAAATCCCCTCTACGTGAGCGAACGTGAACTGCGCGATAAGATCCGCAAATACAATGCACACGTGATGGCCTTGCAAGTGGATGTGGAAGATGAGTACGCGATGTTTTACAGCGAATTCCGAAATCATTTTCGCACGCGGGTATTGGGAAATATCGTCAAGAAAGTGGACGAAGAGTACACCCGTGTAGCCGAATTTGCCGATGCCAAAAACCTGAGCTACCCGCAGTGGAGGTCTCGCGACGATTTGGGTGTAAGCAATGTGCGTATGGACTATGTGGAGGACTTTCACCTTGAGTACGCGGTGCTCAGCGCCATCGATACCCGAGGTGATTTTTCATTGCCCACCAAGTCCATCAACACCTTGGTGACCGATTTTACCGATCGCATAGCCACCAAGGAGCGGAATATGCTCATCAACCTCAACAAGGTGGTGCGCGACCACTCCCAGTGGAAAAGCTTTATCGGCAGTGCGGGACAAGAGGTTGTGAAATCGCACTTGCTTCAAGGCTTCTCGGATGAACAGCTCAAGCAGCTCTTTTTGGAAAAGGTGCAATTGCTCTACACCGGCTATACGCCAAAAATCATCGAAGGGCAGGAGCATGCCCTCTACCAGCAGGTGCTCTTCATGTCGCGACAAGATTTGCAGGAAATGCGGGAAAACATTCAGCGCATCAAGCGTGAGGCACTCGATGCCCGAAGGCAACGCAAGGGAGTGGTAGAGGCATGGTACAGCTACGGGGCTGCCATTCTCAAAGAAGATGTTGCATCCCTGCAGAAAAACTATCCTGTGGAGCGCAGCAAGGATCTTCAGAGGCTATTGCTGAGCGGCGTGCCCGAGCTTACCGAGCACAGTAGTATGTTCTCCAGGTATTCGGCGGTGGAAATACTCACCGAAGGAGGCAAAGTGCAGGGGGAAGACATCGACAAGTACCTCGGGAGTCTCGATGCCAAAGAGCGGCGCATCAGTGAGCTGCTGCAGAGTGCCAAACTGGAATACCGCACCGGGAGTTACACCTTCTTCTGGGTGCCAATAGAATACCTGCCATGAGCCAAGCCTCCATACTCTTCGAGTTAAGCAATCTCTCGTGCCGGTATGGAGATCAGGAAGTCTTGCGCGTGGAGGAACTGAGCCTGCCTGCGGTGCCGCTCACTTTCATACTCGGTAGCTCGGGCATTGGCAAGAGCACCTTACTCGAGATGTTGGGGCTTATGTCCAATACCTACAGGGGTCGGGCCGATCGCTTCACATATCAGGGAGCCCAAGATTTGCGCGGCTTTTGGGACTGGCCTCAGAGTAAGCAAGCACATTTTCGGCGCAGCAATTTCAGCTTTGTCTTTCAGCAAACCAACCTCATCGAAAATTTCAGCATCCTTGAGAATCTTTGCATACCCCTCATGATACAGGGATATGCCTATGAGGATGCCGCCAATAAGGTGACGGCTACTGCCGAAAAAATGAACCTCGATGCCCAGCTACTTTTGCGAAAAGCTACAGCGGTATCGGGAGGACAGCTACAGCGGGCTGCCTTTACGCGGGCGCTTTCCACCGATTTCAAAGTCCTCTTTGGCGATGAGCCCACCGGAAACCTTGATAGCGGTAATAGCCGCACCCTCATGGGCTTGCTTAAGGACAACCTCGTGGAGCGCGGTGCCTCGGCCGTTGTGGTCTCGCACGACGTGGCCCTTGCCGAAGAATACGCCGACTGCATCATCCGCGTGAAGCGCATGGGCGATGAGGATAGGGCCTATGGACTCATTGATCAAAACTGCTTAAGTATATCGCAATGAGCAAGGGAAAGAAGTTGTGGAGTCTGCTCTTTACCAAAGAACTGAGCTATCTGGCTGGCAGAAGGGCTTCCAACCTCATCACCCTTTTTGGCATCTCCTTTCTGAGCCTCACTGCCATCAGCATCGCCTACTCATCCGAGAAGTTTTTGAACTACCGGATGAATGACCCTTTCACCAACTGGCTGAACATACCCAAGCTCTCGACCATCGAAGAGCAAACCTGGCAGAAGCTTGCC
>SLDS01000212.1 GCA_007125175.1 Flavobacteriales bacterium
AGCAGCTCCGACCGCACGAGAAGTGGTGAGCGCAGCGAGCTGGGAAGCCGCGGAAGCACGAGCGAGCGCCCAAGCGGCGACCGCAGCCGTGAGTCTTTGCGCCCCTCTGACAGGGTGAGCCGCAATACTGCTGACCGATCTGCTCCAGCAAACCGCAATCTTGCACCGCGCTCCAGTATGCAGCGCCAGGCAGCTACTTCGCGAACCAGTGGCAGCAGCACCCGTCAGTATGGTACTGCTCCGCGACAGTCGCGACCTACACAGGTGTCTCCATACACCCGACAGCAGCAGCGCAGCAGCGCCGGTGGTGGCAATATAAACCGCAACAATAGCTACAACCGCAGCAATACATACAACCGCAGTAGTGGTGGAGCGATACGCCCAAGCAGCGCACAGCCTAGCAGAAGCGTGAGCCCTTCAAGAAGCATGAACCGCTCTTCGAGCCCGCGCATGAGCAGCCCTTCAAGGAGCATCAATCGCTCGAGCCCGAGCATGAGCTCGCCGTCAAGGAGCATTAGTTCGCCCTCGCGCTCGATGTCTTCTCCATCGAGAAGCATGGGTGGAGGTTCACGCGGAGGTGGAAGGCGCTAAGACCCACCAAAGCATTTCAATGATTACGCGGACTATAAGACCCTAAAGATTGGCTAACAACATGAAGGACTTGTGGATAACGGCACTCGCCACCCTGATGGCGGGTGCCGTTTTTGCACAAAATGATGCCGATGTGCGCAGGTATACCCAACTCCACCCCCACGGCACTGCGCGATTCGCAGGCATGGGTGGAGCATTCACGGCCCTGGGTGGAGACTTTTCAGCCATGCACATCAACCCGGCTAGCGTGGCGGTTTTTCGCTTCAATGAACTCTCCTTGAGTACCGCGCTCGAAGGCCGCGAAGTGAGTACCAGCCTTAATGACAATCAAAGCTCAGCCATAGCAGGGCAACTTGCGGTAGCCAATGCGGGCTTCGTTTTAACTTCGGAGATCAGTGACCCCTTTTGGAAAAGCTTCAACATCGGTCTTTCGATCAGCCGCATCAACAACTTCAATGAAGAACTGAGCCAGGATGGTGTGCTCAATCTGGGAAATACCCTCATGCAGGACTTTGCCAATGAAGCAAGCGGCTTGGATCCCGCCGACTTGAGCAACTTCGGCCCTAGACTGGCTTATGATGCCTTTATCATCGATGATGTCTCACCTGGTGTTTATGAGGGACGTGTAAGTCAAGGGCAAATGAGGCAAGAGCAGCTTACCGAAACCTCGGGGCGCATGAACGATATCGCCATCACGGCCGGTGCCAATTACAATGACCGTCTTTACCTCGGAGCCGGTATCGGACTGGTCTCCTCCTTCTACCGATCCACAAATACCATCAGGGAGGAACCTACCGAGCCCAACACGACCGATATTGTGAACTACCGCTACCGGGAAGATCTCCAGATCGAAGGGCTTGGAGTCAACTTTCGTGTGGGAGCCATCTATCGCTTCGAGCAGGGCTTCCGGGTCGGTGCCTCCATTCAAACGCCCACCGGCATTCGCTTGCAAGACAATTACCGCGTATCCATGCGCAGCACACTGAAAGATCCTGACGAAATCGTAAATGCCACCTCGGGAGATGACTTTCTCGAATACCGCATCCGCACCCCATGGCGCTTTTCTGTGGGTGCCGCCGGAGTGATCAAGGGCCTGGCTATTCTCAGCGGGCAATACGAGTATGTCGACTTCAGTGCCGGACAAATGCTGCCTTCAAACCGAAGAACTTCGGGGAACCCTTTTTCGGATGTCAACGAAGTGATGCAAACCTTTTACCGCCCACAACATGTGCTGCGCGGTGGGGCCGAGTTTCGACTTACCAAATCACTGATGGCCCGGGGCGGATTGGCCTATTGGACCAATCCCATTCCCTCCAATGCCACCATCATTGATGGAGATCCCAGTTTATTGCAGTTTTCGGGAGGCTTTGGTTATAGGGGCGCCGCCTGGAATCTCGATCTTTCCTACACCTACGGCCGCTTCAATGAGCCTTACAGAGCGACCGGTACAGGCCCCCTCCAGGAGCTGAGCAATACATTATCTACCCTGGCCATTACTTTGGGCATCAGGCTCTAGAGTGGAGCATTCCCTCATACAGCTTTTCTTTATGCGCCTTCCGGCAAATTCTGTGTAAACGGAAAGTAGCTTGGTATTTTCGCTTTTTGTCAAGCTGTCGCTAAAGGCCTCATGCACAAAGCTTCCAAAAACGAATGTGCATGGATGGCAGCAGTCAGGCAGGGAAATCGTATAGCTCAGGATTCGAATCTGCGAAAACAGGTGCAGAGGGCTTGAATGACAAGACCAGATCAGCAAAATTCTTGAGCAGCACCTGTCCCTTTTCCGAAAGGATGCTCTCGGGGTGCCACTGAACTCCAAAGTGTGGCTTGCTCGAGTGGTGCATGCCCATCACCTCTCCGTGGCTATCCCTGGCGTCTACGACCCATTGTGGGGGAAGGCTTGTGCCCTCAACCACCCAAGAGTGGTAACGCCCCACGCTGCACTGGGCGGGTAGGCCTTTGTAAAGGGCTGATTCATCCACCTCCATCTCAATGATGTGGGCCTTGCCGTGATGTACCTTATCCAAATTGCACAGGCGCGCACCGGCATGAAGGGCCATGGCCTGATGCCCCAGACAGACACCAAGCTGGGGCACCCTGAGCTGGCTTGCCGCAGCGATGAGACGCATCAGTGAATCAGACTCCTGAGGTAGACCAGGGCCGGGTGAAAAAACCAAGCCCCCGTAGGCCTTCAAATCTTCAGGAAGCAGATCCTCACGGCTTCTCACATCCACGGAAATCCTTCCATCGGCCTCCAAGAGATGAAGGAGATTGAAGGTGAAGGAATCAAAATTGTCAATAAGGAGAATTCTCAAGGGTTTGGGAGGCCTTAGATAACCATGATATCTTTTTCCTTGCGCTCCACCTCATTGTCCACCTTGGTGGAAAAGTGATCGGTGAGTCTCTGGATTTCACTCTCGGCATCTTTGGCCATATCTTCACTCATGCCATCCTTTTGCAGCTTTTTGATTTCATCATTGGCCTCTTTTCGGGCATTGCGAATGCTCACCTTGGCGTGTTCGCCTTCTGCTTTGGCCCGTTTTACCAAGTCCCTGCGGCGCTCTTCTGTTAGCGGCGGCACATTGATCATGATCAGGTCGCCATTGTTTTGGGGGTTGAGTCCGAGATTGGCCATCATAATCGCCTTTTCGATGGGCTCAATCATGGCTTTTTCCCAGGGCTGCACGCTGATGGTACGCGGATCGGGGGTATTGATATTGGAGACTTGATTGAGCGGCGTTTGACTGCCGTAGTAATCCACTTTGATACCGTCGAGCATGGCTGGTGAAGCCTTGCCGGCACGAATCTTCACCAATTCGTCTTCGAGGTGGGTCACGGCTTTCTTCATGGCGGACTCAGCTTCCTCCTTGATCATTTGTAACATTTCATCCATCGTGCTGCTAATTTAAAAATTCACCAGGGTTCCCACAGGCTCGCCCGTTATCACCCGCATCAGATTGCCGGGGGAATTCATATCAAATACGATGATGGGCAATTTGTTTTCATGGCAGAGGGTAAAGGCGGTGAGATCCATTACGCTCAAACCCTTTTGGTATACTTCTTCGAAAGTGATGGTACTGTACTTGGTGGCGCTGGAGTCTTTTTCGGGATCGGCGGTATATATGCCGTCCACCCGGGTGCCTTTCAGAATCACATCCGCCTCTATTTCAATAGCTCTGAGGGAGGCAGCAGAGTCGGTTGTGAAGTATGGATTACCGGTCCCGGCTCCAAAAATCACGATCCTTCCCTTCTCAAGATGGCGCACCGCCCTGCGGCGTATGAAACTCTCAGCGATCTGCTCCATTTTTATGGCCGACATCAGGCGTGTTTTCAGATCGAGCATCTCCAGCGCCGATTGCAGAGCCATTCCATTGATCACAGTGGCGAGCATGCCCATGTAATCGCCCTGGGTGCGCTCCATGCCACCTTCGGCTGCTTGCAAGCCCCGAAAGATATTGCCCCCACCGATAACGATGGCAATCTCCACTCCCATCTCGTGAATGGCCTTGATTTCTCTCGAATACTGCGCGAGGCGGTCATTATCGATGCCAAATTGCTTGCTGCCCATCAGGGCTTCACCGCTCAATTTCAAGAGGATGCGATTGTACTTCATAGGGAAAAAGCTTCTCCGTGCTCGGGGCGAAAAATAGCAAAAAAAAAGAGAGAACGCCGTCTCTCTTTTTCTGTGCTGTGTATTGTGTTCAATTCAGCGAAAAGCGCAAAAATGAAGTTACGCTCAATCCCTTCTCCGTTTCGTTGAGGTATTGCTGAATGGATTTCTTACCGTCTTTGATGAAAGCTTGGTTCAGCAGGGTATTTTCTTGGAAGAACTTGTTGAGTCGGCCCATAGCAATCTTCTCGGCGAGCTCCGCTGGCTTGCCTTCCTGAATTGCCAGGTCTTTGCCTACTTCAATTTCTTTCTGGATCACATCCTGAGGTACACTTTCCTTATCGAGAGCTACCGGAGCCATGGCAGCAACCTGCATGGCTACATCGCGCCCGATTTCGGACAGGTTGCCCTCTTTGTTGAGGCCCACTACTGAAGCCAATCGATTGCCAGGGTGGATATAGGCTACCACCGTATCGGCTTGTACCGTATCATAGCTGGAGAGGTCAATCTTCTCTCCGATCACACCGGTTTGCTCAGTGATTTTATCGGCGATCGTCAATCCGCTGTCACCGTATGGAAGCGCCTTGAGGCTTTCCAAATCGGAGGGCTGCTTGTCAAGGGCGGTTTGCAAGATGGTCTCTGCCAACTTGACGAAATCATCGTTTTTGGCTACAAAGTCGGTCTCGCAATTGAGTACGATCACGGCGCCGCGCTTGCCATCACTTGAGGTAGCGGCCAAAACCACACCTTCGGAGGCTTCGCGATCGCTGCGCTTGGCAGCCACTTTTTGTCCTTTCTTGCGCAGGATGTCAATGGCCTTGTCAAAATCACCTTCGGCTTCTACGAGGGCTTTTTTGCAATCCATCATTCCGGCGCCTGTTTGCTTTCGGAGTTTATTAACTTCTGAGGCAGAAATTTTCATGGTAGTATTCATATGTGTAATGAGGTTCCTTTAGAAAGTGGAAAACGAGCCCTGACTTACTCAGCCACTTGCGCTTTCTTTTCCTTCTCCTTATCCGAGCCGCGCTTTTCCTTATCGGTCTTGCGCTCGGAGATGCCTTCCATGATGGCCTGAGCAACGCGGTCTACCACCACAGCGATGGATTTTGAGGCATCGTCGTTGGATGGAATGGCAAAGTCGACTTTGGTAGGATCCGAATTGGTGTCAACCATTGCAAAAGTTGTGATGTTCAACTTTTTTGCTTCAAGCAGAGCGATGTTCTCACGATTGATGTCCACCATAAAGATGGCCGAGGGAATGCGCGTGAGCTCAGCAATACTGCCAAGGTTTTTCTCCAATTTGGCCCGCTGACGCGATACCTGCAGACGCTCTCTCTTTGAGAGGGTATCGAGGGTGCCATCTTCGGCCATTTTGTCGATCATGCTCATCTTGCGCACTGCTTTTCGCACGGTGGCAAAATTGGTGAGCATACCACCGGACCAGCGTTCGGTGACGTAGGGCATGCCTGTGGGCTTGATTTTTTCCTCTACGATGGCCTTCGCTTGCTTCTTGGTGGCTACAAAGAGTATTTTCTTTCCACTTCTCGCGATTTGGCGGGCAGCTTTGCAGGCTTCATCCAGCTTGCGGGTGGTTTTGTTGAGGTCAATGATATGGATTCCCTTCTTCTCGCCAAAAATGTAAGGCGCCATATTGGGATTCCATTTGTGCTTGAGGTGGCCGAAGTGCACTCCGGCATCGAGTAGCTCCTTGAAGCGGTCTTCTTGTTCGATAAATTCAGACATGTTGTTTTGTTTACGTTCTTAAAAAAAGCAATTGACGGGTAGTCCCTTAGGAGTCCCGTCAATTTAGATGCTAAACAAGCGCCACGATTAACGCTTACTAAATTGAAACTTCTTGCGCGCCTTGGGCTGTCCGTATTTCTTGCGCTCCACCATACGCGGGTCGCGGGTCATAAGGCCTTCGGCTTTGAGGGCAGGTTTGTGCTCGGCATTGATTTCCACCAGGGCCCGGGCTATTCCCAGACGAATGGCTTCAATTTGGCCGGTAATACCACCACCCTTCACGTTGATATTCACGTCGTACTGGTTTTCAGTTTCGGTGAGATTAAAGGGTTGGTGAATGCGGTATTGCAGGGGCATGGTAGGAAAGTACTCCTTATAATCGCGCCCATTGACGGTGATTCCGCCTGTGCCATTTTTCAAATACACCCTAGCTACGGATGTCTTTCGTCGGCCAATGGTATTGGTCACTTCCATTATCGAATGCTATTAAGGTCGATTTTTTCGGGTTGCTGTGCCTCGTGCTTGTGCTCCGCACCTACATATACATGGAGGTTTGTGTAGAGCTTGGCGCCAAGGCGATTTTTGGGAAGCATGCCTTTCACGGCTTTTTCTACGAGGCGCTCAGGGCGGCGCTCGAGCAGCTCCTTAGCAGTCAGCTCACGCTGCCCGCCGGGGTAGCCCGTGTGGCGGATGTACACCTTGTCATTCATCTTATTGCCGCTCAGCACCACTTTCTCAGCGTTCAGCACGATCACATTGTCTCCACAATCTACGTGGGGAGTGTAACTGGTCTTGTGCTTGCCACGGATGATCTTGGCCACTTTAGAAGCCAGGCGGCCCAGGTGCTGTCCTTCGGCATCTACCACCACCCACTGCTTATCAGCGGTTTCACGGTTGGCCGAAATCGTTTTGTAACTTAGTGTATTCACTGTAATTCTGTTATTTAACAGTAAGGCTTGCCCAAAATGGGGCTGCAAAGATAATAGCTTTTATGAAATGAGCAAAGGGCCTTTGTGGCTTTCTTTCCTCAATTTTGTTTTTGAATGGCTGCCACCAATTGGGCCACGTCAATTTGGAGCAAAATTTTGTGGCATTTCTGATAATATGGAATATGCGCATACCAATCACAGGCTCTCCATGGCCCCTCCAAATGCTTCCTATATTGCAATTTAATGCGCAATGGGAGCTTTCAAAAGGTGAATACAAGCGGGCGGATCGATTTGAGAAAGCTGTTGCGTGGCTTTACTCGCTCAAATGTTTTTTCAAAAAAGCCTACCGCTAAAACCATCAGAAACGAGCATTAAGCTGTTTTGTGACACATGATAATAGACATTTTAGTGTAATAGATTACACTATTTAGGACGTATAATTGTTTTCTATTACATTTTTTTTGTAGATTTACGCTATACTATGGTATAGATGGAAGGTCTGAACAATGTAAGCAACAAGCTCATTGAGAGCGTTAAAACCTATTTCACGCGCAGTTTGCCAAAGCAAATAGACTGGTCGCAGCGTCTGATCGAGATAAGGGGAAGTCGAGGTGTGGGCAAAACCACCCTGATGCTTCAAAGGGCCAAGGAAATGCGTGCAAGCGGAGCTAAGGTGATGTATGCTTCTCTGGATGCTCCATACTTCTTCACAAATGGGCTCTACGATTTTGCCGAAAAGGCATTACAATACGGTATCACCCACTTGTTTTTGGATGAAGTGCACCGCTACCCTTCCAAGCACAAAGCATCAGACTGGTCTCTGGAGCTCAAGAATGTGCATGATGCATTTCCTGAATTGTGCCTTGTATACTCCGGCTCCTCCATTTTGCATCTTTTCAAGGGAAAGGGCGACTTGAGCAGGCGCAAAGCGACCTACTTGCTCCCGGGTCTTTCTTTTAGGGAATACCTGGAGTACAGAAGAATTCTACCTGCACCGAGGCTGTCGCTGGAGGAGCTTCTACAAAACCATGCAGATATTGCACAGCGCTTGGCAAAGCAATTCAAGCCAATTCTTCACTTCGAGGAATACCTGAGCCACGGATATTACCCTTTCTACACCGGAAATGAAACCGTATATGCACAACAACTAAAGGATGTGATAGGCCTGGTGATTGACCTGGATCTGGCGGAAGTTGCAAGCATCGCCCCCTCGGCGAAGGAGCAACTAAAGCGGCTGTTGGGCGCCATCAGCATGACGGTGCCCTATGTGCCTAACATGCATAAACTCGCCGATCTGGTGGGGATTACAGACTACCGCACCCTGATGAAATACCTTTACTTGCTGGAAGATGCCCAGCTGATCAGTCTACTACAAAGCGCTGCCAAAGGGAATAAGACACTTCAAAAACCGAATAAAATATATCTCAACAACTCCAATTTAAGCCATGCCCTCAGTCCGAACCACTTTGAAATCGGCACAGCAAGAGAAACCTTTTTTATCAGCCAATTACGTGAAGTAGCGGAGATTCATTATCCAAAAAGTGGCGATTTTCTGGTAAATCAGCAATACATATTTGAAGTAGGAGGCAAAGGGAAGGGCTTATCACAAATCAAAGAGGTGACACATGCCTACATCGCCGCCGATGGTATTGAAGTCGGCTTCGGCCGCAAAATCCCCTTGTGGCTATTTGGGTTCTTGTACTGAGGTCTGAATTCCTTGGTCGATTCCTTCATTTCTGCTAGCAGATCTGCTGCTTCGCCCAACAATCGCCAGGCAGTAATACATAGCAAACCAAAGGAGAGCTCAAACTCCCTCAGCATCCCCCATCACCTATGCCACTTCAGCTCCTATGCCTCCTGCAGCACCCCTAGCTCTTTTCCGATTTTGGCGAAAGCCGCAATAGCCTTGTCGAGATGCGCGCGGGTATGGGCGGCAGAGAGCTGCACACGGATGCGCGCTTTCTCCTTGGGCACCACAGGGTAAAAGAAGCCGATCACATAAATCCCTTCCTCAAGGAGCTTGTCGGCCATGATTTGCGAAAGCTTGGCATCGTACAGCATCACGGGCACAATGGCGCTTTCGCCTTGTACAATATCGAAGCCGAGGCGCGACATGCCGTCCTTGAAGTACTTCACGTTTTCCTCGAGGGTATCGCGCAGATGGGTGCTGCCGCTCAACACGTCAAATACCTTGATAGAAGCACCAACAATGGCCGGCGCGAGGCTGTTGCTAAACAAATAGGGGCGCGAGCGCTGTCGCAAAATTTCGATAATCTCCTTGCGGCCGGTGGTGTATCCGCCCATGGCGCCTCCCAGCGCCTTGCCAAGGGTGCCGGTGATGATGTCTACCCGGTCGAGCACCCCGCAATATTCGGCAGCCCCCCTGCCGGTCTTGCCAATAAAGCCCGCGGAGTGGCACTCATCTACCATCACGAGGGCGTCGTATTGATCGGCCAGATCGCAAATGCCTTTGAGATCGGCCACGATGCCGTCCATGCTAAAAACACCGTCGGTGACGATGATCTTGAAGCGGGCTCCGGCCTCATTGGCCGCTTTGAGCTGTTTTTCCAGATCGGCCATGTCATTGTTGGCATAGCGGTAGCGGGCTGCTTTGCACAGCCTCACCCCATCGATGATGCTGGCATGGTTGAGGGCATCGCTGATGATGGCATCCTCAGGGCCGAGCAAGGGTTCAAAAACCCCTCCATTGGCATCGAAGCAGGCCGCATAGAGTATGGTGTCTTCGCAGTGGTGAAATTCGGCAATCTTTTGCTCGAGCTCCTTGTGTATATCTTGCGTGCCGCAGATGAAGCGCACGGAGGACATGCCATAGCCCCGCTCATTAAGGGTGTCTTTGGCCGCAGCCACCACATCGGGGTGAGAGGACAAGCCGAGGTAATTGTTTGCACAAAAATTGAGCACCTGCTTTCCATTGACCGTGATCTCGGCGCCCTGAGGCCCGGCGATGATGCGTTCGCGCTTGAAGAGGCCGGCTTCTTCGGTTTCTTTGAGTTCTTTGAGGAGGTGGTCTTTGATTTTTCCGTACATGTCTTCGTGATTTGTGTCAAAATTAAGCAAAGCCGGGCATTCATCCCGGAAGGGCCTCTTCACTTTGCCGGTTAAGGCGAGAAAAGCCCGGCCTGTGGGGCAGCGGGCTCTTCTCAAAGGGCTAAAAATGGAGCGTTTGTCAGACCACTCCCTGATCTATCATGGCGTCGGCCACTTTTACAAAGCCGGCGATATTGGCGCCGCGTATGTAGTCGATTTTGCCATTCTTACGACCGTGCTTCACACAAGCGGCGTGAATATCTTGCATAATGCTGCGCAAGCGCTCATCCACCTTTTCGCTGGGCCATGACATGCGGATGCTGTTTTGGCTCATCTCCAAACCTGAGGTGGCTACGCCGCCGGCATTGCTCGCCTTACCGGGAGCGAATACCACAGCATTTTCTTCGAAGAGCTCTACGGCCTCAGGCGTGGTGGGCATGTTGGCCCCCTCGGCTACGAGTTTGAGGCCGCGACCGATTAGCTTCTCTGCATCTTCCTTGTTGAGCTCATTTTGCGTGGCACATGGCAAGGCGATATCTATGTTGCAGGGCACATTCCAGGAACGCTCTCCTTCAAAATATTTCACGCCATTGAGCTCTTTCGCCATGGCGGCAATGCCTTCGCGGCGCTCGTTTTTGATTTCCTGCAATTTCTCAAAAGCCTCGCTGTGAAAACCGTCTTCGGCGTAGACGTAGCCGGAGGAATCGCTCAGGGTCACAACTTTTCCACCGAGTTGAATTACCTTTTGGAAGGCGTACTGGGCCACATTGCCGGAGCCACTAATGGCAACTGTCTTGCCCTTGATGCTATCGTTCATCACCTTGAGCATCTCGGCTGCAAAATAGACACAGCCATAGCCGGTAGCCTCAGGTCGGATGAGGGATCCTCCCCAATTGCGGCCTTTGCCGGTGAGCACTCCTGTAAATTCATTGCGGATGCGCTTATACTGACCAAACATGTATCCAATCTCGCGCGCTCCCACGCCAATATCACCGGCCGGCACATCCGTGTCGGGACCTATATGCCGGGAGAGCTCCGTCATGAAGCTTTGGCAAAAGCGCATTACCTCATTGTCGGATTTGCCTTTGGGATCGAAGTCGGAGCCACCCTTTCCCCCACCCATGGGCAGCGTGGTGAGGCTGTTTTTGAAAATCTGCTCGAAACCGAGAAATTTCAGTATTCCGAGATTCACCGAAGGATGAAAGCGCAAGCCGCCTTTGTAAGGCCCAATGGCCGAGTTGAATTCCACACGAAAACCGCGGTTCACACGCGCTTGCCCCTCATCATCTGTCCAGGGCACACGAAATATGATGGTGCGCTCAGGCTCGATGATGCGCTCCAGAATGTTGTGCTTGATGTACTTGGGATTTTCCTTAAGGAAGGGAATGATGGTCTCTACGACCTCTTCCACGGCCTGAATAAATTCCGGCTCGTTTGGGTTTTTGGCCTTAACTTTTTCCATGAAGTCCTGGACTTCACTTTTGATGGCGGCATCGATCATGTTATACCTGTTTAATGTTGGCCGCAAAGGTAGGAAAAAAACATGCTGAAAGCCCCTTCTCAAGACGTGGCGCAAAGCAATTCAATCAACTGTTTCAATGTAGATTACAGAGACTGAAAAGGCGCAGATCAAAGTGTCCAAGGCACACTTATAGAACGCGCTTGAGGGCAGCTCTCAGGTCAATTCGTAAAACTTACCGGGCAGACTGCGGATGAGCCCATTGAGCTCGAGCTGTAGCAGGTGTACCATTAGAGCACTGGTAGGCAATTGCAGGCCAAGGGCAAGTTGATCGGCCTGCAGTGGAGATTGCTCCTTAAGGCAGGCCACAATGCGCTCCTCTTCCGCATTGAGCTCTACAAAAATTTTCCTCTGCACGGCCTTTTTGGCCTCAGAGCCGGGCTTTTCCCAAGCCATGATGTAAGCCAGATCGGCTGCTCCCTGCAGCAAGTGAGCCCTGTGAGATTTGATAAGGAGATTGCAACCCTCGGAGCGGTCATCCCCAATGCGGCCTGGCACTGCAAATACATCGCGGTGATAGCCATTGGCGAGTTCGGCAGTGATCATCGAGCCTCCCTGTAGCCCAGACTCAATGACGACTGTGGCATCACACATGCCGGCCACAATGCGGTTTCGCATGGGAAAGTTCTCCCGATCGGGATTGGTGCCCGATACGAACTCTGTGAGCAGTGCTCCACCTTTTTGTGTCATTTGCTCGGCACTCTTGCTGTGGGAGGCAGGGTACATTCGGTCGAGACCATGCCCCAAGACAGCAATGGTGGG
>SLDS01000066.1 GCA_007125175.1 Flavobacteriales bacterium
AGCAAATCACCAAAATCCTGGGTGGAAGTCCACCAGCCTGCGTAAATCTCCTTGAAATTGAAGTGGCCAAAGCTGCTGCGCATGCCACCCCCTGTGGCGCCAAAGCCGATACTGTCTTCTCCCGAACTGCCTGAAGACATCCATGTGTCTATGGACTTGAGGGCTGCGGCAGCCTGCTCATCGCCACCGAGGCTATTGCTAAAATCTGTCCACTCCTCATCTGTAGGTACATGCCATCCTTCGGGGCATACATTGCGCGGATCGCTTACCGCAAAACCGTTGTACAGCAAGCCGAAGTCGGCTTCATTGCCGCTGTCATTGTCGTACCAGGAATAAGCAGGCGCAGGGGTGCTGTACCAAGCCTCAGCATCGGGAATGAGCTCGATGGCATCACCATTGGCAAAAGAGGTGCTGCGGAGGTTCTTCTTCATCCAGCATTGATCTTCCCATTCCAGGGTGGTGTAGGTATTGCCATCGGGATCGCTCACCTCGCCCGGACAAGGCGGCGAGTGCTCGATAAAGATCTCATTGCTCAGCGAAATACAACCCTCGGGCTGCTGTGGGTCTACATTGGCGAGGTTGATGCCTGGACCATAGGCCACATGCACCACCTTGTAAGTGCCAAAGGGCCGGTTGTCAAAATTGAAGCTGCCGGTTTGTCTTACCTGAATTACTTCTGAACCGCTTTCATTCTTGAGCACAAAACGCTTGTTGGGGCCAATGGCACCGCTCTGATTGAAGAAAACGGTGCCGCCTTCTATGGTGCTGGGCCCTACCACATTCAGTTCGCCACCGTCTACCACTACGAGATTGAGCAGCAGCTGATTGCTCAGGTCATAGCATCCGCTCAAATCGCTAAGATTCTCAATGTTTTGCAGCAAAATCGGATCATCAACCGAAACGTGCGCTGCGTAGTAATTTCCAGCAGGAAGACCCGCAAGATCAAAAGTACCCGTGGAATTGAAAGCCACCACATCGAAGGTGCCTGCCCTTACGATGCCAAAGCGACCCAAAGCTCCTGAGTTGCCGCTTACGCTAAATTGCAGTTCCGTACTGCTGCCATCGCTCAGGCAAATATTGCTCAGGTTGTCGCTGGTGCTAATCTGTCCACCATTTACATCACAGCTATCGCTTTTCTGACTTCCGAAATTGAAAAATTCTCCCCCGCTTTTGAAACACTTTCCATTGCCCTGCGCCTTAAGCTCTGCATAGAAGGACTCACCGGGGTGATCGATAATGAGTTGAGCTCGGTGCGCTTCATGCAAAACGCCGTCGATCGTGTATTGCCAGTCATTGAGCATTCCGCTGCCCTCACCCTCGGCGCGAAGCTCGATCTGAGCAGGTACTCCCTTGGCATTGAGCAATTCCTCCCATGAGAGCTTCAGACGCTCTTCGTAAGGCTTCACTTCGATTTGCCTGGAGGGGCTCCAGACCTTTTCACCGCAGCTTTCGTCGGTATATCCCACACGGTACCATCCACTCATCTTGGGATAGGCCACCGTAGTGGCCTCGGTGTCAACGTGCACGCGCGACCATTGCTCACCATCATCGGAGTACTGCCATATCAAGGGCTGTCCTTCATGGGCCAGGTCGAAGTGCAAAGACTCACCCTCACAGACCTGCAAGGCCTGTGCAGCCAAGAAGGTAGAAGAAGAGAGAGCGAGGATGGCCAGTGTAAATTTTCTCAATGAACTTTGCATAGTTTCTTGCTTATGTTGCTGCCGTCGGCAAATTCAATGGTAAAAAAGTATACGCCCACCGTGAGCGCCGAAGTGCTGATGTTGGCGTTTTGGGCCCCGCCAAAGCTATGCTCCTCCACCACCTGCCCGCTGAGGCTGTAGATGCGAAGGGAGCGCATTTCCGCATTGGCGAAGAGCTCCACCTGATCGGTAAATGGGTTGGGAAAGGCTTGGCAATTTATGCCTTCGGGCTGGGTCTCCTTCTGTGAATTGCTCAGCCGCACCCAAAGCTCGGCCTGCTGTGCGCAAGCAGCTCCCTCACTGCGTGCTGAAAGCACAAAGCGCGTATCGGATGGCAGGTGGGTGATACGGGGATTGGGGCTGCTGGGATTGTCGAGATACTCCGCGGGCTCCCATGAGTAATGAACAGGCCCTTGCTGCCCCCATGCCGTAGGCTCTCCACCCAGCACCACCTCAGTGATACCATCGTAAAAGCGGTCACCGCCTGCATCGAGCTGCAGATGGGAGGAGGAAGAACTTGGCAATTCGAAATGGAGCGTGGATTGGCCGAAGCACAGGATCGAACAAATCATCATGAGAATGACGAAAGTTATGTTCAGCACAAAACGCAAGAGATAGATTTCTCTTTTCATAGCATCGTGGTTAAATTAGGTGGATTTCAAGCTTGAGCCGTGGCTCACTGTAGGGCTGGTTAGTTCCCTGCACATCTCCTGCTCAAGCATCAATAAGGAATCGGAGAGCTAAATTAGCTTTTCATTGGCACTATTGCAAGCAATCTTTCGATAAATGGGCATAAAATTCGAATGAAGCGCGGAAATTGACAAGTAAACAAATGAGCTCTAATGCCAATCGAATCGACACAAATGCCACATAGCCCCTTGCAAATAGGTCCGCTCAAAAAGGAGACAAGGCGGAGGGCTTTACAGCAAATCAAAAGTCTCGCTTGCGCAATTGCCAGTGAATGCCGAAGGTAAACAAGCCCAGCCACAGCAAGGCAATGGCCAAGTCCTGAAGTCCTAAGAAGGTTTGGGTTTCCTGAAAAATGTACTTGCCAAATGGATTGGGCACAAGCCGATTGATGGCGCGAAGTGGAAAGAAATTGATCACATCATCCCAACTGAGTGCCAGTCGCAGAATGCCGGTAATGATGCGCTCGAGTAGCAAGGTGTA
The DNA here is from genome assembly GCA_007125175.1 of Flavobacteriales bacterium. GTDB lineage: Bacteria > Bacteroidota > Bacteroidia > Flavobacteriales_D > Cryomorphaceae > T3Sed10-241. Next base: position 2,871 of record SLDS01000066.1, read on the forward strand.
CAGCAATAGAAGGACAATGCTGATCCCGGAGCGCCGTATCCACAAAACCAGCAACATGGCACCTGTGAAGTAAATGAAAAATTGAAGTGCATGTGCCAGTACAAATTCGATGGATTGAAACATGTATTCCGTGCCCCGCACATCGCTGTGCAAGCTACCCAGCAAGAAACCCAAGAGCAGGAGCACCACAGCCGAAAGCAGGGCCAGGAAGGCGGCGAAGCTCATCTTTGAAAGCAGGAACTCACTGCGCGACAAGCCATCGATCACGTTTTGTCGGTGGGTGCGATAGGTGAACTCATTACTCATGCTGATAATCAGGATGAAAGCGGGAAAGATCTTGAAAAAAGAAGCCATGTAGGCCAGGTTTTGCCAGAGGTCATCGTAGGCATAGAGCGGCACGATGGATGGATTTATACCGTTGAAATCCATCCCTTTGGCAGTCAAGAAATCCAAGCCGCTCTTGGCGCCCACACTCACCATGATCAAAGCGATGAAGTACAATGCTGTCATGATCCAAAGCGCTTTCAGCGATTTGATCTTCAGCCACTCGATTTGTATCAGCCGCATCATTGTCCCTGCCTGAGTATTTCGAGGAAGCGCTTCTCAAGGCTCCCTGATTGTCGAATCAATTTGGTGAGCGCCTGCCCTTTATCCATGCACTTTTTGTTGAATTCGGCAGCACCCATCGCTTCGGTCACCTGTACATAAAGCTCATCTTCACGTTCTTTGACCTGCTTTACAAAGCTCCATTCCGAAAGCAGCGATTTAAGCCCTTCCCGATCATTGGAATTGACAATGTACACGTCTTCGTGCTCATTGAGCTCAGCCACAGATCCCTGATAGATCTTCTTACCTTGCTTGAGAACGGCAAAATCGCTGCATACCTTTTGCACTTCATCGAGCAAGTGGCTTGCGAGAACAATGGTACGCCCCTCCGCCGCCAGTTCGACAATAAGTTCGCGAATTTCGGCGATACCTTGAGGATCAAGTCCATTGGTGGGTTCGTCGAGCACCAGTACGGAAGGGTCACCGAGCAATGCCGATGCGATTGCCAGGCGCTGCTTCATTCCCAGAGAGTAGGTTTTGAAGGCATCCTTTCGGCGATTGCTCAGGCCTACACGCTCCAGCACCGCCGGGATGGCCTCCTCGCTGCACTCCTTGATACGGGCTACCACCCGTAGGTTGCTTTCCGCATCCAGGTAGTGGTAGAAGCATGGCGTTTCCAGTATCGCTCCGATTCGCTTGCGCAAATGATGGGCTTCACCCTGCCCAAACCAGCTGTAGCTCCCACCGTCGCGGTGGATTGCTCCAAGCAGAATGCCCAAGGTGGTGGACTTACCGCTGCCATTTGGCCCAAGCAAGCCGAAGACAGAGCGCTCATGCACCTCGAGATCCAAAGCCTGCAAGGCCTGTATGCGCTTGTATCGCTTGCTGAGGCCAGCCACCTCAAGAACGGTTTCGCTCATGGTTGGGAAATATCTTCGGGTTCAGCTTCGTAATCGTAGTCGGGTTCGATCAGATCCCCATCGGGTTCAGAGGGGCCTCCCATACCCGGCAATCGCGGAAGCGCACTGACATCCATTGTCATCAAAGCCCCCATAAGCTCTTGATCTACTTTTCCTTCCAGCTCCAGCATGAAGAGGGCATCCGGACTGTCCACATACACAAAGGTTCGCTGATTGCCGGCATCAGGAGATTCAAGCATCACAAAGCTTATGAAGGGATTCTGCATTTCGGCCAGGGCTACATAGCCCATTCCTTTGCGGTCTTGAAGAAGCGTGGCGGCAGCCAATTTGAAAGCCTCCGGATCCCGAAGACTAAAGGCAAGGTGTCCCTTTCGAATGGCTTTGAGCTTTTCGCTATCAAAGCCTTCCACCAGGCCAGCCAGCATGCGCAAGGTACTCGGATAAAAATAAAAATGCTGTATTCCGGCCACCTGAGCCGTGGTTGCCCTGAGGTCTTGCTCTTGCCTTTCATCAGCTGTGCCGCAGCGCAGCAATGTGAGTATGAGCAGGGTCGATAGAGCCAGGCGCAGCAGCGCAGGCCTCAGCTTGGCAATGGGAGCAGGCGCAGGATGAAAATTTACGGAAGTAGTCATGGCATAGCTAGGCGGCTAAGATATGGTATTCCATTGATTTCGTATGCCTGGGATCAAATATTTGCCCTGCAGCTTATGCTTTCGCAAAAAATGAGGGAAGCCATCCTGAGACTGCAGCACATGTAGCGGCAGAGAGCCCTGTTTTCCCGAAAGGGAGAATAAAAAAGGCAAGCCGAAGCCTGCCTTTCCATTGTCAGTAGGTGGTGGTTTTTATGACAATTCAATCATCCAGCCGTGCTTATCGTCGGTTCTGAATTTCTTTAAATCGGTAAAATACTTCATGAGCTTATTGCCCAGCTTCCGCTCTTCGATGGGTGGCAGCTCCATCATATTGTCACCATCGGCGATGGCGCGAATATGGGCGATGGTTGCGGCTGTGCCACAGCCAAAGGCTTCACTTAGCGTACCGCTGCGGTGCGCTTCCACGATCTCATTAACTGAGATGCGGCGCTCCTCCACTTGCAGCCCCCAGTCCTTGGCCACTTGCAAAGTGCTGCGGCGGGTCACACCATCGAGGATGGTCTCACTCAGCGCAGGGGTGATCAGCCTGTCTTCGATTACAAACATTACATTCATGGTGCCGCTCTCCTCGATGTACTCATGCTCGGTGGCATCTGTCCACAAGAGTTGATCGTAGCCCTGCTCATTGGCGAGCCTGGCGGGATAGAGAGAGCCCGCATAGTTTCCCGCTGCTTTCGCAAAACCGGTTCCACCCTTTACAGCCCTTGTATACTTGCGCTCTACCTTTACGGAAACGGGCTTGGTATAATAGGCATTTACCGGAGAGGTGATGATCATAAAGCGGTAGTCCTTACTGGCTTTCACCCCAATGTACTCATCGATGGCGAAGAGGAAGGGACGTATGTACAGGGAGGCCATTTCGCCGGTGGGTATCCACTGATTGTCGAGCCGTACAAGCTCGCAGAGGCCGTCCATAAATACATTTTCGGGGATGGTGGGCATGCACATGCGCACCGCACTGCGGTTCATGCGCTCAATATTCTTATCGGGGCGGAAGAGGCCGTATCGACCCTCCTTGTTCTTGAAGGCCTTCATACCTTCGAAGATGCTCTGCCCATAATGGATAACCGAAGAGGCGGGGCTGATGCTCAAATTGCGGTATGGCTCTATCTTGGGACTGCTCCACTTGCCATCGCGATAATCCATGATGAGCATGTGGTCGGAGAAGGTCTTCCCAAATTCCAATTGTTCTAAATCTGTCTCGGGTAGTCTGCTGCGCTTGGTTTTTTCTATCTGAATCAATTGGGTTTCTATCATGTTCTTGTGTGTAAGGCGATGCAAAAATAAGGATTTATTGATGGCGTTCAAAGAGCAAAATCTTCTCTCTCAGGTTATTGTACATATGACACTAAGTCGGGAGTTTGATCTACACCTGTGAGATTTACAGCCTTAGTGCCCTTTGAAGGGGCATCAAGCACAATGGAAGCAATCCTAAAATATCGTTAATTTGTAGGCATGTCAGGCAGCATCACAAGGGCGCAATTGCGCGAAGTGCTCAAGAGCCATTGGGGCTACGATGGCTTTCGGCCTCTGCAGGAGGATATTGCCCTCTCGGTATGCGAGGGCCGCGATACCCTTGCACTCTTGCCTACGGGAGGCGGCAAGTCCATATGCTTTCAAGTGCCCGCCCTTGCCATGGAGGGCACTTGCGTGGTGATCTCACCTCTCATTGCCCTGATGCGCGATCAAGTAGACAATCTCAAGCGCCGCGGCATCAAGGCCGTAGCTGTCAATAGCAGCATGAGCCTCAGGGAGCGCGACATCGCCCTCGACAATGCCGTGTACGGCGACACCAAGTTCGTGTACATCTCGCCCGAGGCCCTGCAGAGCGATCTGATCAGGGCAAGGGTGGAGCGCATGAAGCTCAACCTGCTGGCAGTCGATGAGGCCCACTGCATCAGTCAGTGGGGGCACGATTTCAGGCCTTCATACCGCATGATAGCCGAGGCAAGGGAGTGGATGCCCTCAGCACCCGTGATGGCCCTCACAGCCACGGCCACACCCCAGGTAGTCCAGGACATTTGCGAGCAGCTCGCCATGAAGAAGGCCCGCATCTACCAAAAAAGCTTCGAGCGCAAGAACGTGATATACGTGGTGCAGCGGGAAGAAAACAAACTCACCCGCATGCTCCGTGTGGCTCGACGCATGGGCGGTTCTGGCATTGTGTACGTAGGGAGCCGCAAAGAGACCCTGAGGCAGAGCAGCTTGCTCTCTGCCAATGGCATCAGCGCCCTTCCCTACCATGCCGGGATGCAGTATGCCGATCGGCAGCGCACACAGGAGCAATGGATCGCCGGTAAGGCACAGGTCGTGGTGGCCACCAATGCTTTCGGAATGGGCATTGACAAGCCGGATGTACGCTTTGTCATCCACCTCGACCCGCCACAGAGCATCGAGGCCTACTTTCAGGAAGTGGGTCGGGCCGGGCGCGATGGGCAGCTGGCCTACGGTGTGCTGCTCCTGGCCGGTGATGATGTGGAGCACTTGCGCCGCCGCGTGGGCGATCGGATTCCCGAGGCCGACTTTGTAAAGCAGGTATACCGCGCCCTGTGCAATCACTACCAATTGGCCCTTGGGGTGCAAAAACCCGAGCCCCTCCCCTTTTACCTCGAGCCCTTCGCTCACAAATACCGGCTCAAGGCTTACCAATGCTACCATGCCATCAAGTTGCTGGAACTGGGTGGCTATCTGAGTCTGAGTGAAGCTGTGCACCAACCATCGCAGATCAAAGTTCTCCTGCAACACAGACACCTGTACAGCTTTGAGGTGGGCAATCCCAGCTACACCCCGCTGCTGCAGAGCATACTCAGAAGCTATGAGGGGGTATTCGATCAGCATATCAAAATCCTGGAGAATTCCCTGGCCGATCGGGTGGGCATCCCTGTGAGCAAGCTCAAGGAGCAACTCAAGCAGCTGGACAAGCTCAAGGTGGTGGAGTACAAGCCCCAACACAATAATCCCTTCATCACCTTCGCAGAGTTGCGCCACCGACCGGAATCCCTCACGCTGAGCAGCGGATTGATCTCAGAGCACAAGAAGCGCCTGGAGGACATGCTCGAGGCCATGTGTCAATACCTTGAAAATGATTTGGTATGCCGAAGCATCCAATTGCTGTATTATTTCGGTGAGCGGCAGGCAAGTCCTTGCGGCAAATGCGATGCATGCCTAGCACAGAAAAAGGCACAAGTCAATAAGGACGATGATCGGGATGAATTGCGGCAGGAAGTTATCAACACGCTGGATGCCAAGGTGATGTATCTCAAAACACTGAAAGACCAAATGCGCAAGAAGGGCCACGATGATGAGGAAGTGAGCTCAGCCCTGCATTGGCTGCACGACAATGGGAGGATTGAGGTGAATGAGGACCGGGAAATCTATCTGGTGAAGGGAGAGGATAGCGAGAAGGGATAAACAAGCAAATCCTGAATCCCGGTGATGCGCGCAGAAGCTTTACCTTTGCGGCAAAATCCCATCATGGCGCCTTACCCCGTTCTAAAACTCAAGCCCAAAAAAGAAATCAGCCTATTGAGGCGGCATCCATGGGTCTTTTCCGGTGCCTTGCAATCTCACGCTCCTCTGGAAGATGGCTCCAAGGTATGCGTGGCCGATGCAGCGGGCAAGGTGATGGCGACCGGGCATTATGCCTCCGGCAGCATAGCGCTGCGCATCCTCGATTTTTGCGGAAGCGAAAGCCGCCCAATAGATGAGAACTTCTACCGCGAAACCCTCCTTCGGGCCTATCGCTGGCGCCGCAGCATTGGCCTGCCATCTGAGAGCAACAATGCCTACCGCCTCATACACGGCGAAGGCGATGGCCTGCCCGGGCTCGTGATCGACTGCTATGCCAATCAAGCTGTGGTACAGGTGCACAGCGCAGGCATGCAGGCTGATGCCGATACCATCAGCACGGCACTAAAGAGCGCTGTACCCGAAATAGAACAAATCGTGATACGCAGCGCTGCGAAAAAGCCTCTGGATGGCTCCCGCAATAAGACGGAGGAGGAAAGCAGCTCCATCTTTCTCGAAAATGGCTTCCGCTTCCGATCCCTGCTGAGCGAGGGACAAAAGACGGGCTTCTTTCTCGATCAAAGAGACAACCGAAAGCTCCTGCAGCATTACGCAGACGGGCGAAAGGTGCTCAATGCCTTCTGCTATACAGGAGGTTTCAGCATCTATGCCCTCGCAGCCGGGGCGCAGGAGGTGCACAGCCTGGATAGCAGCCACAAAGCCATGCTTCAGGTGGAAGAGCACCTGAGCATGAATGAGCTGCCGACCGAGCATCACAGGAGCATCGAAGCCGATGCCTTAAAGTACCTGCACAGTCCCGAAGCGGCAGCCGAGGGCTATTCCTTGATCGTTTTGGATCCCCCCGCTTTCGCAAAACACAAATCGGCGCGACACCGTGCTGTTCAGGCCTACAAGAGGCTCAATGCACGGGCCTTTCAGATTGCTGCCCCTAATTGCATTCTCTTCACCTTCAGTTGCTCACAAGTAGTGAGCGAGGAGCTCTTCGGCCATACCATCGCCGCAGCAGCCATGGAGAGCGGACGCAATATCCGCATACTACACCGACTGCAGCAGCCCGCCGACCACCCGGTGAGCATTTACCATCCCGAGGGAGCCTATCTCAAAGGTTTAGTACTCGCTGTGGATTGAAGATGGCCTCTAAGGGCTAGGAAACTTCGAATCCCACCCTCGTGGACACAGGCAATGGGTAATTGATGGCACAAGACCTGTGAAATTTCCCATTTTCTAACACTTTCCGGGCAAAAGCCTGTCTGCAGAGTAGCTACCTTTGGGTCAAGCCGGATAGTGCATTTGAACTTCGTAGTGAGGGCTAAATTGCGATAAAATTAGCCGTTTTGGGACGTATAGGATTTTCTAATGCATTATCCGGGTTCAAAGACAGCAATCAATATGGCCATCATTGGAGAAATAGTAAAAGCAGCCGTGCACCTCGCCGACAAACTCATAAGTCCCCCCGATGCCCGGGAGGCGCAGATCAAGGTGCTTCGCGAGCTTATGCTCAAAGCGCGCGACACTGATTTCGGAAAAAAATACGGCTTCGAGGGCCTCTTGCGCTATGCAGACCCGCGCGATGCCTTTGCAGAAGCGGTACCCTATCACGATTACGAACAGCTGCGCGAGGCCTGGTGGCAGCGCGTGATCGATGGCGAAGAGAATGTAAGCTGGCCCGGAAGGATTAGCTATTTTGCTGTTTCAAGCGGTACTACGAGCAGCCGAAAGCGCATTCCCGTAAGTGATGAGATGCTGCAGTCCATACGCGCAGCAGGCATGCAGCAGATCAAGGGCATCGCTGATTATGACTTGCCCGCATCCTTTTTCGAGAAGGAAATACTCCTCTTTGGGAGCAGCACCCAACTCAAGGAGGTCGATGGACGCCTGGAAGGTGAAATCAGCGGTATAAGCGCTTCTCAGATACCCTTTTGGTTTGAGGGAATTTATCGTCCGGGTAAAGAGATTGCCAGCATCGACAATTGGGATGAGCGGGTGGAAGCCCTGGCCGAGGAGGCTACAAACTGGGATATTGGAGCCATATCCGGAATTCCTTCATGGATCGAGCTTATGCTCAAAAAGGTCATTGAAAGCCACTCAGCTGAAAGCATTCTCGACATTTGGCCGAACCTACAGGTATTTACTTCGGGTGGGGTGGCTTTTGCCCCTTATGCCAATAGCTTCCGCAAATTATGCGGTGAAAACCTGATCGTGATTGACACCTACCTGGCCTCTGAGGGCTATCTCGCCAGCCAATTGCGCAAGGATAGCGAGGGAATGACCTTGCTCAGCAACAATGGAATCTACTTCGAGTTTGTTCCCTTCGAGCCCGAACATATGGCCCCCGATGGCAGCATCGCTCTGGGAGCCCCCTACCTCAAGATCGAGGAGGTGGAACAAGGTGTGGATTATGTGGTGGTGATAAGCACGGTAGCCGGTGCCTGGCGCTATATGATAGGCGATACCATTCGCTTCACAGATGCCGGGCGGGCTGAAATCCAAATCACAGGTCGTACCAAGCACTTTCTCAATGTGGTGGGCTCGCATCTCAATGTGATGCAGATGGATAAAGCCATGGCAAAGCTCGAAGAAGTATTCGGATGCGATATCAAGGAATACACTGTGGCCGCACTCGAGCGTGATGGAGAATACCTTCACAGCTGGACCATCGGCCTCTCAGAAATGAAGGAAATTGATACCGCCGATTTTGCCGAAAGGCTGGATCAAATACTCTCTGCGAGCAATAAGAACTACAAGGTGGCCCGTAGCAAAGCCCTCAAAAAGATTGAGGTCAAGATAATTCCTGCCAGCCTCTTCACAGATTACACCGAGCGCACCAAGCAAAAAGGCGGGCAGGTGAAAGTGGCAAGGGTGATGGAGGCGGATGCCTATGAGCAATGGCTGTCTTTTGTGGAAGAAGCCCTGAAGAAGGAATTGGACTGAAGGACTGTATGGCTTTCCAGCTGCTCTCGGCGATTAAAGATTAAAGAAAGCACGCCAATCATCAACTGGGGCTGTTTTCGCCTGCTTCATCCATCATCTCCAGAATCTGTTCGGGGCTCAAATACAAGCGGTTTATCTTGTCGATATACTTGTAAGGCATGCCTGCGTGCCGAAGTATGAAGGTCTTGGTAGCGACGAGGTATTTTCCCATACCGCGCTCCACTGCGTAGGTATCTGCGGTGCGTTCGGCGGCTTGTATAAAGCTTTTAGAACTGATATAACCGAGACCGAAAACCAACATCGACCATGTATCGCGCTGCAGATAGTCCGTGAGATGCCCCAATTCGTGGCCCAGCCAGCCCACAAGAACATCTTCGGGCAGTTCGGCAATGGGCATTTCCTTTCCCCTCACCTCAAAGGAGGGCCGCATCTTGATCAGGTAGCGTCTCTTCTCAGGTCTTCTGAAAATGGTCCAGAAAACCGGCTGCGCTTGCATGACAGCCTTGCGCATGCGCTTGCTGTAGCGAAATTCGATCTCCACATCGCTGAGCTCGGGGTAATGAGACATGGCAATCTCTAGTGCCTCCTGAATTTCGACGGGAGCATTGATTCGATGCTGTGTATGAGTTTCGTTTGGGTCCACAGCTGCCGCAAAAATGGTGGGTGATTCGTTCAAAACAAGGATGAGTATTAAAGCCGAAATTCGCCG
>SLDS01000164.1 GCA_007125175.1 Flavobacteriales bacterium
CATTGATCGTTACTGTGATATCATCGCCTTGCAGTGTGGTGGCGGTGAGGCCGTCGCTCAGGTCGGTGCTCAGCACCACATCGCCCAGCACATGGTAGAGGAGGATGTCGGTGAGCGCTCCCGAAGGGTCAGCGAGCAAGTCATCGAGCAGACCTTCGGGAAGGGCATCAAAGGCAGCATCGGTGGGCGCGAAAAGGGTAAAAGTACCCTCGCCGCTCAGCACTACATCCAGCTCGGCGGCCTCGAGGGCAGCTTGCAGGGTATTGTGCACTTCGCTCTCCGATACAATGTCAAAAATGCTTGGTTCCGGTATGGGCACCAGCACGGCATCGATAACGTGAACCACACCATCCACACCAATATTGTTTCCGCTGACAATCCGACTATCATTGACAAAATTGCCCTCACTAGCAATGGTGATGTTTACATCGAGACCCAAAGCAGTGGCCACTTCCTCTCCATCTTCAAGGTTTCCTACGCGTCGCACATCGCCCAGCAATACATGGTACAGGAGGATGTCCGTGAGATCACCTGTGGGATCAGCAAGCAAATCATCTAGCAAGCCTTCAGGAAGTGCAGCAAATGCAGCATCCGTTGGTGCAAAAACAGTTTTGGGCGCGAGCGGATCAGCCAAACCTCATCCAAACCCGTAGCTTGGAGTGCTGCAAGTAAAGTTGTGTGCACCGGACTGTTTGCTACCAAATCAACTATAGATGTTGTTTGGGGAATCAGTACCGCGTCAATGACATGAATGACTCCATTGCTGGCAGCATTATCTGCAAAAATCACACTTGCGCCGTTTAATTGACCGCTGACCATCACACCTGATTGAAGGCTGATGGTAAGGGTTTCGCCAAAAAGATTGGTAACTTCTTGACCATCCTCAAGATCGCTTGACAAAATGGTTCCGGGTACTACATGATGCAGAAGCACATCGGCAAGAACTCCTTCAGGATCGCTGTAGAGGGCTTCGGGCAAATTTTCGGCCAGGGCATCTATAGCAGCATTGTTTGGCGCAAACAAAGTGAAGGCACCATCGGCATTAAGCGCTTCGTCTAAGCCTGATTCTTCAAGTGCCTTATTGAGCTTGCTAACATTGCCTGTTTGGCTGACAAGTTCTGTGATGGTTTGGGCATTTAGGCCGAGAAAAGGTAAAATAAGAAGGGATAAAAGTAGACTGAACTTTTTCATTTTGAGTTGGTTTAGAAGGCCGAAATAGAAAAAAGACAGTAGAGAGTAGAAGCAGCTAGCTGAAGAATTAACCATGTGACTACCGATTCGTTTTGGCTTTTAGCAGATTTTTAGAATTAGAAATTGCCTAATCTTGGATTCCCAAACATCAATATCCTGCCATGCACTCCTCATCGTGGAGATATGAACATTACTCTGGCGCCGATCAAAAAATCCTTCTTAGAAAAATACCCTTCGGGCCCTATTTTTGGGAAACCGAAAGAGGAGCCCCGTACCGTCGGAAGACGGAATGCTGATGAATGGTCTATTTGCTGAATAAGACAAGCAAGTCCAGGCAGGTTCTGCACGCATCATATCGTGCGTCAAAGTCGCGCAAGAGTCTAGCCGCTCCCTTGGGAGTAACAGGAAAAGGCACTTGTCCCGAAGCTACAAGTAACTCAGCGCACAAACCAACACCTCACGATCTCCCCATCCTCCACTTCGTAGATGGCGATGATGCTCACAGGCTCGCCGCGGCCGGTGAGATACTCGTGGTCCATCACAAAATTGCCCTGTACCAGGCGGCCGGTGAGGGTGCTGTAATTGTCGGGATACTCGGCAAAGAGGGCGGCATAGCGCTCCCGTATCTGCTCCCTACCCTGCATGCTGGGCAGGGTGTCGCCGAGGCGGGAGTACACGAGGGCATTTTCTGCAAAGACGGCAGCAAAAGCATCCACATCCTGTGCATTGTAGGCATCGAGCTGGGCCTGTGCCGTGGCGAGGGGGCTGCGCGGAGCATCCTGGGCGCTCAGTGAGGCTGTGAGGAGCAGGCAGAGACATGCCAGCATAAGGGCAAGCAAATACACGTAGTGAATGGGGCTTTTCATGGCTTGGATTTTTACCGTAAAGGTAAGCCCCGAAGGACAAAACGCAGCCCTTGGGCCGCGTCAGTCGCTTGGTATTTGGTCTGTCGTCTTTGGTCTGCACCGATCTGCCTTCAGGTCTTAGCGAGGGGAGCCTGCTCTGTCAGCAACTGGGCTTCGGCCGCTGCAAAGGCAGGCTGCATGGCCACCCCCGGCTTGTGCAGAATGCGTAGCAGGCATACTTCCTGCCCCTTGAAGTAGAGGTACTGGCGCATGCCAAATCGCTCATTGCCAATGTGCCCTTCATAATCGCAATAGCTAAAGTGAATGCCCTCCACCACTTTGCCGACAGGCATCAGATGCACATGTCCACTCTCGATCACCGCATCCATCAAGTAATCGACAGGCTCTGCAAAATCTTCATCTTCGATCACAAAATCAAAGGCGAGCGCCATGCGCTCAAAGTGATACACCGCTTCAGCTTCGGCGGTCTGGGCATGCACAAAAGCGGCCGAGGTATGCCCTTGACTTATATTGCTGAAGGTGCCCACGTGCTGCTGGTCGGGTAGCCATAGCTGCTGAGGGCTTTGTGCCTTTACGGCAAAAGTGCTGAGCGCTGCAAGGAATGGAAGTATCAGGAGGCGAGAGGGGCGGATGGTCGTTTTCATGCTGCTTGATTTATTGATTTCTAACACTACAAATCTCCTTCATCTCTCTCATCTGCCATAGGGTAGCATTACCCCATTTTACGAAACAGGTAAAAATACCTGCTGCCTGCTGAGAAGAGATTTTCTTGCCCTTTCATTTTCTCCTATGCTAGTAATAATCCTCAGAAAAATGAGGCGGATGGCTTGTCGAAAATCATCGCTTTGTATATTCGCCACAATGATTCTCAGCAGCTACCCCGCACAATCCTTGCTCAGTGAGGGAGATTGGAGCGCTTACTTCAAGTTTGAGAACTACGATATCGGCTTGCTCCTCGCCGGACTGGTGGTTTTTGCAGCGGCATTTCTACCGAGACTTATCAAAAATCGCCGTCTCATCACCGCGCCCATGCTATATCTGGCCATAGGGGCCATCATCGCTTTGCTGCCCATCTTCAGCGAGCAGCCCGACCTAAAAGGAGAAATGTGGTGGGTGAAGCGCCTCACGGAAATGGTCGTCATCATCGCACTCACAGGTGCAGGGCTCAAGCTTAATGCGCCTTTCGGCAAAAGCACGTGGAAGTACAGCAAGCGATTGCTCA
>SLDS01000233.1 GCA_007125175.1 Flavobacteriales bacterium
GATTGAGGAATATTTACATCGGAAAATTCCAAAGGAATATAATCTCTCTGGTTTAATCACTTAAATATCAGGCAAAAATTCGTCACGTCCCAGACGGGCACGGCGAGTGATTTTTCAGGCTAGTACCTGCACGCCAATACAACAAAAAGGCTGCCTGCCTGAAAAATTGTATCGAGACGCGGAGAGAGGGAGTGGTTTCCAAAGCATCTCGATTACAAGGCTCTCGATTATTGCGCCTCGCTCCATGAGACGCTTTGTAAGGTATCCACTTCGTGGATGGCGTGCATGGCGCTTAGTTCATTATTCAGCCCGGTACGTCCAATCAGATCACAAGCAATCTAAAAGGCTGAAAAACACTCGAGCTGACGACTCTAGTTAATGGGGAACAGTTCATTTCTAAACAAAAAGCGGATAAAGCCTGCTCATTTCTCGATGTGCCCGTCTGGGTTACGACTTGCTCCGAGCAGGCGATTTGAGATCTGTACAGGGTTTTGCACAAGGCCTATTCATAACTCGACAAAAGTGGCCGTTTGGGGCATGCCCATTCTATTAACTTTGCAGGCAAATTCACCGCTTCACTATGGAACAATTGCCCCAGCTGCAGGAGCTGGCCCAACAGGTGCGCCGCGACATCGTGCGCATGGTGCATGCCATAAACTCAGGCCACCCCGGAGGCAGTCTCGGTTGCACCGAATTTTTTGTCGCCATGTACGGCAGCATTATGGATTACAAGCGCGGCAGTTTTCACATGGATGGCCACGGCGAGGATCTCTTCTTTTTGTCCAATGGACATATCTCACCGGTGTGGTACAGCGTATTGGCGCGCCACGGCTTCTTTGATGTGGATGAGCTCAGCAGCTTCCGCAAAATCAATTCCCGCCTGCAGGGGCATCCGGCCACCCACGAGGGCTTGCCCGGCGTGCGCGTGGCATCGGGTTCGCTCGGCCAGGGGCTCTCTGTAGCGGTAGGTGCCGCTCAAAGCAAAAAGCTGAACGGTGACAGCAATCTCGTGTACAGCCTCCACGGTGATGGAGAGCTTCAGGAAGGGCAAATCTGGGAAGCGGCCATGTATGCAGCAGCCCACCGTATCGACAATCTCATCTCGACAGTTGACTACAATGGCAGGCAAATTGATGGTGATGTGGACGAGGTACTGCCATTGGGCAATCTTGCCGCTAAGTGGAAAGCCTTCGGGTGGGAAGTGCTCGAAGAGGAAGAGGGCAACTCCATACCGGCGATCATGCAGGTAATGGCTAAGGCCAAAGAGCTGAGCGGCAAGGGAAAACCAGTGATGGTGCTCCTCAAAACAGAAATGGGCCATGGAGTGGACTTCATGATGGGTACGCACAAATGGCATGGAGTAGCTCCTAATGACGAACAACTTGAACGTGCACTTGAGCAAAATCCCGAAACGACTCTGGGAGACTATTGATGGCATCGGCTTCGCGCCGGGCCGATCCTGTGTCTTCCTCCTCTTGGGCTTTTTGCTATTCCCGTATTCCGGTGGGGCACAAGATGACAATACACCCCTCACCCGCATTCTCTTCGTTTTTGACGCAAGTAACAGCATGAATGCACGCTGGCAAAGCGATACACGCATATCCATAGCGCGGCGCCTGCTCAAGGAATCACTGGATGAGCTCAAGGGCAGGGAAAATCTGGAGCTGGCCCTGCGGGTGTACGGCCATCAGGTGCCCATCATCAAGGGGCATCAGGATTGTGAGGATACCAAGCTGGAGGTCTCCTTCAGACCGGGAAATGTACCTCTGATACAGAGCACAATCGACAAGATTACACCGCAGGGAACCACCCCCATCGCAAGGAGTCTCGAGTTGGCTGCCGACGACTTTCCCCCCTGCGATAATTGTCGCAATATCATCATCCTGATCACCGATGGCATTGAGGCCTGCGATGGCGATCCCTGTGCTGTAAGCAGGGCTTTGCAGCAAAAAGGTGTGGTGCTTAAGCCATTCGTAATCGGCGTGGGCCTCGATGAAGATTTTATGGACACCTTCAATTGTGTAGGCTCCTATTTCGACGCCACCAATGAGGAGAGCTTCCGAAACATTCTGGATATCGTGATCAGCCAGGCACTGAACAATACCACCCTGCAAGTGAATCTCCTGGACGATTTTGGAAAGCCACTGGAGAGCAATGTCACCGTGAATTTCTTCGACATTTTTAGCGAGAAGCTGGCTTATGGTTTTGTGCATACGCTCAATCACCGGGGCAATCCCGACACCCTCACCCTGGATCCCCTATTGAGCTACCGCATGGAGGTGCATACCATCCCTCCCATCGCGCTTGATACCGTGCGCATAGAGCCGGGCCGCCACAATATCGTGGCCATCGACGCCGGTCAGGGCCAGCTCGAAGTGAAGGTGTCCGGCAGGCAGGGTGGCGATGCACGGGTGATACTGAGGGGGCACCTCTCACCCCACACCCTGCACGTGCAGCAAGTAAACCAGAAGGAGAAAGTACTCACCGGCATCTACGATCTCGAGGTGCTCACCCTGCCGCGCACCATGATACCCGAAGTGGAGGTACGCCAAAATGAGACCACCACCGTGCAGATACCCGAGCCGGGAGTGTTTAACCTCAGCCTTGGCAGCCCCGGCTATGGGAGCATCAGTCAAGTGAAGGGGAGCAAACTGGTATGGGTGAGCAATATCAGCAGCGAGGATGGCAACCAAAAATATGTGCTGCAGCCCGGAGATTACAAGCTCACCTACCGCTCAAAAAACAGCAAGGAAGTCATATACACCATCGAAAGAGAATTTAGCATCCGCTCGGGATCTGCTACCAACCTGAAATTATAAAGCCCATGAAAACCTTTACCGTTGAAAACCATCGCGACACCCGAAGTGGATTTGGAGATGGATTGCTGGAGCTCGGCAAGAAGAATCCAAATGTGGTCGCCCTCTGCGCCGACTTGACCGGGTCGCTGAAGATGAACGCCTTCCAGGATGAGTTTCCGGAGCGCTTTTTTCAGGTGGGTATTGCT
Organism: Flavobacteriales bacterium; assembly: GCA_007125175.1. Taxonomy (GTDB): domain Bacteria; phylum Bacteroidota; class Bacteroidia; order Flavobacteriales_D; family Cryomorphaceae; genus T3Sed10-241. The sequence goes on from SLDS01000233.1 coordinate 3,005, forward strand.
GAGGCCAATATGATGGGCCTCGCGGCGGGGATGACCATAGGTGGCAAGATTCCCTTCACGGGCACCTTTGCCAATTTTTCGACAGGCAGGGTATACGATCAGATCAGGCAGTCCATCGCTTACAGCGCCAAGAATGTGAAGATATGCGCTTCGCATGCCGGCCTGACCCTCGGAGAGGATGGCGCTACCCATCAGATATTGGAAGATGTGGGTATGATGAAAATGCTGCCCCATATGACTGTGATCAATCCCTGCGACTACAATCAGACCAAGGC
>SLDS01000242.1 GCA_007125175.1 Flavobacteriales bacterium
CCATGGGCGCCCAAAAGAAGGATGGACAGGTGCTTGTGGGCTTTGCCTTGGAGACTGATGATGCCGAGGCCAATGCACTTGCCAAGCTGAAGGCTAAAAACTGCGATCTCATCGTACTGAACTCCCTGCGTGACGAAGGGGCCGGATTTGCCCACGACACCAACAAAGTAAGCCTGTTGACAGGCAATAAATCGCTACATTTGGAGTTAAAATCCAAGACGGAGGTAGCCACAGATATCGTCGACTTCTTGCTTGCTGAATGTTTATGAAACGCCTTTTAATCCTTATTTTTCTTTTGTTGGGCCTCAATAAGGCCTCCGAAGCACAGGAGCTCAACTGCAGTGTGGAGGTGATTTACCCCTCCATACAGGGGGTGAATCCGGCGATTTTCGAAAGCCTGGAGCAAATGGTTTTCGAATTCATGAACAACCGCAAATGGACCAAGGATCAGTTTACCATCGAAGAGCGTATCCGCTGCACTATCTTGATCAACATCAATGAAGCCAGCGCCTCATCCAATAGGTTTTCCGCTACCCTTCAGGTTGTATCCGGGCGTCCCATATTCAACACAGACTACTACAGCCCCCTTCTGAACATTCAGGACAACAATTTCCAGTTCGACTACATCCCGAATACCCAATACGTATTCAATGCTGATAATTTTCAGCACAACCTGCTGCACGTTTTGGCTTTTTACGCCTACCTGATCATCGGTTACGATTACGACACCTTTTCCCTGCGAGGGGGAACACCATACTACCAGCAAGCCCAGCGCATCGTGCAAGCAGCGCAAACCTCCAATGCTTCTGGCTGGAAGGCCTTTGAGGGCGATAAGAACCGATACTGGCTCGCCGAAGACATCATGCACCGTACCTTTGAGCCCATGCGCGAGTGCCTCTACGAGTACCACCGTCTGGGCATGGACCGTCTCAGCGAAAAAATGGATCAGGGACGTACTGCCTGTCACAATGCCTTGATCAAATTCGACAAGGTGCACCGGGTGAAGCCCTTGGCTTACAATACCCAGTCTTTTTTCCTCGCCAAGAGCGACGAGATCGTCAATCTCTTTTCTCAAGCCCAGCCCAATGAGCGAAATTCCCTTTTTGAGGTAATCTCCAAAGTAGATCCGGGCAATCTGAGCAAATACGAGCGCATGCAGAAGGGTAAGTAAGGCTTCTCTCGTATCTTTGACCCTGAAAGCCTCATCTCAATGCTCAAGCATCTATCGATCAAGCATTATGCCCTTATCGAAAGCCTGGAGATCGAATTCCATTCAGGTCTCAACATGCTTACTGGTGAAACCGGCAGCGGTAAGTCCATCGTGCTCGGTGCATTGGGGCTATTGCTCGGCGAGCGGGCCGATACCAAGGCTGTGCAGAGTGGCAAGCAAAAGTGCATCGTGGAAGGCCATTTCGCAGTGAAGAACCTTTCCCTGCAGGAATTTTTTGAGAAGCAAGATCTCGATTACGAGGTCATCACAAGCATACGGCGCGAGGTATTGACAACGGGCAAAAGCCGCGCTTTTGTGAATGATACTCCTGTTAAGGTGCAGGTGCTCAAAGAGCTCGGAATGCGTCTTATCGACATTCACAGCCAGCATCAGAGCATTCAAGTGGCCGATCCGGCCTTTCAACTCGGCGTGCTGGACCGATTTGCGGGAAACGCTAAAGAGCGCCGGCAGTACAGGCTGAGCTTCCGCGAATACACGAAAACGCGCGGGGATGTCCAAAAGCTTGTGGAAGAAGACCGACTCAAGCGAAAAGAACATGAATTCAATAAGTTTCAGCTCAGTGAATTGGAGGCCTTGGCGCTTGATGCCATCGACGAGGGTGAGCTCAATGAGAAGTTGAGCGTACTAGGTAATGCGGAGGATATACAGCAGGGGCTGTCATCGGCCCTACAGCTCCTGGCTGAGGGAGATGAGAACCTTCTCGATACTGCAGCCCGCATGCGTCAGGCCCTCTCGGGAATCGCTGAGCATTCGCGCCAATACGCTGAAATGGCCGGGCGTCTCGAGTCTGTCTTCATTGAATTGAAAGACTTGCAGGCTGAGATGGACATGGCACTTGTTAATGTAGAAGTCGATCCCGGCGAGCTGGAGCAATTGGAAAGTTTGCAAAGCAGGATTTTTGCGCAAGAGAAAAAGCATGGCTTGAGCGGAGTGGGAGCTCTGCTGGAATTTCGAGATAAGCTGCGCAAGGAGGTGGAGCAGGTCGAATCATATGGTGAACAGATTGCAGAGCTACAGAAGGTGCTCAAGACCAAGCAAGCTGAGCTCATGGCCTGTGTCGAGAAACTGCGCAAGAGCCGGAAGCTTGCCCATGAAAAACTCGCAGCCGGAATCACAGCCTTGCTCGGAACATTGAACATGCCCCAAGCCCGCTTTGAGGTAGAGATGCGAGCGCTGCATGAGCCTCAGCAGCACGGTATGGACAAGCTCGACTTCATGTTCACGGCCAATGCCGGCCAAGACTTGCGCCCCTTGAAAGAGGTGGCCTCAGGTGGGGAGCTTTCAAGGCTCATGTTGGCCATCAAGCACGCTTCCGCAAAGGGAGATCCCAAAGGCAGCATCGTTTTTGATGAAATCGACACGGGGGTTTCTGGAGAGGTGGCTCGACGTATGGGGCAGATCATGAGCGATATGAGCAAGGGTATGCAGGTCATCTGCATCACCCATCTTCCCCAGATTGCGGCTATGGGAGAGCGCCATTTCAAGGTGTACAAGGAAAGCAGCGATGGAGAAATGACCCGCACATACATTCATCAACTCGATGAAGGACAACGCATTGAGGAATTGGCAGAAATGCTGAGTGGAAATAAACGAACGGCCGCAGCTATAGCCAATGCCAAAGATTTGCTGGGGATTCAGGAAGGCAGAACAGCCTAGTGCAGTTTAAGACATAGACTGATCCTGTATTAAGGCTATTTATAGCTTCAATGCCACGCCAATATTGAGATAGGACACCCCATAGCCCACTTCTCCCATCAGCCCAAAACGCTCAGAAAAGTAGTAGCGCCCTCCGAGGTATATGGCCAGAGACAAGCCCCCACTGGCAGAACTGAAGCCGGAAGGAACATCGCCCACATCTCTTACGCTTACGGCATTGTAGCCCAGCATGATCCCGCCGTAGGTGTCCAGTTTATCGACAAGGGGATAGTGGAGCGCACCCCGCACACCAATCACGGTATAGTTGTAGCGCCAACCCCAGTTGGAGGCCGGAAAGCGATACTCAGCACCGGCAAGACCGATGTATCCTCC
>SLDS01000087.1 GCA_007125175.1 Flavobacteriales bacterium
CCCTTCTATAACCCGTGAAAACATTGAAGTAATTGAAGGTTAGAGCCGAAAGAATGTCTCTGAAAATCAAGTAAAGTTATTAACAACTTATCAACAATGCTTCTTTCTTTCTTTCTTTCTTTCTTGGCCCTGCTTAGCAGACCGATCGATCATTTCTGACCAGAGCCGGGGTAGCCGAAAACCGGGTAGAGTAGGCGAGCATTTAATTTTAATGAGATGAATGTGATGAGATGCTTGGAGTTTTTGCTAATTTTCATGGTGGTTTCATTATTGTTCAGCAGATGTTCGAAAGAAGATCACGTGAATAATTTTGGGAAAGACACAATCACCTTAAACAAAAGCGGAAACCAGATACCCGAATTTAGAACTTTTGAAGATTTATTCAGCGCGATGGAACAATTAAATCTAATGGGTGAAGATGATAGACGACAGTACGAACAGGCCAATGGCTATAAATCGCTTTTGACATATGTATACGAGATCTATGAGGGAATTAACATGGACAGCCTGCAATCCGAAAGCGACCTTCTGAATCACATCGCAAAGTATCCTAATCACATCACTTTAAGGCAAAATGAATCCGGTGAGAATGAATATCATCCATATTTTTCGGATAATGAATTTTCAATAGTGGCCGGTGCAAATAGAATGTTACTTGTTGAGAATTTTTGTTACAAGATCTTTGACGATGGCATATTAATTGTTGACGCAGACAATATTAACTTAATAGCTGATATAGACGGGCCGTACGGAGAAGATGTTCCTCCAAATGAATTGATAATTCCGGGTATAGTTCCGAAAGGCGATGATGAACCGGTACCTTTGCCCTCTTGTAATTCGAATAAAAATGTGCACAGGAATACCGACGGCTCTGAAAGAACAAAACTAAAGCTTCGTTGTCACCAAATGCCGGTTAGCCAAGACCAAACTCGGGTTAGAACATTTGGTCGTATAAGGCCTTATAGGAAGATTTTCGGCATTTGGTTTCACTGCCGCAGAACAGTATCCGGCCAAATAACTTACAAAGTAGAGTACCTGAGAGGCATCACTCATGAGATTGAAGTGAATGAGACCGTTAATCCTACCCTTTCTTACTCTCAAACCCGGTATCTAAATCATCTAAATCCACCAAATCAGCATGCTTCCAATATACATTTTGTCTCTATTTCGAGCCATGGAACTACACCGTCAACAGGGGTGGCAAGCATAAATTGTAGTAATTGAAATCCCGGTAATTCAACTTCGATGAATTTGCGAACTTTAAGGCAGACTGTCTACAAGACGCTTTTGTTATTGCTTTTCCAAGCTTTCTTCGTAGCCGGCGTATACGCGCAATCAGAGGGTTTTTTGGATAAAAAAGATCATCAGAGGTTCAAAAAAAGACAGATTCATCCAAAATCAAAATACTTCGCCGTTTCTGCAGGAATTGGCTTTACAGTTACCAATGTCCAAGATCCCAATGGTTTCCTATCTGAAGGTCCGGTCATGGAGAACAATACCTATTTACCCAGTTTTATGTATGAGCATGGATTGACTCGCAATTTTTTTGCTGAAATAGGGTATGCGTACATCGGTATGGGAGTAACCCATAAAAGAGTCGTGGCTAAGGTGAGCAGCAGCTCTTACTCGGGACATTTTAGTAACCACGATGTTCAAATTGGAGCAGGCTATAGACTGATCAATCAAAGCAGCTACCACTTTTTTAATATTCATGCCGGGCTTTTCGTGGGAATTCCGAATGAAGTATTGCAAGATTTGCCCATTAGTTTTACTTCTCTGGCAAACGATCCCGCAACCGGCAAAGATTATTCCATTACACTCAGTATATTGGATTTCAGGCCTTTTTCTTTTGGCCCGTATTTAGGAATTTCAAAAGAGTTGAGGATCACGAGCGACCTGCGTTTTTTTATAAAATATGTTCAGCGTTTTGGAATAATCAGCACCATGTCGGGCACCTTTGAGTTGCAATCTGATGAAATCGCATTTGACAGTGATATGGCAAGATTTCAAGTTAGAGGTAGCGGGGCATTTATTACCGGAGGTTTGAAAATTTTGCTCAACAGAAAAGCTTTGCAACACCTTCCTGTTCGATAGGAAGCCTGTATTCCTCGTTTTGAGCCGATGTTTCGTGCTTTCCGAGAAGTCAATGAGGGACAGGTAGGCAGTATGGGTAGAGGATTTATGCTGTCAGTCTCGGCTCCGGGGGCTTTTGCTGTTCGAAGTAATGAGAGATGAGGCTCTGCGGAATAGCCCTGTTCCGATCGGAAATTTTGAAATGAACACATAGCCTTCGGTAATGTTGCTGACCGTGACGACAGCGTTATCGACACCGTCCACTTCCCGCCTGTGCTGCGTCAGTACCCCTTTCGGGGAAAAGCCGTGTACAGCGTAACGGGCGTTGTGACCGAGGAGTTTGACTGCGTGAGCATTGAGGTGGAGCGGATGGAAAGGCTGGCGATGGTGGAGGATGCGCGGTATCGGGAGGTGGTGTGACTGCACCGACCAAACCTGCCAAAACTTGCCCGCAACTCGCGAGATTACTGAAACAAACAAACCAAGGGCTAAATAAATGTACTCAGCGTCGCAGGGTTCTTTCTTGACATCATGAGCGCTTTTCTGTTCTGCCCATTTAGCACCCAATACAATCGATGAAGTGGCCTATACTTTGTTCAATGTGAAGTTCAGAAAATACCGATCATTACCGGTGTTTTCGCTTATTATCTTTCCACTACTACCTTTCTGGTCATGCGGGTACTGCCGGATTGAATCGTAATCATGTATATTCCACTTTCCAGACTTTGAATATCTTGTCGTATGCTAAATTTGCTGTGGACTGCCACGGTGGAAGTTTGCAAAACAGTTTGACCAAGCATATTGCTAAATGTGATTTGAATCGGGCCATCCTTGATAAACTCACCCTCTATGTTGATCTGTGTTACAGCTGGGTTGGGATAAATCTGTACCAAAGGATCTGTCCAAAAGGCCTCATTCATATCGCCCGCTGTTGCATCTTGACTGGCTATAGGAGCCGTCGCAAAAACATACTCGGTATACGGACTTGCAGATATATTGCTTCCTGAGCCACAACCACAGCGCAGTCTCACCCTGTAAGTAGCTCCGGGGCTTATGGCTGAAGCTGGTGCGGTGTAGCTGCTCGGCGGCGTGCCAGGAGGCGATCCGCCTACCAAGAACTGCTTGTCGCTCGAGGCGTTCACATTATTCGCTCTGAGTTCACATATTGTCGATCCGGGATAGGGATCCCAGCTTACCTCAGCTCCTCCTCCCGGGAGGAAGCTTACCATTAGGTTTTGCGGAGGACTGATGAAATTGTTCGAATTACAAGGATTTACGCTCGCCTGGTATTGAGAGGTAACATCCCAAAGAGCTATAGCATCGATATTGTCCGGCAGCACAGCCGTACTATCCAGCTTGTGATGAGTACCATCCATGAAAGAGTAATAAATCATTTTTGGATCGAGACCGCCGCTTTCATCCTCAGTTGTTTGAGGGTCGTCAATTTCCACGCTAAACAGCAGAGCAAGCACTCCTCCCGAATAAGGCAAGGCGGGATTTACAAATTGTCCGAACTCTATAGCATTAATGTCAACGCCGGGTTGCAATCCCAAATCGGGGTGAAAGATCGCCGCAATGGGCGATCCTCCAGCACCTACCTTGTAGATGATTCCCGGATCAAGAACGTCTCCATTGGCAGTAGTGCCCTGCGCCGCCCTACTCACCGTGAAGTAGGTATTTTGGCATACGTTGCGGTTTTTCGTAAAGGCAAGGGCATTCACATCATCATCGGCGGTGTTGCTGATTGAGGGGTCGGGGGTTTCTACAGGATTGGGGCCAAGGCTGGGATGGATATTTGTTTCTGAAAAAACGGGATAACGCGGTAGTAGCCTTTTCAGCATAGGGACATACTCGTACTCCACCACTTCGTCCTTTTCCAAGCTGCTTCCGTACACCCTTCCACTGTTTGGCGAACTGCTCAAAGGAGCTGCTCCACTGGTCGTGTAATTGAAGTGGTCATCATCGTCAAAGGAGAGATAAATATGCCGAATAGGCTTCACACATTCTGTATTGCCCAAAGTGGTCAATGTGCCCGGAGTCACGTCCACATTCGTTAGTGAGAGACCATTTAGATTGAGGTAGTCCGTGCTGATCAGATTCACATCCATACCACTTGCTGTGGGGGCAGCCGTAAATGGAGGGATGCCCGCATCTGGTGCTATGGGAGCCACATCTATCCCATGTAGTCCGCATCATTAATAGCTCCACTTGCGCCTCCTGGTGGCAGAGGTGAGTTGGAAAACAAATAAGCATCTCCTGGATCAAATACTTGACTACCATCTGGAAATGGTGAGCTCATTTCCTTATCACTACCTACATCTACTGAGAAAAACATCTCCTCCGGTATGCTAGCTTGCACGGGAGATGGAACCGGGTCTACGCTAATCCAAACGAAAGCACTATAATCAACGGTGCCGGCATCTTTCCAATTTGTTTGGAAGCCAAAAGCACCACAATCACCTACCTTAAAGTCTTTTCCTGGGCCCTCAATGCTTATATCAGAGCTACTCCCCAAGTAGAGATTATGGCTATCGCCTACGGTAGTGCTGAAGCTCCCCGATCCGCTGGCATTGTTGAATGCATTCTTTATGTTAGCTCCCACATTGTTGAACCCCATATTGAAACCGTCTTGGGCAAAGAGATCTGTTCCATTCATGAACAGGCTGCCATTCATGATAAAGTAGTCCAACTCGGCGGCCTCAGGTGGGCTGCCGCCAAAAGCCCAAACATCGTATCGGTAATGCACTGTGACCGGTGTCCCGATTGGAAGGCCGCTTACTTCAAAGTCGATGTCGTACCAGGCATCCGTCCAAGCGTAGGCATCGTAACCGATGGGCTTTGCAGTATTGTGATGCGTACTTGCAAAATTGACTACCCGCACCAGTACGGTGCTCGAACCACTTCCCGAAATTCCACAAAATGCTTGAGCATCAGCGGTAGTGTAATATTCACAAAAATCGCTTTGCTTGGCTGCTATATTGCAAAGAAATGCCATGGGCCAGTCGGGAACATTGCTGCCAAATGCGGGATTCAAAACAGCACATTCTGCTTCTTCAAAAGGTGGAATCGCATGATCATCGGCCAATGCGTACATGTCCAGATCGATCACATCAGTCGATGTCACGGTTATACTCTGAGTGATGGCTGTATTGGAAAACAGAAAAAAAGCCGAACATAAGAAGGCTATACGGAAATAAGAGCGAATAGCCCTTGCTTGAGATGTGATCATGGTCGTTAGATTGGTTGATACCAAAGTTAACAAAAATTTAATAACATGTATACGGATCCGTTATTTATTTCTTGTTGAGCTGTTGCCTCTAATAATCAAGGTACATTTGCATTCAACTCAAGACAAACGCCAACACGATGAGGTCTGCTTGCTGATATGAAATTCATCATTCACTTTGCCAGATGCGCATCTCAATCTGCCGCTTGAACGATACTCCATACTCATCCAAGAGAAAACGAAGGAGGCAATTCGATTGAAAGACCATCCTTTGATGACTTTTGCTTCATTTTTAATACTTCATCATTTCTTTGCTCGCCCTTTGCCCTGAAGGAAACCGCTGCTACTGTCTTTCACGACTCGGTAGTGGGCTTGTACATCGCCGAGCAGGGCTGCCTCGCAACCGCAAGAATCAAGAGCACTATATGAATTTCACCATTACGGCCTTGTTCAGGCAATTGCCCTTCGAGGGCAAAGCCTTGTACTGCATAACGGACCCTGCGACCTAGGAGTTTGCCTGCATCTTGATGCAACTCTCGACCGCTGAGTATTTCTGCAGTCGACTCCCAAGCGTATCCAATAAATTTGCCTTGCGCCCATACGGGATGTGACAATTCCATTTTCTCGAACAACAAAAAACGCAACACCCGGGCACTGGCTGGTCGATTATGCTAACAAGTGTCGCGCAGATTTCCATCACTTTCCTTGAGGATTCGTGGAGTGTATTGTTTCGGATTGAAATGGCTTTGCGCGCAGAGAAGAGTCAGAGCTCCTGGTAAAATGTATCGCGCATCCGTGTTATAAGCTTACCAATAATCACCCACTTCCTTACCTTGCAGCCGTGAATGCATGGCCCATCAATCAGTTTTTGCTCAGTCCGGTAGGAGAAGATACTTATCTTCAGCCATTTTTGCGGAAGCAGCGCATGGGTAGCTTCCTCTTTCAGTACAGCGAGGGAAGCCGATTTGAATATGCCGAGACTGCGGAGGCTGTGCAGGGAATATTGCTGGGTGAGGTGGTGAATCCCGCCCGGCCTGAGCTCAGCAATGCGGGCCTGCTGAGCGATATGCTGGAGCGATTCTGGCTTGGTGCCGAGTCTGCATTGCTGGATTATCTCTGCCAGTGCTCGGGCGATTTCCTGCTTATTTGCCTGCATGGGGATCGCCTCTACTGCTTCGCTGATGCCTGCGGGCAATTCGAAGCATTTTACGATTTTGACAAGTGCATCCTCACCAACAATCCGCGCTTGCTGCCACATTTTGAGGCAGAGCCTGATGCGCTTCTGCAAAAGTACATGCTCTGCATCTATCAGTACACCGGACAGCCGGGCTTACTCAAGCTCAGGCCCAACCATTACCTCGATTTTGCGAAAGCGGCACACATACGCTACTTCCCGAGTGCAGAGATGCCTGTGGAGCCTGTGGATTTTCAAGCGGCTGTGGAAGGCATAGCTGGCATCATGCGCGGCACGCTTGAGGCTTTTGCGCGCAGGCAGCGCACTGTGCTGGCCCTCACGGCAGGCTATGACAGCCGCTTGCTGCTCGCGGCCGGTGCGGGTCTTGCCCTCGAGACCTTCACCTACTGCCACGCCCACATGCCCGAGGACCATAGCGACATCGCCATAGGTCGGCAGCTGGCAGCCGCAGCAGCCATGCCTTACGGGGTTTATCAGTACCGAGAGCATGTGGCCGAGGATAAGCTTCTCCACTTTCAAAAACTCTACATGCCGCGCATGGAGCAAGCCGCAAGGGTGCTGGAGGGCGATGGCATTCACTTTGCCGATGCACTGATGCTCAATGGCAATATGGGGGAGATAGGCCGCAGCTATTACGGTGTGAATGATGCCGCCAATCCACGAGAGCTCGCTGCCATGATAGGGCACCGTGGCAGGGCAGAGGTCATATCCCTGATGGATGAGTGGAGGGCTGGCCTCGATCTGCAATATACCGGCAAGGGCAATTTGCTCGACCTGTTCTATTGGGAGGAGCGCATGGGCAATTGGGCCGCGAAGGCCAAAACCGAGATGCGCATCGCTACCCGGCTGGTGTCGCCTATGAACAATTTCGCTCTCTGGAGGCAAGTACTGGGTGTAAAACATGCCTACCGCAGCACCGTAAGCAACAAACTTTTTCTTGCGGTGATCAAAGCACTCGATGCACGGCTGCTGCAATACCCCATCAATCCGGGACGCAAGACTGCGTTGATGAGAGCCATGGTAAAGACCGGAATCTACACACCCTACAAACGCTGGTATTGGAAAATGAAGTCAGCTTAGAACCCGAATTTCTGAGGAAATCACCTCTCTTCGCTTCCCCGCTTCACTTAACTCAATCAACTTTTTGGCGAAAGCCTGTAGACTCAACCCGGCAAGCCCGTCGCCGCGACCCTCTATGGCTAGCGGCCTTCCATATAGCCGAGAAAGTTCTGCAAGATCTTCTCCGGGCGTTCATCCCTTCTGAGCCTCCGCTCGATTTTTCGGTCGCTTCGCTCATCCATAAAGGCAAAGCGGATGAGCTGCTTGCGCAAGTCGCTCAAGCGCAATAAGCGCGCTTCAAAGAGCTCCCAGCTATCGGCCGCCAAGATTTCTTCTCGCGCATAGGGTATCACAAGCTCACTCATATTTTTGCGAAAGCGATTTTTCACCCCCAACTCAATATCGTACTCGCCCGTGTAGGGATTGTAAGCCGCATAGGTATAGGCCGTCTTCAACTCAGCTTTTAGATCCTCCAAGCGCATTACATCCTCATGCCAATTGGCGAGGCTGTCCATCTTGGTAATCATTGCCGCAGCCATTTCCAGGCCCTGCTCGTAGTCATCGTTTTTCGCGTAAGCCTGAAGCATATCCCGCAAGTGTACATCCACCCATACATCACGCACAAAGGCTTGCAAGTCACCTCCCTTGTACAGGCTGTCCAAGGCGGCGAGTTTTTCGAGCATTTGGTTTTCTAAGGCGTGCAACTCGCTCTGCTGCTTCACGCCTACAAAGGCTTCATCGGCAATCTTGAGCACCTCACTGAGCGGATGCTGAAGCGCCTCCACAGACTGCAGCAGGGTGAGGAAGTAGCCCTCATGAAGCCCATCGAGTGCTATCATGGGCAAGCTGTCAGGCTCCAAATCATAGGACTTTGCCCTGAAGATGGCCGCTCTATTGAGCGCCACAAAGTCCCGCACCAACTCGCTGCCATGGCGCTCATAGTAGAGAAAATCATCTTCATGACTGCGCTGCAAGAGGGAGTCGATGATAGCAAACTGATGCAGCGTAGCTTGTATGGCCGCAACGGCTTGATCCAACTCCGGGCTCCTGGCGCGGGCAATCTCGGGATTGCGCCCCTCCCTACATCGGTCGATAGCGCTGTGGAGGCTATCCATTAGTTCGCTCGTGCGGGTGCGAATTTCCTTCTCCTGCTCGTTAATGGGGTAAATGAGCCTGCGAAATACCGGGGCCTGTCGGCAAAAGTCGCAGTCCAAAGCTTCCAGGTTCCAACCCGCCATGAAGTGATCATTCATGTAGCTTTCCAGCAAATTCATGGATTGGCAGCTTACGGCATCACTGCTAAATTCGCGTTCTCCGATCAAGGCCTTGTATTCTACAATCGAGTCGGTGGCCGGCAGGGGCTTGTCCATGAGCTCGAGCAGGTAGCGCCGCTCGGGATAATCCACTTGCAGGGTGTCTCCCTCCTTGATGCGCTGCACTGAGAGCAAAATCCCCCGTTCATAGAGGCGCTTCTCGAGCACCTCATTCCCATCCCTTTTGAATCGGAAGCGCCATTCACCCTGCACTTCACCGGCTTCATTGCAACTCCCCTCGATGCCGGCCTCCGCTCCGGGGCGGCGGTCGGTGATCTGCATCGGGCCTATTGGGCGGCAGGCGGCGTATCTGGATTTTATTTCTATTAAGTTCGGTGCTTGCCCTCGCCGAGGTGTATCACTTTCTTTGGCATTGAGGGTGTAGCGCCATTCCCTGGCAGCTTTTCCTTCGATAAAGTGGCCCTCCCATTTCTGCTCCAAACCACTCGATTGAAATTTCGGTTCAATGCTGCTGCCGGGCTCTATGCTGTATTTCCAATCGGCTTCCTGCCAAAGCCACTTGCCATGAGGCCTATGCGCGCGCAGCTCGCCTTGCATGGCATAGGTGCGCAGGGTATCCATGCCGAAGTCGCGCCAGGAGATCTTGAAGATCCCCTTTTCGGGAAAAACAGAATCCAGAGGCCATTCGCCACGGTACTCCATACGGCCCTGCAAGCCAAAAACATCGTGAAACTCCCTCTCCAACATCTGAGCCTGTAGAGAATGGCAGAAGCTGCACAAGATGCCGAGCAGGAAGATCGCCTTTACTTTTTGCTTTATTGTAGGGTTCATACGGAGCTTATTCTGTGGCATCAGGACTTGGGGGCATTGTTTCGGCGGAAAAAGGTGGCCATAAGGTCATCCATATTGTACGAAACGGTAAACTGGAAGAGGTGATTGATCTCAGCATTGCTGAAAAGGGCTTGCTGGGCAAATTGATTGAGGTAGCCCATCTGAAAGTTGAGCTTGGGGCTCACCTGATAGCCCAAGGCCACATAGAGTCGATTGCGGTCGAATATCTCTGCTGTCTCTCTGCGAAAGTTGAGCATCAACTCATTGTACGACGCAAAGAAGTAATGCCGCAAATAGGGCGAAAAGGTGTAGAAAGGCACAAGCACCTGAAACCGATAGCGCAGGCGGTGGTCTATAAGGTCGGGACGATCGTCGGCGAAGGAAACAAATCGCTGCTCAAGCCGGTAGCGGTGCTCCATAAAGATGCGTGTGGTCTTGTGCCGCGTGAGAAATTGCTGCCATATGCGGTGCTCCCTGCTCAATGGTACAAAAAGCTCCGGCTCGCTGGGCTCATTGTAGAAGTAGCCATAGCCCACCGTGGCGATGGTGCTGCTGCTGGTGTAATAATTGAGCCCAATTCGCATAAGGCTGGTCGCCAGACTTTGATCCACCCATTGATTGCGCATTTGCACTTCCGTATGCAAACCGATCTTGTCATTGAGTGGATTGTCCCCGAAATGGATCAACCACCATCCATGCTTGTTTACCGATTGCTGTGCTTCTGCGCCTTTCGGCAAAATCAGCACCGCGATCACTGAGGCGATAAGCGCCATGTACAGGGCCATGCGTCTCCGGGTACTTTTTATTCTTCGATTCATCATACGCAGCAGGGATTGCAAAAATAGTGCACAAGTTGCGCGATTACAGCTTTAGAATGTTAAGCCAATCTAAATCTGCTGCATTTACGGCATTCAATCGCTCATTTTTCCGAAATGGAAGATCTCAAATTACTTAGGGCCTGTCCATTTAGTCAAGTGGTTGGATCATAATGTTCAGTAGTCTCGTCTCGTCAAGATTGACGAGACGAGACGCACGAAGGTCTGAAAAGCAAGGAGTCCCGTACGTACGGGATGACTGTTTTTAGAATAAGTGCAACGCCGATATTGGACAGTATGGACAGACACTACTTAGGGATCTCTCTGCGGCTTGCATCCACTTCTGTATCTCTATGCTGCTCCCGGCTGTGCTTCCACCGGCGGTGACTCCACAACCACCATGCAGGGTCGCGCTTGATAGCCTTCTCAAGGGCCCTGACGTGAAGTTCGGTCACAGCGTATTGGGGCAGCTCCCGGGGATGCTCGCAGAGCAATTCGAAGTGCAATTCGTAATGCCCCCGGCTCACTTTCCGGATGTCGAAAAATACCACAGCCATATCCAGCTTGCTCGCGATTTGCTCCGCACCGAGGAATACGGGACTGTCCTGATTCAAAAATTCCGTGCGGTATCGGATTTTATGCGCTTGGGGGCTCTGATCGGCGAGAAAATAAGTGAGGGTTTTCTCACCGGCCTGCCCTTCGGCCATCAGGGTTTTGAAGGCTTCCCGATCCGGCACCATGAGCACACCAAATTTTGAGCGCAAACCATTGATAAGCCTATCGAAGTAGGGATTCTTGATGGGCTTGTATATGGCCCACACCTTATGCTTCACCTCGAGGGGCAATAAGCTCAGCCACTCCCAATTGCCGTAGTGGCCCAGAACTCCGGCTACACTCTTTCCGCGTGCATGCAGTTCATTGATCACCTCTGGATTTGCAATGCGGTAGTGCTTTTGCAGTTCCTCGGCGCTGCGGTGCAATGGGTACATCCACTCGAAGAAGCTGTCGCAAAAATGCCGGTAAAATTTGCGCTCCACCTTTCTCCGCCAGGCTTCATCCTTCTCGGGAAAGGAGCGGGCGATGTTTTGCCTCACCACCTTTTTCCGGTAGGTAAATACGTGGTATACCAGCATGTAGAGCAGATCGGAAATGACAAATTGCAGGCGCAGTGGCAGCCAGGCCAGCAGCCACAATAGGCTGTATACGATCGCATAGACCAGTGCTTGCATGGGCCGCAAATGTATGAAATCGCCCTCATCCACCCTCATGACCCGGATTGATGTCACGAAGACCTCTTCAGATTTTATCAGCAGTCTCAGGAGACTAGCAGCCTGCCCGCCTCAGGGCCGGTATTGAAGAGCAGGTCAATTACCGAAAGGGAAGGGCAAAAGCCCGATCGGTCTTCGAATACCTGTGGGTAGGGCTCCATGGCTTTGATTACAGGAAAATCTTCCGGTCGCTTGATTCTCTTTCGGAGATCCCAATCGTAGTCGCCTTCGCAGTAGCTGCCGCTGAGCTCATACTTCAGCTCCACGCCCAGCAATGCGCACCAGTGGTCAAAGGTATATTCAAAAAATTCGCCCAATGAGGACGCGCCATGGGAGAGGAGTTC
>SLDS01000096.1 GCA_007125175.1 Flavobacteriales bacterium
CATCTCGACGCCGACAATTTTGAGATCAGGCCCTGAGGGATTGCTTGCCTGCGCAGCTTTTTGTAGCACATTGAATGGTGATCCAGATTGGCCTCAATCTTCTCCTTCCTCGGGCTTGTCATCCCTCTCATTGCCACCACCGGAAGGATCTTTCGCGTCTGGCTTCTTCTCCTTTGGTTTTTTTGCTTCTGAGCTTTTGCTGTTCTTTTCCGACCTTTCATCCTCAAGCCATTTTGAGGCATCAAAAGGGGTGCTCGGTATCCAGTCCACATCGAGATCCCAATTGGAGCGCACATCGATATCTTCCGAATAAAATGCCTGCCGCTCCGGTTGCAGCCGCTCTCTGTGGATGCCCGTATCCCACTCACCATTGTCATTTCGGTCATAGATGCCCATGAGCTTGTATTTGCCAGGAGGCAGCTTATTTAGTTTGAAGCGGGTGGATTTCCTGGTGGCGAGGCGGCCCACTTCATTTTCATTCGAGTCGTGAAGGATGGCAATGAAGTGGCCTTCTTTCACGGGCTTGTCGAGCATAATCTTGATGCGCAAGCTGCCGTAGTATTCATCGGGATGTGAGCCAAATGCATATCCGAGGCTATCGCTGAACTTGCCGTAAATGTCCTTAAAGGCTCCCTCCTCTGCAATGAGCTCATAGCCGGCATCCTTGCGAAAAGGGTAGTGAATGTCCAGCCTTCTCCGCACATTGCTCAGCTCGTAGCGCACATCGCTTACTTCCACAGAATCTTCGATGAGCTTGATGAGGGTGGTGTCCATGCGCTCCAAGGGGTAGTTGAAGCGAATGCTTACAGGCTTCTTTGGGTCAATATTGCCCCCAGAGGCACTGGAGGTAATTTTGAGCTTGGGCTTATCGCGAAATTTCGGGTCGGTTTCAAGGTACCAATCGCTGGTATCGGCCATGCGGTCGCTTTCGCGCAAAATCACTGTGATCTCTTCTATTTCCTCATAGTCTGATAGGTTGAGCCAGTTCTTCAGGGTGTCACGGCTGCTGTTGAGGATGCTCACGGCTTCAATCTCTTCTTCAATTTCCGACTCCGGATTGAGAAAGCGTATGCCAACCTCCTCAGCCGGGAGGTTGAAAATCACCTCGTAGTATCCGTAATCCTTGCTCACCACATCCTTGATGTATTGCGAAGTGTCCGCTTCTTCAAAGAGAGCAAAGACATGCTCATCCAAGCTGTCGCGGTAGGTCGAAATGATGAAGTAATCCAAGAAAGCAATGCGCTCCGGGGGGCCATCGTACTTGTAATTGCTGCTGCTTTCCTCCAGCGCGAACAATTTGAAGGTATCCGGTGGAAGAAAACGGGCATTGAATTCGCCCCGCTCATTGGTGATGGCCAGGTAATCGGGCGGGGTGGTATACGGAAGGCTGTCCTCCCATTGCCGGTAGAGCATTACCTTCACTTTGGGAACAGGCTCATTGCTCAGAGCGTCGAATACCGAGCCGTGGATGCTTAAGGAGTCGATATAGTCGCCGGTGCTACAAACGTAGATCAAGGTATCGTTTACATTGCCTTCGGTGAAGTCTTTTATCGCCTCTCCAAAGTTGAATTGATAGGTCGTGCCGGGAAGCATGTCCTCTTCCCAGGTTACTCTCAAGGTTTTGCCCCGGAGTTGGTACTCGGGCTTTTTCTTGAAAGGAGGAGAAACCAAGAGCTGATCCTTAAAGTCATCAACCTGAATGTATTCATCAAATACGATCTCGAATTCCTTTGCGGAAAATTGGGTGCTCAAGTTTGGAGGCTTGATGGAGACCGGTCGCGGCGGTGTCTCATCCTTATCACCCCCTGTAGGTGCTGTTTGCTGGGCACAGGCGTAAAGCAGCAGGGCGAAAACGGCCGTGAAGAGGCGTGATTTTAAGGCCATAGCATACTGAGTTGGGTGGCGAGCATCTCAAGGGCGGCTTGGTCACTTTCGTCAAAATCGGCTGGGCGCGTGCTGTCGATGTCCAATACTGCTACGACCTTCCCGCTTTGGCTTTTGATGGGAACCACAAGCTCCGACATGGATGCGGCATTGCAAGCGATATGTCCCGGAAAAGCGTGTACATCCGGCACCAAAATGCTCTCAGCCCTGGACCATGCGCTACCGCAAACCCCTTTGGCGTAAGCTATGCGGGTACAAGCTACCGGCCCCTGAAAAGGCCCGAGTACCAGCTCATCTTCCTTGACCAGATAGAATCCCACCCAGAAATAACCCGGTAGCTCCTTGAGTACGGCGGCTGTATTGGCAAGGGCGGCGATGGGGTCTCGCTCTCCTTCCAAGAGGCCTTGGATGTAGCGCAATGTGTTTGCGTAGTCCCGCTTTGATTTCAGCATGGCCACAAAGATAGGGGCTTTCAGGCACTCGCGATACTGGCCATGCTCACCTTGGCGGCACCTCCGAACAGCACTGCGTGGCCGCAGGCTTCCATGGTACTGCCCGTGGTTATTACATCGTCAATGAGCAAAATGTGTTTTCCACGCATTACAGCAGGCTTTCTCGCTTCGAAGATCTGCTTTACATTTTCCCAGCGTTCGTAGCGGCCTTTTTTGGTTTGGGTGGGATTGGCAATGACCCGTTCTACCAGGTTTTTACCGACAGGTATACCAAGTGATACGGACATGCCTTGCGCGATGGAGTCGCATTGATTGTAACCGCGTGAGCGCAGCTTGTTCTTGTGCAGGGGCAGGGGAAGGATGTAGTCGGGCCCGGTGAATCCCCATTCGCGCAGCTCCCGCCCAAACATGCGCCCCAAGCTCTCTCCGATGCCCTGCTTGCCGTGGTACTTGAGCGCATGGAGGAGGGTGCGGGTGAGGTTGCCGCGCTCGAAGTGAAGAAATGAAAAGGCCCGCTCCACGGGTATTCGACCCCAAAACTTTTGCTCGATGGGATTGTGGATTACACGGTGAAAATGTGTGCGGGGCAAGCTGTAGAAGCATCCCAGGCAGAGCACATCATCCGCGCTGTGAATGGGATAGCCACAGCCTTGGCACACTGTTGGAAAGATAAGGTGGCTCAGGCTGTAGATCGAAGTAGAATTGTATTTTTGTCCGGTAATACCCATCGGTGCGCAGGCTTTTGGCCTTCGCCAGCAAGGTACTAAAATCCCCTTTTTGTTCAAACCCCGCTAAACCTCATTGCAAGATGGATGAACCCAAAAAATCCAATAAGAAAAGCATCGCCATTGTGCTGCTTTCCATACTGGCCCTGGCCTTTGCGGTATTGTATTTTCTCAAGGCCACGGAAGTAGAAGACAAGGAAGAAACCATCTCTACCATTGAGCTGGAAAAGCTGCAGTTGAAGAGCGACCTCCAGGAAATGCTCATTCAGTACGACACCCTGACTGTTCAAAATTCGCAGCTCAATGCCGAAATGCTGGGGCAGCAGGAGCAGATACGCGACATGCTCAAGCAAATTGAGAAACACAAGGATGATGCATGGATCATCCACAAGCTCAAGAAGGAGGCCGCTACCCTTCGGGATATCATGAAGGGATACCTCGTAACCATTGACTCCCTGAACACGCTTAATATCGACCTGCAGAAGGACAAAGAATTTCTCGTGGAGGAGCTCTCCCAAGCCAAGACAAAGGCACAAGCCCTGGAAAAGGAAAAAGAGGGCTTGAAAAGCAAGGTGGAAACAGGCTCAGTGCTGCGTACGGATGCCCTGAGCAGCGTGGGTATACGGGTGCGCAATAATGGCAAGCAGGTAGAAGTGAACAGGGCCAACCGCACCGAGCTGATCCGAACCTGTGCCACCATCGCCGAGAACATCATCGCTGAGCCGGGAAAGAAGAGTGTTTACTTGCGCATCATTTCACCGGAGGGCATCGTCTTGGATTCCGAGAACGACGACAGCAAGCGATTCGACTTCGAAGGGGTGAGCGGCAAGTACAGCGTGAAGCGCACCTTCGACTATCAAAACAAAACGGAGGATCTCTGCATCTTTTACACCGCTCAGGACGATTTACCCGGAGGGCGCTATATTGTGGAGATGTACGAGTCGGGTGTCCTAATCGGCAAAACAGAACTGGATCTCAAATAGAGTTTTTCAATCCCGTGAGTGAGGGATGGACAGACACTTTCAGGACTTCTGCAAGCCTGCCGCTGTGAAATCCATCAGAAGAAAGCGCGCACCTGCACATTGCCGGTGTGCACAGCATCCACATCTTCTGATTTGCGGCCATTGTAGCTCAGATTCAGCTGCATGTTTTTCCCGAGCTGCCGCTGTATCCCTGCTCCCCAGGTGAAGTTGGAGCCGTTTTGGAGCCCGTCCAGCATCTCGTAGGCGAGGCTGTTATTGCTCACACCGCTGTAATCGATTGCGATGAAGTTGAAATGTGCGAAGAGCGAGCCCGACTCGATCTTATTGGCGCGCAGATCCAGCCCAAGGTCATAGAGCGTGGCTTCTTCTCCGCCCAGGTCTTCCTTGTTGTTCCTTTGGGTGAATTGCCCGATAAAGCTCAGCCTAAAAGTCGTTCCCGGCTGGTAGGTGAAGGTTTGCTTGACCTGGTAATAGTCGATTTCGAAGGTGCGGCCATCGGCAATTTCGCTGAGGCTGGATCGCTTGCCCACTTCCTGCTCGCTGATCAAGGCGAAGGCCGGAGTAAAGTTGTAGCGCACACGGCCGATATGCGACTCCTGCTGGCGCTCCTCAAAGCCACTTGTAAAGGGGCTTTTGCCTTTGGTTTGATGGTAGGTATAGTCGATACCAAATTTGCTGCTGGTGCGGTTGTAGAAAAGTGTGTGGCGTATGCTCGAGGACTGTGATATGAGGCTGGTGTCGCCGATGTCTTGCTCGAAAGGATTGAAGCGACTCAGGCCTTCCTCTACTTGTGTGCGCCGCTGTATGCGAAAGGCCGTTTGGCTGCTGAATTTGGCCGCTATACCCCTCCAATCTTCCTTGCCCATCCATGCCGCCGCCGGGTTGATGTTGAGCGATTGCGAAAATTGATTGCTGTATGCGCGGATGTACTCATTGGTGGGAGTGAACACGCGTATATAGCGCTCTCCATCTTCGGGTCTGGCCAATTCAAATTCATTGAGCTCTTTGATTCCATTGCCATTGTAGTCTATCCAGGTGTAAGGCCCCTGCCCGGTGGGGTCGAATACGAAGATGAACTCCTGCCGACGCTCCAATCCTGATCCCAATTCGTAATAGGTGCTCGATACAATGCTGTTTTTGGCCAGACGCAGGTTGTGCTCCATGCGCGAGAGCAGGGTTCTTTCAGGGGCATTGTTGCTCAGCTCATCGTTGATGATATTGAGCACCCGGTTGGATAAACTGGCCTTGAAGGTGTGGTTGGGATTCTGCACCATACCGAGCTCTACCCCGTAGTGGCTGGCATGGGTGCTCTGCCCGAGGTTGTTGAATTCGGTCGCATAGTCGCTGCGCTCGCGGTAAAAGACTTTGTAATTGATTTTGGCCGTATCGTGATTGGTGAGGTATACCTGCCAATCGTAAAATTTGTAGGCCATGCTGGATAGGGAATCCTGTGTGTTGAAGCGCATGTTTTCTTCACGTTCATCTTCGAAGCCGATCCGGGTGAACCACACGTTCTTCTCTACCCTCGAGCGGTGTCTGGTAAAGCTGCTTCGCTCGATTCCATCACTGCTCAGTCGGCTTCCGCGAAACCAAATATCGAAACCTTCAATATCGGCATCGGCAGCGAGTTCGTGTTTGTGGCCGCTATAGAGGTCACCTGCCCGAAAGGTATTGTATGCATAGTTTACATCGAACAGCTCTGCTTTCTTCAAGCCAAACTGGGCATTTCCCACTTGTTGCTGGCTCAGCACCACTTCTTCACTCAGGTTCCAGTCGCGGTTGAACTCCACAGAGCGGTAAGGCTCTATGGGTTGAAAGTTTTCTCCAATGCTCTCGAGCACTAGTCCAGCCTTGAGCATCGTAGGCTGGGCTTTTTGGCTTAGGGGCTGCTCATGGCTGAGCCTCGCCAGGAAACCATGGCTCGTATTGTTTTCACTGTCCCTGTCGGAAAAGGTGTTGAGGTCTTGGTTGGTAAATCCCGCTTCTACTTCGGCAGTAGTGTAGGAACCAATTTTGGCGCTACCCCCTATCATCATCATTTGGTTTTTGCGGGGAGCGACCAAGCGACGTACTGGAGCAAAATTGCCCTTGCGCCTGGGTTCCGGGCCGCTCAGGTCGGGGGCTACCCACTTGAATACCCGACCGGTGGCATCAAATCCCTCTTGCACATAGTCGCCATTGCCCTGGCCTACTTCGCTGAAGTTGACCTGATACAGCTCTGGAGCCGGCCCCGTGGCCCTCACAAATACACTGTCAAAGCCCAGGCTGTCGGTGAGGGAGTATAGGATCTGATTGTTGTTGAATTCCGCCACACGCTGAAAGCTGGGAGCCACGGCCTGCTGCAGGTTGTCGCCGACGGCATCGAGAATAGCCCTGTCCATATCTGTCAGGTCTTGCTGCAGTGGCTGATTCTTGGCGTCCTGTTCTGAGAAGTAGTTCACATAGAAGTGGTACCTGTCCGATTTTATTCCTGTGGCCGTTTGCATCATGCTCCTCGCATAATTGGCATCGGTGTACTGAAATTCCACCGCTATACGCTTGTCTTTGTTGATGAGCTGCCTCGCGGTAAAGGTGATCTCAGCGGTGTTGTAATCAATCACATAGTCGTTTTCCTGCCCCCGCTGCATTTCTCTGCCGTCTATGAAAACCCTTTCGGTTCCGGCCATGATTACGATAAATAGTTCATTCTCATTTCCGCTCAGGCGGTATGGGCCCTGATTGCCTTCCTGCCCATTGATGAGGTTTCGGGCGAATTTTCCCCGAGAAAGTGCGGCACTGGTCTCTGTGTACACCACGACCGATTCGTCTTTGTTGATGGGCAGTTCTGTGGTGAAACTGGCCCCTTGACCGCGTTTGTAATAGGTGGTGAAGTATCCATTGGGCTTAGACAGGAAGAAGTCGCCAGCAGTGAGCTTTGATCGCTCGTCATATAGTTGGATGAATACCTGGTCAAATTCCTGCAATGTTGCCGTATTGCCTTCCGGCTGTATAGGGATATTGTCATCGCTTACCGAGGCCATGATGCCAATTCTGTCGTTGAGCTTTCCGTTGAGCTGTAGGCTCATGGTGCTATTAACCGTCAAGTCCTGGGCATTGCCAAAGCCCACGCCCCTCGATATGCTGCCCGTGCGGTTGAGCTGGCTGGAGCCAAAAATGGATTCCTCTTCTGCTGCCTGAGGGCGAAAGGTGTAAGGCTCATATGTGTACTGCTCTTCGCTCTGAATAAGGTCGGATGAGCGGCGCTGATACACCTTTGAGAAATCGAAATGGAAAACGCGGTACTCGATTTTGATTGCTTCTTCCGGGTAGCTTGGTTCATGCCAAATGAGATTTGCTTCGGCATAGTCGATGCTGTAGCTGCTGCTGTCAAGCTCTCCCTGAGGGCTGCTCAGCATCAGGCTGCCCGGTATGAGGCTAAGGGTGTCAATGCGGCTTGTGTCGCTGGTAATGTGGAGGATAGTGTCGCGATGGTTGTCCAAATCCTGGCCGTATGCTTGCTGCGCAACGAAGAATATCGGTACGAAGAGAACAAAGACCCGTTGAAATTTCTTTACTGAGGCAGGTCTTCGGTGCTCAGCATTTACACTACATTTGAGCTTCCGCAAACAAATCACAAAATTTCCCAATCCACTACCAATACGAAAATTGAGTTTAAAAATTATATCCTACAACGTGAATGGCATTCGTGCTGCTCAAAAAAAAGGGTTGATCGACTGGCTCGAGGCCGCAAATCCCGACGTCTTTCTCGTACAAGAAACCAAAGCGCAACCCGAACAGATCGACACAAAAAGTTTTGAGGCCCTCGGCTATCAAGCCATTGTCCATAGTGCAAAAAAGCCTGGCTACTCGGGGGTTGCCATTTTTTCCAGAATAAAACCGGATCGTGTGGAGATAGGCTGCGGCATGGAGAAATACGATCATGAGGGCAGGGTATTGCGCGCGGACTTTGGAGAGCTTACTGTGCTGAGCACTTATTTTCCTTCAGGCAGCAGTAGCGAGGCTCGACAGGAGTTCAAGATGGATTTTCTCTCCGATTTTACCCCCTTTGCCGAAAGGCTACTCAAAGATAGACGAAAGCTCGTAATTTCTGGAGATTATAACATCTGCCATAAGGAGATAGATATACACAATCCGGTGTCGAACAAGAATAGCAGCGGATTTTTGCCGGAAGAGCGTGAATGGCTCACTCGTTTTTTGAAAATAGGTTTTGTAGATTCGTTCCGAATTTTTCACCCGGAGCCCGGCAACTATACGTGGTGGTCGTATAGGGCCAATGCCAGAATGAAAAATTTAGGATGGAGAATCGATTACCATATGGTGTCTGAAAGCCTGAAACCCCAAGTAAAGGACGCCGGTATACTCGATGACGTACATCATAGTGACCACTGCCCAATTCTGCTCGAAGTTGATGTTTAAATCCCCTGTAATCAAGACTATTTTTAGGCCTTTATTGATCATTTTATCCATGCTGTTCTTCGTGGCAGCCTGCGAAAATGGCCCTGGTGACCGACGCAAGCATCGCGCGAAGCATGCCAGTTCGGAAAAATATGGCGGCCTGTTTCGGATGAATCTCACCGATGAAATCCGCAGCATCTTTCCCCACAATCTCGTCGATGCATCTGCCTTTTCATTGATGAATCAGGTGTATGAAGGCTTGGTAAAGTTCGATCGGGTAAGCAAAGAGGTGCTGCCCTCGCTGGCCGAGAGGTACGAGGTAAGTGCCGATGGCATGGTCTACCGCTTCTACATTCGTGAAGGGGTATACTTTCATGAAGACCAGATATTTGGCGCTCAAAAAACCCGAGAGATGACCGCTGAGGATGTGGCCTTTTGCTTGCGCAAACTCTGCGAGCCCTCAGACCACAACCAGCTCTATGCCTTTGTGATAGACGTGATAAAGGGAGCGCGGGATTACTACGAAAAAGGGCCTTACAACACCGCCAATCCCAAAGGTCCAAAAGGAATCAGGGTAATAGGCGACAATATTCTCGAGCTGGAGCTTGAGTATCCTTCCCCCAACTTTCTCACTGTACTCACACATCCTTGCTGCTGGGTTTTTCCGAGAGAATTGTACCAATACGGCAAGGAAGTAGACAATTGGTGCATAGGAACCGGGCCCTTTCGCGGGCGGACTATCAAGATGAACGATGTAATCATCTTGGAGCGCAATTTCCACTATTGGCGTGAGGACAAGGATGGCAATGCACTGCCTTACCTCGATGCCATACGCTGCAATTTTGTGGCAAATGATCGGCAGCAGCTCAAGGCATTCTTCAACAACAATCTCGACATCATTTTCAAGGTTCCTTTCGATGATATCGAAAGCGTGGAAGACATGTCCAGGTCTACAGGCTCTCAGGGCAGTTTTGAACTGCTGAGTAGCCCGGGCCTCAGGGTGGAATACTACGGGTTTCAGCACCGGGGCGAGCCTTATGGCGATCCACTTGTCAGGAAAGCATTCAACCTGGCCGTAGACCGCGATCGCATCGTGAAGGAAGTACTTAAAGGTTATGCTACTCCGGCACATCATGGATTTGTGCCACCCAGCATGCCGGGGTATACCGCCGAAAATGTTGAGGGCTTCCGCTACGATGTGAGGGCGGCGAGGGAAGCTCTTGCAGAAGCCGGATATCCCGGAGGGCAGGGTTTTCCGGTAGTGAGCCTACAGCTCAATGATGGCAATGAAACCGCGCTCAAGGTAGCCGATGTCATTCAGGGGATGCTAGGAGAAAATCTGGGCCTTACTGTAGAACTTTCGGTACTTTCAAGAGACCGCCACTACGACCGCATTGAGGCAGGCGAAGTGGGCTTCTGGAGGGATGGGTGGATCGCTGACTATCCCGATCCCGAAAACTTTTTGCGCCTATTCCATGGAAAGCTGGTACCTGATGACAGCGTGAAAGCGAGTTACCTCAACACCGTGCGCTTCAAAGACGATGTCTTTGACGAGTATTTTGAGAGCGCTATGCGCGAAAACAATCGGGAGCAACGCATGGAGTTGTACGCCAACGCTGATCAACAACTCATTGAGAACGCAGCCGTGGTGCCTTTGTACTACGAAGAGTGGATATGGCTGGTGTCCAACAAGGTGAAAAATCTGATGATCGGCGGAATGGGTGAGATCGACCTCTCCCCAGTATACTTCGAGAAGGATATCGAGCTCCCTTAAGCCAATGTGCTGATCAGAAACGCTTTGGCAATGGGTAAAAGGGTTTCGTGCTGAGGCAAATCACTTTGAGCCTCCACAGCATAAGCATTAGGGGCATGATTTTCAGCTGCCCCACGCATCTTCAAGAGGCTCCATTTTACCGAGCTCAAGTTGCTAAACCTTCCCGCCTCAATTTCTGTGAGATAGGTGGTGCACACATCCTTGTATGATTCTTGCGAATAGGGTCTCCTCACCAGGCGAAAATGGTAGCTGTATACGCGCACCGATTTGGGCTTGCGAAAGAGCAACCATCCGGGCTGATCGGGAGCACCCAGTATACCTACGGGCTCAATGTACACTTCCTCCGATAATTGATCCAGCAATTGTGCGCCATCTCTGTAGAGCATATTGAGGCGCTCTTCGGCAAAAGCGATGATCGCGTCGAGCTCAGCCATCACGCCCTGTTCATCGGGAATGGCAGCGCGTATCAGCCGGAGCTTCTTCAAGTCGATGTCAGAAAGCTCTCTGCGCAAGCCCCCTTCCACCTCCTCCTTGGCGTAGCGATAGGCGATTAGTTGATCAATATGCCGCCTCAAATGCGCCAAATATGGCTGAAGTTTGTTTTCAGAAAACTGAGCATCAACTCCTTGAATATACGATAGCAGCTCATAGGTCTTATACTCGTAGTCAAAGAGGGGCTCTACGTACCAGGTCTCACTTAAATTTTTCATCTGCTTGTAGACTAGTTCTAACCGTGATGTGCTAATAAAAACGAAAAAAAGCCATCAAAAGGTACCATATTTGTTACAATTTTGCCAATCTAAATCCCCGGGAAATGAAAAAGTACGCTTCACTTATTGCTCCCTTCATTCTTTTGATAATGGTCTTTTCATCCTGTGTGCCACAAAGAAAGCATATGGAAATTGCAAACAAGGAAAAGGAATGCCGCAGCCAGAATGAGAAACTCACCAAGGAAAATGAGCGCCTTGTAACAGAGAATAATGAGGCCCTATCCAAGGTAGAGGTTGCCGAACGCAAGGTACAGGCGCTTACCTCTGATACTACCGTGCTCGGCACCTCCCTGCGCATTTTGCGAAAGCAATACGACAAAATCAATGCCCTGAATGATGAACTCCTCGCGAAAAGCACCAGCCTGCGCGAGGGTACTGAAGCCGATAAGCGGCGACTCATGTCGGATTTGGAAGACCTTAAAAAGAGCCTTTTGGCCAAGGAAGATGCGCTCGCCCAATTGGAGCGGGCCCTAAATGCCAAGGAATCAGAATTGGAGGACAGAGAGCAGAAGCTGGATGAAATGCGATCAATGCTCAGCAAAAAGGATTCGATGATGACTGCCTTGCGAAAGAATGTCTCTGATGCCTTGCTGGGCTTCGAAGGAAAAGGATTGACGGTGGAGTACAAAAATGGGCGCATCTACGTGAGCATGGAAGCGAAATTGCTTTTTGCTACCGGAAGCGCAGAGGTGGACAAGAAGGGGCGCGAGGTAATCATCGACCTGGCCAAGGCCGTTTCCGGAAAGGATGATCTGCAAATTATGGTGGAAGGCCACACCGATACCGATTCCTTCAGCCGAAGCACTTTTCCCCGCAACAATTGGGACTTGAGTGTCCTGAGAGCTACTTCTGTGGTGCAGCTCATGCTGGACAATTCGGACCTGGATCCCGTACAAGTTACAGCAGCGGGGCGCGGCGAGTTCCTTCCCGTAGACCCCGATCAGAAAGCCAAAAACCGCAGGATTGAGGTCATCCTCACGCCCAATCTCGACGAGGTACTTGGTATTGTAGGAGGCGATTGATTTCGCTTTCGCAAGAGTGGTTTCCTCAGCCAAACATGGCCGCAAGCAGATCCCGCACACGGCTCACCCGCAGCACTTCGAGGCCTGCTGGAGCCTCTGGCAGGGTGGGGCTGTGACTGGAGATAAACAAGCGTGTGAATCCCAGTTTGGCAGCTTCGGACAGCCTCTGCTCTGTGCGCATCACGGGACGAATTTCACCCGACAGGCCCACCTCTCCGGCAAAGCAGGTATTGGCGCTGAGGCTTAAATCCTCACTGGATGAGAGCACCGATGCCACCACCGCCAAATCTATGGAAGGATCCTTCACGCTCAGCCCGCCCGCTAAGTTTATAAACACATCTTTGCTGGCAAGCTTAAAGCCGCAACGCTTCTCAAGCACCGCCAGTAGCATGTGCAATCGCCTTACATCATAACCCGTGCTGCTACGCTGTGGAGTGCCGTATACAGCGCTGCTCACCAAGGCTTGTACCTCGATGATCAAGGGGCGTATCCCTTCTACGATGGCGGCCGCAGCGGTGCCGCTGAGCGATTCATTGCGCAGCCCCAATAAGAGGCTGGAAGGATTGGCTACGGGTTTCAGGCCGCTGCCTTCCATGTGGTAAATGCCCAGTTCGAAGGTGGATCCAAATCGGTTCTTTGTGCAGCGCAGCAGGCGGAACTGATGCTGCTGATCACCTTCAAAGATTGCTACAGTATCTACCATGTGCTCCAACACCTTGGGCCCGGCAATGGCTCCCTCCTTGGTGATGTGGCCAATGAGAAATACAGGGATACCGCTCTCCTTGGCAAATCGCATGAGCAGCGCTGCGCTGTCGCGAATTTGGCTTACCGTGCCGGGGGCCGAATCGATCCATGAGGCTTGCAGGGTTTGCACCGAATCGATGACCACAAAAGCTGGTTTCATCTCCTTGGCTGCTGCGAGGATGGCTTCTGGATCGCTTTGACCGAAGAGATAGCAATTTTCACCGGACGCTCCCAAGCGCCTTGCGCGATCGGCGATTTGACTTTCGCTTTCTTCTCCGCTTACGTAGAGCACCTTGCCGACATTAGCATCCAAAGCCACCTGCAGCATCAGCGTTGACTTACCGATGCCGGGCTCTCCACCTATGAGCACCAATGAACCCGGCACGAGGCCGCCGCCCAGCACACGGTTCAACTCCGCATCGGGCAACTGTAGTCGGCTTTCTTCCCCTTGCTTTACTTCCTTGATTGGCATTGGCTTGTGGCCACGAGCGGAGACTGCCGCAGGTGCTGATCCCTTCTTCTGCACCTTTTCCTCCACGAAGCTATTCCACGAGCCACATGAGGGGCATTTGCCCAGCCATTTGGCAGACTCATAGCCGCATTCTGCACAAAAGAATACTGATTTAGCCTTAGCCATTCCTGCTCTTCTCGATGATTGCCGTGCTTGAGTAGCCTTCGACCAGGGCTATGCTTACCGTGCGTTTGCCCCTTTGGCGCTGCAGGTCAGAGCCCACGAGATAATCTTTGGCAGAAGGGTCTCTTTGTTCGGGATCGTAGTCGCCACCTTTGGCCAATACATCGGGCTCCAGCTCGCGGATAAGCTCCAAAGGGGTGTGCGCATCAAATATGATGACGGCATCCACCACTTGCATAAAGGCCATGAGCAGCGCACGATCATCCTCAGCATTGATAGGGCGATTGGAACCCTTCCCCAGACTTTTTACAGAGCTGTCGCTATTGATGCCGACGATGAGCCTTGATCCGTGAGATGCGGCCTCGGCCAGGAGCTGCGCATGGCCCCGGTGTAGGATGTCGTATACCCCGTTGGTAAATACGATCGTGTGGCCCTGTAGCCGCCATACTGCACAGCTGCGCTTGAGCTGCTCGAGGCTCTGGATTTTTTGCTTTATCGACTCAAGTCTTGACTCTTGCATTGCTGGAACGGTTTACGATGGGAATGAGCAGCATACTGAGGCCTCCAAAAATGACGATCATCGATGTTTGGGAGAACCAAATGATCCAACCGAGTGCGAATCCGGTTTCACCGGCGATGCCATAGAGCATCAGGGCCTGCATGATGCCCACTGGAAAGGCGCCTATGCCACCCGGAATGATGATAATCGCCAGGCTCCCCACAACAAAAGAAGCCGATACGGCATCGGGGCCTAGATGCCCGGTTTCGGGAATGGCGAAGAAGCAGACCCAAAACATGGCGATGTAACAGGCCCATATGGCTAGAGTAGCAATCAGATAGGAGACCCGCCGCTTCATTTTGAAAATGCTGCGCAAACCTTCCAGGATGCCCTCCTTAAGCTCCCATGCTTTGTGAACCACCGGAATGTGCTTGAAGCGATCGAGTGCTTTTATGGCCAGGGTGCCGACCAGCACAGCCACTATCAGCATAGTCCAGAGAATAAAGGAGCTGGCCCTTCCGGAAATGGAGCTCAGCAATTGATCCGCCACAGGCTGCAAAACACTGTATTGCAGAACCAGGGTGAGCAAACTGATCAATAAGAGCAGCACGAAATCCAGTGCCCGCTCAGAGAGGATGGAGCCAAAACTTTTGTCGAAAGGCACCCCTTCGTACTTGGTGATGGCAGCTGCGCGGCTCGCTTCACCTACACGGGGTAAAACCAGATTGACGATGTACCCGATCATCACGGCAAGGAAACCATTGAAATTGCTGATCTGACGCCCCATTGCTTCCAATTGAAAATTCCAACGATAGGCCCGGATGTAATGACTCAGCAAGCCTATGAGGAAGGATAATCCCACGAACCAGTAATTGGCCTTTCGCAGGGCTGTGAACAGGGTATTCCGCTGATCTTGATCCAGCTGGGCGTAGATGTGCACTACCAGATAAATCCCTACACCTATCGGGATCAAAATTTTGAGTAGAGAACCAAGCGTTTTGTTCACAATGGAGAGATTGCAGAGTGTAAAGGTAAGGATTGATTCACGGCGGCAGCTCGCATTGGCCAAATTAGCAGAGGCGCATGTTGTCGATCAGGCGTATGCCTCCTACTCTTGCCGCAACGAGGGCCACGACCTCATCCTTTTGTGCTTCTGCGGAATGCTCCATCGGGCGGAGGCTTTTAGCGTCCAGCACCTCGAAGTATTCGAGGTCGAGCCCATTGCATCCCTGCAGCAGTTTGCGTCCTAGGGCCGCGAGCCCTTTGCGCTCCCCCTTGCTGTAAGCGGCTTTCACCTCGCGGAGTGTGGCGCTTATGTGAAGGGCAGTAGTCCTGTCTTGCTCTCGGAGCAATTGATTTCGAGAGCTCATTGCGAGGCCGTCAGGGTCTCTTACAGTTTCGCATCCCACAATGTCTATCCCCATGTTGAGCTCAGCTGCCATGGCCCTGATTACCAAATACTGCTGGTAATCCTTGAGCCCGAAGTAAGCCCTGTCCGGAGCGATCAATTCAAAAAAGCGCCTCACTACTGCCACCACACCCGAAAAGTGGCCCGGGCGGTGTTTGCCTTCAAGACCTTGAGCTACTTCATAATGCACCTCAGTGCTTGCGGTATTGCCCTTTGGGTAGATGGTGCTGTACTCTGGCAGAAACACAGCCGTGCAGGAGGCTTGTGCCAGGGTATGGATATCCGATCCTTCCTGACGCGGATAGCATTCAAAGTCTTTAGGGTCATTGAATTGGGCGGGGTTCACGTAAATGGAGGCAATGCAGGCGTCATTTTCTTGTAAGGCGCGCTGTACCAGGCTTACATGCCCTTGATGCAGGGCTCCCATGGTTGGCACGAAGCCCAAAGTAGCCTGTCGAGAGCGGAGGTCGTCGAGAAAGCCCTGAAGTTCTTCTTGTGATTTAATCAGCTGCATGGCAGATTGTTGCACGCAAGTTTGGCAGTGCCAAAGCATAGGGAAAAGCGGCCAAAGCTAAGTGATTATGTTGAGAATACCGGAGTTTTTTCGTAATTTTGTATCTCCAAATATTATTTCCACCAATTTATGAAGAAGATGAGAGTTTTGTATGTGTCGCAGGAAATTACCCCTTTTCTGCCTAAGAATGCGTTGTCTGAGGTGTCGAGGAATTTGCCGCAAGGCATCCACGAAAAGGGTAGGGAGATTAGAGTATTCATGCCCAAGTACGGAACCATCAATGAGCGCCGCCATCAGCTACACGAGGTGATTAGGCTTTCCGGCATGAACTTGGTCGTGGATGATACAGATCATCCGCTAATCATAAAGGTCGCTTCCATTCCCACTGCGCGCATGCAAGTATACTTCATTGACAATGAAGATTACTTTCAAAGAAAGGCAGTGCTGAAGGATAAGAGCGGCAAATACTTTGCCGACAATGATGAGAGAGCCATATTTTTCTGCCGAGGCGTACTCGAGACTGTTCGTAAGTTGGGTTGGGCTCCGGATGTGATTCACTGCCACGGCTGGTTCACTTCCTTATTGCCGCTCTACGTTAAGAAACTCTACAATGACGACCCACATTTTGAGAATTCCAAAGTGGTATTCTCCGCTTATCAAAGCGAATTCAATGGCAGCCTGAACGAAAAACTTGCCGACAAACTCGCTTTCGACGGCTTCAGCCGGGATGATATGAGTGAAGCAAGCAGCCCGAGTTTGGAGAGTTTGCACCGACTTGCTTTCCGCTACAGCGACGGTATCGTTGAGGGTAGCCCTGAGCTTGACCCTAAAGTGGCACAGGCCATCAGCGATTCAGGTAAAAGCGTTCTCGAATACTGCGAGCCGGCCTCATGCGTTAAGGCCTACAGTGACTTCTATGACGAAATACTTCAAGACAGCTCTGTGCTGGTTGATTGATTCACTGAGAATCACATCTTCAATTTTCTTTTGGAAGCGATCCGCCATGCGGGTCGCTATCCTTTTTTGTGCAGGAGCCCTGGCAACACTTTCCTGCACTCGGCCCGAAGAAGAGCTGGGTGTCGGATTGCAAGATGAAGACAACCTTTTGTCAGTGCTTGGTGTCGACACTTTCACGCTCAGGGCCTGGACACTCCCCGAAGAACGTCTGCGCTCTGACAACTTCAACCCCGGATTGGTGGGGGCTTATGTCGACCCGATTTTTGGGTTTCTTAAAGCTGAGCATGTTACAGAGCTTAGGCTATCTACAAGCAATCCCGTCTTTGCTGCTCCCGGCAGCAGCCGGCAGGATCTTGTGGTGGATTCCCTGGTGCTCCACCTGAGCTACATTACCAATTTGACGACAGGAGGCAATACGGCGGTGTATGGCAATAAAGGTCCGCAGTTTTTTAGGGTGTATGAGGTCACCGACAGCCTTTCGATCGATTCCAGCTACTTCCACACGCGCCCCGTGTCATTTATCGACGAGGATTTGGTGCTGCCCGGGCGCAATCTGGTGCGGCCCGTCACGGACGATACGACCTTCATCGGAGGAGCCCTTGCACTGCCCGAGTTGCGGCTTCCGCTAAGGACGGAGATTGCTGAGCGCATCCTTGACTTTAACGACAGTCAAGGGCTTACTATAGCCCAGTTCATTTCACTGGTCAAGGGATTGTACATCACAGTTGACGAAACCCAGTTCAACCCGTTCACCACAGGCATAGTGTATTTCGACACCCATACCCAGCTGAGCAGGATGAGCATGTACTACCGCAATACGGCGCTCAATGATACAGCACGCTATGACTTCCTCATTCGGAACAATTCCGGGAAGTACGCCCGCTTTCAGCATGTCAGGGATCAGGCCCATCCTACCCTGGTGGATCAGATAGTCAATGACAATCCTGCTAGCGGTGCTCAGGATCTTTATGTACAAGCCGGCGCAGGCACCAAGTTGCGCATTGACCTGCCTCATATCGAGACGCTGCGGGGCTTGCAGGGTGAAGCTATCAGCCAGGCGGTACTCACTTTGCCGGTAAGGCAAAAGAGTGTGGGGGTTTTCAATCCGCCACAGCGGCTCTTTATCTTTGCCCTTGATGATGAGGGTAATGCCTTCTTAATAGACGATCAATTGGATGCGGGATCAGGAGCCTTCGTAGGAGGTGCTTACGACCCGCAAAAGGGACACTACCAATTCAC
Organism: Flavobacteriales bacterium; assembly: GCA_007125175.1. GTDB lineage: Bacteria > Bacteroidota > Bacteroidia > Flavobacteriales_D > Cryomorphaceae > T3Sed10-241. The sequence goes on from SLDS01000096.1 coordinate 18,001, forward strand.
CATCTCTCGGTACTTGCAGCAGGTAATCAATGGCACACGTCCATTCAATGGCCTGGAGATCGTATCGGAGCGGGCGGCCTTTTCGGCAAATAGGGCGGTGCTCAACGGGCCGGAATACCCCGACCCTGTAGCCACCGAGAAAAACATGAAATTGCAGATTATTTTCACCAAGTATTAAAGTGTATGTGTGGAATCGTAGGGTATATCGGCACAAGGCAAGCTTATCCCATTTTGATAAATGGCTTGAGACGTCTGGAATATCGAGGTTATGACAGCGCCGGAGTGGCTACCCTGCACGAGGGCGAGCTGCAGGCTTTCAAGTGTAAAGGCAAGGTTTCGAATTTGGAAAGCCTCATCAGCGAGCAGGGAGGCATCAAAGGGCAGGTCGGCATCGGTCATACGCGCTGGGCCACACATGGGCCTCCCAATGATGTGAATGCCCACCCGCATGGCAGTGAGGATAATGGACTTGTGATGATCCACAATGGAATCATCGAAAACTATCTCCCGCTCAGGGAGGAGCTCACCGCCCGAGGACATCAATTCAAGAGCGATACCGATACCGAGGTTTTGATCCACCTCATAGATGATATACGCAAGAATGCCGATGTGAGCATCTTTGAGGCTGTACGGATCGCACTCGGAGAGGTCGTTGGAGCCTACGCCATCGTGGTGATGGATGTAAATACGCCCCATCAGCTCATTGCTGCAAAAAAGGGGAGCCCGCTAGTGGTCGGTATTGGAGATCAGCACAGGGAGTATTTTATTGCCTCTGATGCCACACCAATTGTGGAGCACACCAAGGATGTGGTGTATCTGGAAGACGAAGAGATTGCCATCATAGATGTGGTGGAAGGCTTTAAGCTAAAGAATATCAAGAATCAGGAGAAGACGCCATACGTGCAGGCCCTGGAGTTGAAATTGGAGGCTTTAGAGAAAAGTGGGTATGAGCACTTCATGCTCAAAGAGATCTATGAGCAGCCGCGCTCCATCCGCGATAGCATGCGCGGCCGCTTGCGCGCCGATATTGGCAAGGTGGAGTTGGGGGGCATCCGCGATTACATCCAAAAATTTGTGCACGCCAAGCGTATTATCATCCTCGGCTGCGGTACGAGTTGGCATGCCGGTCTGGTGGGAGAATACCTCTTTGAAGACCTGGCCCGCGTACCTGTTGAGGTAGAATATGCCTCAGAGTTTAGGTACCGGAATCCTGTGATCTACGAAGACGATGTAGTCATAGCCATTTCCCAATCGGGCGAAACAGCCGATACACTTGCAGCCATTGAGCTGGCCAAGTCAAAGGGAGCCACGATTATCGGAATTTGCAATGTGATCGGCTCATCCATACCCCGCGCCACCCACGCTGGCTCCTATACCCATGCCGGCCCTGAGATCGGTGTGGCCTCTACAAAGGCTTTTACGGCCCAAGTTACTGTGCTTACCCTCATGGCCCTCCATGTGGCGCACGAGAAGGGCTCTATCACAAGCAGCCGTTACCACCGCTTGCTTATCGAGCTGGATTCCATTCCCGAAAAGGTGGAAAAATTGCTCAATCGCAATGGTGAGATCAAGGAAATTGCCAAGGTGTACAAAGATGCGCCCAATGCCCTGTATTTGGGCAGAGGCTACAATTTTCCTGTAGCTTTAGAGGGTGCACTCAAGCTGAAAGAAATCTCTTACATCCACGCCGAGGGTTATCCTGCAGCCGAAATGAAGCATGGCCCTATCGCTCTTATCGATGAGGAAATGCCTGTGTTTTTCATCGCTCCAAAGGGAGGGGCTTACGAAAAAATTGTGAGCAATATCCAAGAGGTGAAGGCAAGGAAAGGCAAGATCATTGCACTGATTACCGAAGGTGAGCAGCAGGTGGGCGGCATGGCCGATCACAGCATACAAATTCCCGATACGGATGAGTGCCTCTTGCCCTTAATTACCGTTGTGCCTTTGCAGCTGCTGAGTTATCACATAGCGGTGATGCGCGGCTGCAATGTGGATCAACCACGCAATCTGGCCAAGTCGGTTACGGTAGAGTAGGGCTCTGAAAAGCGATGAGAACATAGATTCTACACCTTGGAACACCTGTATTTAATTGTTTGAGAGGGTCATGTGCCGCGCAGCAAAAAATTGTGCTTTGTATATCTCTCTTCGCAATCACGGACTGCAACTGTCAGAGCTTGGGAGAGATACATTTTTTACGACTCGCATCTTTCGCTCATCTCAATTTTTTGGGCAGGCCCCAAAGAAAAAGCCCGTGGCTTTAATTGCACGGGCTTTCAGAGATTTTCGGCAAGACGACAGCGAAGGATATCTCCTTACCTTTTTTGCGGCAGCCTGAATCCAGCTGCAATTGGGTGCGATTTTCAGGCCATTAGATAATCATGCCTGCACCGACCGTCCTGTTGGTCGCCTCGTCGATCAAAATGACGCTTCCGGTGATCCGGTTGCGCGAGTAGCGATCGAAGAAAAGCGGGGTTGTCGTACGTACGGCAACCCTGGCGATGTCATTCATCTGGATGTTTTTATCGTCCTCCAGACGGTGTAGGGTGTTGATGTCTACCTTGTAGCGAATGTCTTTTACGATGCATCGGGCATCCTTGCTGGTGTGCTTGATGGCGTATTTGCCATTTGGCCGTAAGGGCGATTCTCCCATCCAGCACAGCATCATCTCGATGTCCTGGCTTATTTCGGGCTGGTTGTTGGTTCGCACAATCATATCACCCCGACTCAGATCGTAGTCTTCCTCAAGGCATATGGTGACACTCATGGGCGCAAAGGCTTCGTCGAGTTCACCGTTGAAGGTGTTGATGGATGCGATTTTCGTGGTGAATCCTGTGGGAAGGAGGGTTACTTCATCTCCTTTCTTGAAGACTCCACCGGCGATGCGTCCGGCATAACCACGGAAATCGTGAAACTCATTGGTCTGAGGACGCACCACGTACTGCACCGGAAAACGGCAGTCCACGTGATTGTGGTCTCCGGAGATATGGATGTTTTCCAGGGTGTACATTAAGGTGCTTCCCTGATACCAATCCATTTTAGTGGATTTATTCACCACATTGTCACCCTTGAGGGCACTGATGGGTATGAAGCGGATGTCATTCACCTCGAGCTTGGAGCAAAAAGCTTCTAGCTCTTCGCGAATCTCTTCGAAGCGCTCTTCGCTGTAATCAACGAGATCCATCTTATTGATGCAAAACACGATGTGCGGTATCTTGAGCAATGAGGCAATGAAGGAGTGCCTGCAAGTCTGCTCAACCAAACCATGCCGCGCATCCACCAGAATGATGGCCAAATTGGCCGTGGAGGCTCCGGTAACCATGTTGCGCGTGTACTGGATGTGACCTGGCGTATCGGCAATGATGAACTTCCGCTTCGGGGTCGCAAAGTAGCGATAGGCCACGTCGATGGTAATGCCCTGCTCGCGCTCAGCTCTGAGGCCATCGGTGAGAAGGGCCAGGTTTACTTCTTCTTCGCCGCCAATCCTGGCACTGGCTTTCTCAATAGCTTCCATTTGATCCTGGAAGATGCTCTTGCTATCGTAGAGCATGCGCCCTATAAGGGTTGATTTTCCATCATCTACGCTGCCTGCTGTTGTGAAGCGAAGCAGATCCATATCCATGTAGTTGTGTGCTCTGGGGGGGCTCATATTTTCTGGGGCTTGAATTCTTTAATGTGTTTCTTTAGAAATAACCTTGCTTCTTGCGGTCTTCCATAGCGGCTTCACTTCTCTTGTCGTCAGAGCGTGCTCCTCTTTCTGTAACCCGGGAAGCGGATACCTCTTCGATGATTTTTTCGAGGGTATCGGCATTGGACAGCACGGCGCCGGTGCAGGTCATGTCACCAATGGTGCGAAAGCGCACTACTTGTTCTTCGACGATTTCGTTATCGCGGCGCTGTATATAGTCGCATTCCGCGAGCAGGCTGCCGTCACGCTCAAATACCTTGCGGGTATGGCTGAAGTAGATTGAGGGAATTTCGATTTTCTCGTGGAGTATGTACTGCCAGATGTCCATCTCAGTCCAGTTGGATATGGGAAACACGCGGAAGTGCTCGCCCATCAGCTTTCGGCCATTGAAGATGTTCCAAAGCTCGGGACGCTGATTTTTTGGATCCCATTGGCCAAATTCATCACGATGGGAGAAGAAGCGTTCCTTGGCACGGGCCTTTTCTTCATCGCGCCTTCCACCGCCCATAGCGGCATCGAACTTTCCCTGTTCGAGAGATTCGAGCAAGGTGGCTGTCTGCAGGGCATTGCGGCTGGCATTGTAGCCTTTTTCCTCTACCACCAAGCCTTTGTCGATGGAGTCTTGCACGGAGCCGACGATAAGTTGGACCCCGGTTTCGGCCACCAGCTTGTCTCGAAATTCGATCGTTTCAGGAAAGTTGTGGCCCGTATCTACGTGCAACAGTGGAAAGGGCACCTTGGCAGGCCAAAAGGCCTTGCGCGCCAAGTGAAACATTACGATTGAGTCTTTTCCTCCCGAGAAGAGCATCACGGGATTCTCGAATTGTGAAGCCACTTCGCGCAATACGAAGATCGATTCAGATTCGAGTTCTTTCAAGTGCGTTAAGCTGTATGATTGCATTAGCTTATCTTGATTTTTGGGATGATGTATTCCAGCAATTCCTTCGCGGACTGCTGTGGACTTTTGTTGGCTGTTTTCAGCTGCACATGAGGCGCTTCTGGAGCCTCAAAGGGGGCGTCTATACCGGTGAAATCTTTGATTTCTCCTCTGCGTGCTTTTTTGTATAAACCCTTCACGTCGCGCTTTTCGCAAATTTCCAGAGGGGTATCCACAAAGACCTCTACGAAGCGATCATCACCTACGATCTCACGAGCCATTTGGCGTATAGCGAGGGTGGGGCTTACAAAGCAATTGATGGTGATGATGCCGCAATGATTGAAGAGCTTGTTCACCTCGGCAATCCGACGGATGTTTTCCCTCCTGTCTGCATCGCTAAAGCTCAGATTATTGTTGAGGCCATGGCGCACATTGTCGCCATCGAGCAATTGGGTGAGGAATCCTTTTGCGTGAAGCTCGCGCTCCAGCACCTTGGCAATAGTGGTCTTGCCCGAGCCTGAGAGCCCGGTCATCCATATGCACTGCGCTCTTTGCTTAAGGAGCTCCTCCTTATCGCTCTGCTGGAGGATTTCGTCGTATATGGTGAAGATGTTGTTCGCTTCTTCCTTCATAAGGGGAGGGAATGTCGGCAAAAGTAACAATACTTGGTCGGATGGATGTATCCGCTTGCATATTACTGAGCCAGCTTATAAATAGTTTCACCTTTTCATAAGCAATTGGTAAAGTAGCTTCTTTTTTCAACGCAAGTGCTTCCAGTATACCGAGCGGAAGGCATTGACCAAGGCATACATGCCATGCGATCCGCGCACCTGCCTGGATTCCTTCCAATCGGAAGGAAATTCGTAGCCCCATTGCTGCATGTATGGAGCGAAGACACGCACAGCCCTTTGCCGGGCTTCAGGGCTGGCATAGTACTCACTAAAGTGCTTTTTCTTGAGGCCGGTTTTGTTGAACTGTGGCAATTCTCTTACCGGCTCTATGCCAATCTTTTCCAGCACCCGACCAAAGTCTTCGCTGAGCTGCTCAAAGCGCATGAGATAATCGAGCTTGTCATGGCTCAGTATGCTCCAGGCGCTGTAGGGGAGCTTGTAATACTTTAGGAAGAACTGCTCAAAGCTCGCATCGTTTTGTACGATGAACCGATGGCGGGCGGCCTCATAACCCGGACTGATAAATTTGCGAAAGCGGCCGTGCTTCACCTTCTTGTTCTCGTAGTTTTCGTGGTCAGACTTGTACTTGAAATACTTGCTCACCACCACATCCATCGGATTCCGAATGGTCGAAAAGGAAAAATATTTCTTTTGCTCAGCACTGGCTTGTTTCAGAAATTCATGGTACTGTGCGTGTTTGAATAGAATTCTTTTGCCATCGTAGTGCTCCATGAGCTCTCTGGCTACTGCCGAGCATCCCGTTTGAGGAAACTCAATGAAAACATACCGATGGGTGTCGCTGATGATCATATCCGAGTGTTGAAGCGATTAAGCCTGCTGTGCAGAAAAAGAATTTGGGCTACTGAACTCCAAGTCAATGAATGGAAGCCGGGGCCCGACGCGAAAAGGCAACTTTTCTGCTTGCGGTAAATTTACAAGCCTCTACCAAATTATTGCTTTCGGGGTTGCAATTATTCTCAGGAAAGTTTTTCCTTAGCTGCGATTTGCGGAAGCGCCAATGGCTTAAAATGGCTGCATGAGACTGGTGATTGCGGATATTTGCTCAGACTATAAGGCTTGAAAAAGAAGGTAAAAAGGCTGAAGAGCGTTCTGCTCAAGGGCGATTTTGGAGAGGTGTTCAAAGGGGGTAGTATCGCCTTTGTGTACAGGGTGTGCTCGATGGGCCTGAGCTATGGCATTCTCTTCTTTATTTCGAAAAAGCTTGGTGAAGAGGGTGTTGGCATCTACAATCTTTGTCTCGCCATCTTGGGCATCCTGATCATGTTTGGCTGCTTGGGATTCAATACTTCACTGGTGCGCTTCGTTTCGCAATACCGTTCCAAGAATTGGAATTACAGCATTGTGAGCTTGTATCGCAGCACCGCCTTGCGCACCGGTACGCTCTCCATTGTTCTCGGCCTCATCGGTTTCTTTACCGCCGAGTGGGCGGCAGTGGAGCAATATGAATCCGAAGACTTGATCATACCCTTTCAGATGGTGGCCATCATGCTGCCCTTCGGTGTGTTTGCGATGATGAATGTGGAATTCATACGGGGCTTGAAGAAGGTGCACATCAGCGAGTTTTTCAGAAATCTCGAGCTGCATTTGCTCACGGTTATTGGATTGATCATCGGCGTGTATTTCGGTCTGAGCTATTGGACTCCGGTGTTGTACTATGGCATTGGCACTGTGATCGCTGCGGTGGCTACAGGAGCCTTTGTTCTGCACTTCTTCAGTCAGCGGCGCTCTGAGGGCCTGTTGAAGCCTATAGCCGATGAACCAAAATTTGAATTTCGCAGTCACTTCCTGGTGTCGATCCCAATGATCCTCACTTCTTTCATTCAGTTTTTGAACGGAAAGATCGACACCTTGATGCTCGGCCTCTACACCGACAATGCAATGCTGGGCATTTTTACCATGGCCCTGAAGCTTTCCATCATCACCAATTTTGTAATCAGCTCGCTCAATACCATTGCGAGCCCGAAAATTTCTGAGCTTTTTTGGAGCAAGAAAATGAATGAGCTCAACAAGGTGGTGCAGTCTTCGGCCCAGCTGATTTTCCTTTTTGCCCTTCCGGTAACCGCTGTTTTGCTCATATTCCCGAAGCAAATACTCGGGATCGTAGGTGAGCAATACCATGTTGGCACCCGAACCCTCCAGATATTTGCCATCACCCAAATGCTCAATTCCGTTTCTGGAATGGTGGCCATATTCTTGAATATGACCGGAAATCAGGTCTTTTTCACCCGACTCGTTGTCATCGCTACAAGCATCAACATCGTGCTCAACCTGCTGCTCATTCCGCGCTACGGTATGGAAGGGGCGGCCATAGCAACGCTTATCAGTTCTGCCTTTTGGAATATCATTGGTGCGCGCTACATCTACAAGAAGTTTGGCATCCGCACTTACCTACACCCGAAGAGCCTCATCCGCGCCATCCGGCAATCATAGTGTGGGAGGGCCCTATTTCCAGGCCTGGATTTCTCGACCCAAGAGTTTCTCGAGGGCCTGAATATCATCTCGGTAATAGAGATCGAGCTTTGCCTTTTGCTCTGCGCTTAAGCTTTGCCCTTTCTTTAAGTTGCGCGACTTGGCCCCTTTGCGGATTCGCTCCCGTTTTTCTTTGCTGTAAAGCGCTCTGAAGAAGGGGCGCAGGCTTTTCTTTACAAGGTTCTCCTGAGTGATCAGCTTTTGCAAAAGCGGGTAGCGCGGCTTGCCCGAAGGATTGAATTGTTTGGAAGTTTTCAGGTCGAGAAAGCTATCCACCCCGATGTATTCGAAGAGTTCCTGCATGGCTTGCAGAGGCTGCTCTTTGAACTCTTCGTATATCATCACCTTCACATTCGAAAAGGCTTTCATATATGCCTCCACTTGACTTGCATAGAGGCCAAGTGCCCTGTGCTGCCACATGAAGTCCCAGCCTTCGCGGCGGCGCTCTTCTTCCAGCTCCAGGGCTTCCTCAAAGCTGCCCCGCTCATGTAAGTCTTTCACAAAGTGCATGTAGGATGAAAAGCAGCGCTCGCTGGGATGGCGTAGGATGACAATGATTTTCACATCTTCGCCCAGTGTTTCTCGGATTTTGGGAATGCTCTCTTCATGGTGGTAGAGGTAGCCCGTGCCAATTTCGCCGAGCACCTTGCCTTCTATGCCACGATATAGAGCGTCATAGCTATCCCGGTCGAGAATCAGGTTTTCCTTAGAGCGCTGGGCAGGATAAGCCAGGTGATTGTTCGCATACATATCCCTCAAGAAGTAGAAAGTCTCCTTCATGGGGATGGCTATCTGGGGATGCTGCCGCAGATAGTGGTAAATAGAGGTCGTGCCGGCCTTTGCGGTTCCTACAAACAGAAAACTGGGTGCTTGAGGCATGGGGAGTTCACTTGGCCACCCAATGGCTCAAATCACGGTCGATGAGCCGGCTGAGCTTTTGGATGTCTTCGAGATAATACTGTTGCAAGGCGGCTTTTGTTTCGGGCTTCATGCTCTTCTTTTCGAGAAATCGCGCCATGACCTTGTCGCGTTTTTGCAGCAGATCATGTTTGAGGTTTTCCGGAAAGAGGTTCACAGCGGCCTTAAGCAAGCGGTTCTTGCGCAGTTGGTCTACAACAAACCGGTTTTTGGGTACCCCCGAAGGGTTGGCCTTCTTGGGGCGCTCCACTTCTATGGGAGCAATGCCCACAAAGCGAAAGAGGCGGTGTAGCAAGTCCTCATGATTCTTGAGCTCCTCCATAAAGCAAATCTCCACATGGTCAAAGTGCTTCAAGTAAGCTTCCACCTGTGCATGGTACTCCCCAAAGCCGAGATAATCGAAGCCCCAGCGAGCCTTACTGCGCTCAGCCATGCACTCGGGCTCGATGGCCTGCTCGAAGCTCAGATTCTCAAACCCATTCCTGATCAGGTAGTTGTAATGTGACCAGGCCCGAGCTACAGGGTTCCGCAGCATGATGATGATTTTCACCTCCCGAAGGCGATCGCCATAGTAGTGCTTCATCTGCTCGATCACCCTATCGTGCTGGTATAGATATGCCGTGGTGCCGTCAAAGCAGACTTGCTCGTCTTGAGCAGACTCATAGAGCTGCAGGTACTCGTCTTCCTTGTACACTGCTTGCTCGCGCAATCCCGCATCGAGATGGGCTTCGGGCGGCTTCTGCCCGAAACAGAAAAACATGGGCTCCTTTTTGGAATGCGGAAAAAAAACGTCCGGATGCAAAAGAAGCATCTGGTAGAGAGAGGTTGTTCCGCTTTTGGCAGCCCCAACAATGTGTACATCGGGCAGGCGCCGCCCCTGGTATGTGAAATGCTTTGCTTTCAAGGCTTCATTGTACGAGTGGCAAAAGTAGAAATTACCGCCATCACTCCACCATTCACCATGGCGGCATCTTAGAGGTAACCTATCGCGATTTTTTGCGTTAGAGTTTCAAAGCCTTTTTCATAAGCATTTAGTATCTTAGCTCTCTTTTTTAGAGCTGGCTTATGAAGGCCTTTTCTCCGCATGCGCACACTGAGTCCACCCCTTAAGTCTTCTGCTGCCGATCACTTCATCAACAAGGGAACGCTGATCAGCATTTTCCTTTTTTTCAACTTGATGATATCGTATCGGGTGCTGCTCATCAGCCCGATTCCAGAGGTAGAGATGATCGCTGAACTCATTTATGAGTTCGTGCTCATTTTCTATGTCATTTACAGGGTCATATCGCGCATCATCAGCCGAAATAGTCGGGTAAACCCCATAGAAATCTACTTGGGGATTTTGTTTTTACTCCCCTTGCAAGCCGCCTTCGCAGCCTGGAATGAGTTTGGGCAGCCCATCATCTACGGCATTGGTACTTACAGAGATTGGTACTTACTCTACTCGGCCTTGGTGGTCTATAACATGATTCGGTCGGGTATGGTGAGCCTCGAGTTGGTCGAACGCATGTTTCTGCTCACGGCATGGGTGAGCATTAGTATTTTCTATTTTATGTCCCTCTTCACCAATCCGGCCAATCACACCGAGGGGTCGCTTGCGGGGCGCAATACAGCCAAGGGAGGCGATGCCTACTACCGATTCAATATGACCTTCGTCTTCTTCGGAAGCATCTACTACTTTGTGAAGGCATTCTACAAGAATAAGGTGATCTATATCGCCTATGGCCTGCTCTTTCTCATTTATGTGGTCTTTTTCCGTTTCGATCGCACCTCTATTGCTGTACTTATAGGCGCGATTGCGGCTTTTTACATCACGGCCATTACCCCGCGTAGGCAGCTTACATGGCTTTTCTTTTCCATAGCCCCGATCATTACAGTCATCCTGGTGGTATCCATTACGGCCCCGGAGATTTTCACGAGATATTATCTCATGTTTGCCGATGCATTTGCCACCCTCTTTGGTTCTTATACACCCAAGCAGGAGGAGTCTGTTCGCGTTGATGAGGTCAGGATTGCTTTTGAAGGTATCCGAAAGCACCCCATCATCGGCAATGGAAAGGTGAGCGGTAAGTGGGTAGAGGGAGGATACAATTATTTCCTCGGCTTCTTCTACGTGTCGGATGTGGGCATCTTTGGGCAGGTATATCTCTACGGCTTCCTGGGGGCCTTCATACTTTACTATCAGTTTGTGCTGCTTTACTACTACGCTTTTAAGATCAAGCACATCAAGAGAAACACCTTTCTCGTTACACTGAAGTTTTTCGCCTTGGCCCTGGCCCTGGATTCCATCACGCAAGGCTACTTGACCAATTATGCAGCCCAGTCCATCATGGCCATGGTCTTGGTCTATGCATTCTATGAGCGCGATCGTGTAATCAATGCTAAGATCAAAGCCGGGGAAATGTGAATCCCGGCCGTCAGAAGCCCAATGCTGCATTCAAGAAAGTCTCTACATGAGTGAAAACGACCGAAAGAAGGCCCCCAATTTTTTTGTAATTGGCGTGGTAAAAGGAGGAACCACCTCCTTGTATCACTATTTGGAGCAACATCCAGACATCTATCTGCCACCCATTAAGGAGACCAACCATTTTGCGGCAGCCGATATTGATCATGCCCATTTTCTTCCCACCTATGCCAGGGATGTTGATATCGATCTCGATGCCTACATCCGTTCTGGCATGAAGAGGCAAGTGCACATCGCCCACGTAGATGATCCTGCGCATTACGCAGCCTTGTTCACCAGGGTGAAGGGAGAGAAAGCAGTGGGCGAGATCAGCAATTCATACATGATCTGCCCATCTGCGGCCGGAGCCATCCACGCCTATGCCCCCGATGCCAAGATCATCGTGGTGCTGCGCAATCCGGTGAGGAGGGCGTGGTCCCAATATCTCATGAACCTTCGTGAGGCCAAAAGCGATGACATCGCCTTCAAGGATGAACTGCTTCGGGATCACCATGCAGAGAGAAAAGGCTGGGGAGTGAATCACCAATACCTTCAGCTGGGCTGCTATGCCGATCAGCTCAAGGCCTACATCGATCTTTTCGGCAAGCAGAATGTACTCCCGATATTTTTTGAGCCCTACCGCTCCGACCCGCAAAAGGTGATGCGGGAGATCTGTACATTTCTCGGAGTAGACTCTGATTTTGCCTTCGACTTTTCGGTCGAGAGCAATAAGGCCAGCATGCCCCGCAATAAGACTCTGAACAAGCTCCTGGTATCGAGTGGCCTGCTAAACGGGGTGAAAAACCTGACGCCCAAGCCCATTCGAAAGCATTTTGCCAAAGTGCTTTACAGCGAAAATAAGATTCCCAAGCTCAGCGCAGCCGATAGAGAATGGTTGCAAGAGTGGTACCGAGCCGAGGTGAAGAAATTGGCTGATCTGCTCGGCGACGAGGTTTACACCCATTGGCCCGAATTTAAAACGACTATCCCCGCATGAAAGCTTCAGAAACCAAAGCGGACTGGCCGACCTTTTTCATCGTTGGAAATTCCCGGAGCGGCACCACCATGATGATGCGCATCGCAAACAACCACAGCGAGGTGCATTCGATCAATGAGCCACATTTTTTCGAGAAGCTCTGGTCGCCCGATGATGGCGAGAAGAGCATTTCCCGAAAGGAAGCTTTCCAGCTCTATGCCAAGCTATTCACGGGGCAAAGGGCGGGATTTTTCGAGCCTGTTGAGAAGCACGTAGAGAGCTACAGATCCGAGACCGAGAGCATACTCGGCAGCTATGATCAGCCCCTCTCAAGACTAGGCGTTTACAGGCACTTCATTCATTATGAAGCCCGGAAGAATGGCAAGAGCATCCCCTGCGAGAAAACACCGCAAAACGTTTTTTACATCAGTGAGATTCTTGAGCATTTTCCCAATGCGCGTATCATCAATATGGTGCGTGATCCGAGAGGGGTAATGCTTTCGCAAAAAAGGAAGTGGAAGCGCAAGTTTCTCGGCGCAGATTTCATCACAAGACGCGAGATGTGGAGACTCCGCATCAATTATCACCCCATCACCATCAGCAAATTGTGGAATGCCGCCATAGGTGCTGTGCAAGCTTTTGAAGGTGAGGCAAGATTGATGAATGTGCGCTTTGAAGATTTGCTGGCTGAGCCGGAGGAAACAGTCAAGGCAATTTGCAATTTTCTGGGCATTGCTTATGAAGCAGAGATGCTTCTCGTGCCACATGCGGGCTCCTCCAGTGAGGCCGACCGAAAGGACAGCCTCGGGATCAAGAAAACAAGGGCGAAGGGCTGGCTTGACAAAGGTCTTAGCCACACGGAAATAGGAATTTGTCAGCGCACATGCAAGAAGTACATGGACCAGTACGGTTATGAGGCAATCGATGTTAAGAGCCGGGTCTTGGCGAATGCATGGCATCACTTGAATTTTCCATTCAAGATAGCCTTGGCGCTGATTGTAAATGTAAAACGCATGCGCAGCATTGGAGACACCCTCAAGAGGCGTCTCAGCCCGAAGTAAAAAAGCAAAAGAGATGCAAAGGCGAGTACATTTGTTCGAATTTGATTTTCAATCGGCACCCTCAGTGCGCGAAGTCGCGGAGGATGTGATAAGTCGGGAGGCTCCGGAAGAGGGCAGAATACCCCTGATGGTGACCCCAAATGTGGATCAGGTGGTAAAGCTCAATCGGGCCGAAAACAAGGCCTTGAAAAAACGCCTGCTCAAGGCCCAGTGGATACTACCCGATGGGCAGCCCATAGTGGCCATGAGCAAGATCAAATTTGGCCGGAATGGCCTGGAAACCCGCCTTACCGGTAGCGACTTTTTCCCGGTAATCTGGGAGCTGCTCAAGCAAAGACCGGAAGTACCCGTCCTCTTTGTCTTGCCCAATGAAGAGCTCGGTGAGCGCTTCACTGCAGAGCGGCCAAATACAGCATATTATGCACCACCTTTCTTCGACCTCAAGGATGAGGAGGCCTTTGTCGAAGTGATGGATCAGGTGAAAGCAGCTCAGGAGGAGCTGGGTGCGGCCTATGTATTCATCGGTTTGGGGATGCCCAAGCAAGAGCACATTGCAATCGCTCTCTTCGATTATCTGAGCAGTCTTTCGCAGCCCCTGCCCAAGACATTTCTTCTGGGAGCTTCTTTTGAGTTTTACTGGGGAGTGAAGAAGCGGGCACCCAAGATCTACCAAAAGCTGGGTATCGAATTTGTGCACCGCATCATCACAGAGCCCCGGCGTATGGCCAAGCGTTATCTAGTAGATGATTTGGCAATCATTCCTATCGGTTTCAGAGAGCTCTTCAAGAAAGCGCAATCCTGAGGCCTGCTGTGGTCTCCATTTTTGCGGAAGCACAAGCTGTGTAGCCTTATCGGCAAAAATGTGAAGTAAAATTCAGTGCTTCGAGGTGCTCAGCCCTTCCAGCAAGCTATCATGCTCGGCGAGCAATGCCTTCCAGGTGTATCGGCGTACGAGTCGGCGAGAGGCAGCTTGCATTTCCTCCCATAGCTTTGGCTCCTCAAGCAGACGCGAAATATGCTCCGCTTGCTCTTCCGGGTCGAGGCTGGAGAAGAGATGCTCTCCCGAGGCTACCTCCAATCCTTCTGTACCTATGGGGGTGGTCACCACGGGTATGCCGCGGTACATGGCATGGAGCAGCTTCACTTTGATACCGCTACCGAAGCGCAAGGGAATCACAAAAACGCGGGCCTTGCGGTGATAGGGTTCAAGATCTTTTACGAAGCCCTTGAGCATGATACGGGAGTCTTCATCCGCTACTTTTTGCAGGCGGGGATCGGGATTCTTTCCAAGTATGTAGAAGCGGATATTCGATTGCTTTTCGAGCAAACGTGGCCACACTTCATCGAAAAACCAGAGCAAACCATCTACATTGGCTTCCCAGGTAAGGGTGCCAACAAATAGGAGGCTTTTCTCCGTTTCATCAAAGCGTATGGAGGCCAAATCCAGCATTTCGTCTTCGCCGAGGTGGTAAGTGAGCTGGCATTTTTGCCGGTCTACTCCCACCTTGACCAGCTCTTCGATGTCATTGGGCGCTGCGAGCACTGCATCCGCCTTATCGGCGTAGATCCGCTCAGCCCGCGCTATGCGCTTCGCCTCGAGCGTGAGCGCCAGTTTTTTGAATGGGGAATTCTCAATTTCACCAAGGCGCTTCCACATCACATACTCGGCATTGTGCTCGTGAAGCACCACCTTGGCCTTACTCCTCTCGGGGATGTATTGACCCATCTCGTAGTGATCTACGAAAATGATGTCCGAATCTGAAGCCCATTGTTTTACCCGATCTGCAATCTCTGGTGAGGCATTTCGGTACACATTCAGGGATGGGGCGCTGATGTAGCTCTTCAGCAGGTTGAGTGCGCTGCGCTCCCGGCCTAGTGGGTGGCCAAAGACCTCCACGCCTTTCACTTTTCGACGGAAGGCTTCGAGGTTTTGAGCATCTTCATTTTTGAGCCCACATACGATGCGCAGCTCATATTTTTGCGCCCAATGCTCCACCAACCTCCACGATTTGATAACGCCACCGCTTACGGGTGGATAGGGAAGCTGGGTGGTGAGGAAGAGTATCTTCATCGTACTAGATTCGGAGGAAGACCCTGCGAATGCGGCCAAATATTCCGAGCGGCTTGTTGTTTTCGTAATTGTTACGCTTTTCGAAAATATTGATACTCACCTCCGAATCGAAGGTATCGGTCAGCACCAAGAAGGGATCCTGAAGCACCCCTTCGAGGATGTGGTCTTGAACATCTCCGAGGGTTTTGATCTTGATGGTCTTTCTGCGCAGCATCACGATGCTCGCATCGGAGGAGTTGAGCAGATGCAAGACTGTACTCTGATTCATGTAGGGCGAGGTGTCCAGGATTACCCGGTCATAGCGCTGGCACAGCTCTTTCAATAGGTCGCTAAGTCGCGCCATCTCTTTGTCGTTGATTTGCTTTTGTTCCCCGCAGTCGGCTACATCGAGATTTTCTATGCCACTCGGGATTAAGGCCTCGTCAAGGCTTATATCACCTTTCAGAACATGGATGAGATTTTCGCTCTGTCCAAGTTTGAATGCCCTCTTGGCTTTTGGGTTTTTCAAATTGGCATCCACAAGAATGGTTTTGTAACCCGCCATGGCCAGGCGTACTGCAAACATTTGCGAGAAAAAGCTTTTGCCATTTCGGGGCTGCGGAGAACCTACTCCTATAAGCTTGGCATCGGGGTTCTTTTGCGACAGGGCATAGTGGATGCTGTACAGCCTTTGAGCCAGAGTGGAATCCGGATAGTCTTGCAGATCAAATGGATTGCTGATATTGGTATGGTACACCTCTCCAAGCACCGGATTGGTGGGAATGTGACGGCGCACATCTTCCGCACTGTCGAGCGTGGAGTTGAAGATCCACCTCCACATGATATAGGCGAAGGCAAACATAAACCCGAAAATAATCGCGGCAATAATAGTAATTGGGAAATTTGGCAGGGTTGGATCTGTAGATGTGAGGTGCGGGGGATCAATGATCTGAAAATCGGGGGCAGTAGAAACCAGGGTAATTTCGGCATCGGCTTTCTTTTCCATAAGGCTCAGGTATAGCCTCTCGTTTACACGGAAAAAGCGTTCCATCTCCATGAGCTCGCGCTGAGCTTTTGGCAGCTCGGAAGCTTCTTGCCGCATGGTGTTGAGCCGCTCATTGATGTTGTTGATCATCACGTCGTTGCTTTGTTTGAGCCCCGTCACTGAGCGAAGTATGGTACTGCGATTCGTATTTATTTGAGATTGCAGCTGGCGGTATACAGGGTTGTTTTCAGCCCCCATATCCTTGATAGAATTCATCTCTTGCTGCATGCGCACAAGCTCTTCTGTAAGCCGTATAATCAACTGATCTTTGACTCCAAAGGCTTGAGGAGAAATCAAAGATTCGTAATCGGAACTCTCCTTCAAAAAAGTCTCCAGATAATTGTAATATTTTTCCTTCACCAAGAAGTTGACTTTGTCATTTTCCATCTGCACCATTTGCTCCAGAAGCAATGTACCTTCCCGGTTGAGGCTGGTTATTGACTTGTCGGTTTTATATCGCTCGATTTCTGTTCCGCTAGTCGTCAGTTTTTCCTCGGTGTCGGCGATTTCTTGTTCCAGAAATTCGATGGCGAGCCTCAGGGTATGGGTTTTGCTCTCCATGTGGTCACTGATGAACAATCGACCTATGGACTCTAGCAGGGCAAGCTGCTTGGATGGGGCAGCTCCTGCCAGGCTTACGCCAAATACCGTAGACTCAAGTTCTTCGGGCTCAATATCCAGATTGGTCATCAAATCAAGGGTAACGGCTTCAGTGTCCTTGATTACGAATCCGTAAGACTCGCCTAAGATTTCGCTATTAGCCTCACCACCAGAATAAAGTGTTTCCTCAACGGGCAGCACACGAAAGCGCGTTTTATCGAATTCTATCCACTCACCGAAAGAGAAAGTGCCCTCAAGCTCAAACTCTTGCTTGTTCACGGCATACTTGCCTTCCACTTCGAGGTGAAATTGCCTAAGGTCATCAAACTCGACTTTGAACATGGCACCATAAGGAGTTTCATGATTTACGAAACTCATGTAAGTGGAGTCAAGCTCCACCCGTATGGGTGAGGAATTGTAAATTTCAGTGTTGAATAAACCTCTTCGGTAATAGGATACTGATCCAATCTCTTCTACAGCTCTTCTTATGAGTGGATAGCTGCGCAAACGCACCTTATTGTTGTTGTAGAAGTAGTCTTCGGTCTTGATGAAGCCGGAGCTCATGGATACCACCGAGGCCGGGTCATTGCCACCTCGGGGCTTATCAATAAGTATACTCGTTTTGGCGGTATACCTCGGGGGGAAGGTAAGTTGGAATACCATACCCAGAAATAGCCATCCGCCCAGGCAAATGAGCAGAACCGGCCAGCCTCGCTTAAAGCGATTCAGTATGCCGCGGAAGTCGATTTCTTCTCGCCTCAGTACATCTTTCTCGTTAATCATGTCAGCGGATTAGGAGGTAAACAGTGATAGCCGATAGGACCACAGCGATTCCATTGTAGACATTCTGGATGTCGCGTGTGGCAAACTTCTTGCGCTTCTGCGGCCTAACGAGCAACACATCGTTGGGCTCCAGGAAGAAGGCGGGATTGCTCAACAAGTTTTGATCTGTGAGATCCACGTGATAGAGGTGGTTCACCCCATCGCGGTTGCGGATTACTTTCACCTCTTCCCTACTGGCAAAGTCGGTGGCGTCATTGGCCAGACCCATTGCCTCAAAGATGTTGAGCTTGTGGTTGTATACAGGATAGCGCCCCGGAGTATTCACCTCTCCAAGCACGGTTACAAAGAAGTTGAGCAGGAAGACCTTGATCGCTGGATTAGGGAACACCTTTGACGCGGCTACATCAATTATTTGCTGCGCTTCAAAGATGGTCTTACCCACCACATTGACCTTGCCTATGGTGGGCAGAGTTATGTCGCCGTTCCTATCAACCGTAAAACCGGCGAGCACCGGCAAAACTTGGACGATACGCGTATCGTTCATGTAGTTTTCGTCAAGCCTACCCAGCGATTGAGAGAGCTGGGGGTGGTCAGATTTTACATAGAGGATATCGCCGAGCTCGATGCGGTAATCGTGCTGGTGAGCTGCAAAAATGGTGTCAGCCAAGTAATCGTGAGGCCTTTTTTGACTGTAGTCCTGAACATAAACGATGCGTTTATTGGAAATGCACGATGCCATAAATGCACCGAAAGCCACAAACAGGACGAGACGAACTATTTTTTTCATTCAAAGGGGAGTTGAATCACAACTATTACGCGAAAGTAGTAAAATTCAATTCAGAGCACTTCTTTCATTGCGCGTTTTCACTTATTCGTAATCGTGTGAATAAAGTTGCATTGTATCTTCAATTGGTGCCACATTTTTGCTTGTTTCTAGGCACGACAACCTTTTGTGCAATATCAACGGCTTGGATTGGATAATGATTCGTGCTTTGTTTTGCCCTGATCCTCGCGCGCGGCATCTCAATTCATAACGTATATGCAGGCTAAATGATATGCAGATTTGATATTCCGAACTTGTATTTTTCTATAGCTTTGCCGCAAAGGGCTAATAAACGAAAAGTATGAAGGAAAAGGACACGCAGGCCTTGCTGGAAATCGCTATACAAGGAGCGGTATTGGGAGGCTTGGAAATTCTCGATGTGTACGAGTCTGATTTTGCGGTGGAAACCAAAGAGGATAAATCGCCCCTTACCCTCGCAGATCGCCGGGCACACGAAAAGATTGTTGAAGTGCTGAGGCAAACGGAAATTCCCGTGCTGAGTGAGGAGGGCAAATCCATTGAGCACTCAGTTCGCAGTAAATGGGGGCGTTTTTGGATGGTTGACCCCCTTGATGGCACCAAGGAATTTGTGAAGCGAAACGGTGAGTTCACGGTTAATATTGCCCTGATAGATAATGGTGTGCCAATAGCCGGAGTAATTTACGTGCCGGTAAAAGCTGATCTGTATTTTGGGTGGCTCGGTGGAGCTTCCTACAAGCTGGGAGGGTTTACTCAGAATGAATCAGCCGATCTGAAAGCCCTATGTGAGGCTGGTGTGAAATTGCCTCTTGAGGCCAATGGCCGCCCCTTCACCGCAGTGGGCAGCCGCTCACATATGTCGCCTGAGACCGAGCAGTTTTTCAAAGAGCTCAAGCAGGAGCATGGTGAAATCGAAGTGGTTTCTATGGGCAGTTCCCTTAAAATATGCCTCGTAGCCGAGGGCAAGGCCGATGTATACCCGCGTTTTGCGCCTACGATGGAGTGGGACACAGCCGCCGGACATGCCATTGCTTTGGGGGCGGGCAAGGAAGTCATCGATCACAGCACAGGGCAGCCCATGCGCTACAATAAGGAAAACCTGCTCAACAACTGGTTTATCGTTCGCTGAAAGAGCGCGGACTGAATTACTCCAAAAGGAACTTAAGTGATCGCTGCCCATCGGAGCTGAGGATCAACAGGCGCATTTTTGGGAGGATTTCCGGAAGCTGAATTATGGCTTCTCCCGCAGCATTCGTGATGCCGCTGGCCCTATGGTACACGCGTCCCATGTGGTCAGTCACCTGTATGTGCACCAGGCTTGAAGGGCGGTCATAGATGCGCACTTCACGATAGCCATTGCGCACATGAAGGCGCATATCGCGGAAATACCGGCCATCTACCAGTGACGTGATCAGTGTAGTATCTGCTTCCAAGTCACAATAATTCTCCAAATCGCAAGGCAGTGTGGGCAAGCAGCTCGCCGGAGCAAAAACTTCCGGCAAGAATTGCACGATGGCGTTGGCTGGTGGGCTTTCGCAGTCGCAAATATCGAGGTAAGCGTAATCATCACCTATCTGGCAGCATTGCGCAGAATAGTTGAGGTCATCGTAGTGAAAGACAAAGTTTTTCGAGTCTTCGTGATTGCTCGTTTCTCCCTGCATCACGCGAACGAAAAAGTCTGTAGTTTGCTCATCGATCAGCTCCTTTGAGCAAACATTGGATTCGTGTCCCCCTCCACAAAAGGAGTTCAACTCGTAGTACATTTCCTTCTCCTCCATCACCTTGGTAATGCGATAGGCTCCAAAGGCTGTGATGCTGGAGTCCGTGTCCCCATTTGGCCACATAATGAGCGGATTGCAAATGGCATTGGGCCCTTCGATGTCTCTCACATCGTAAGGGGTGAGCGCATCGCAGGTGTTGTGTATAAAGCAGAGGGGGATGCTTCGCGACTCTTCGGCCGAGAAAAGAACATCAAGGTCGGTGCCGGCAGCTGCGCGGCAAAGGGCGCCTTTGATGCGCTCCACCGGAAAGGAATGGCCCAAGCTCAGAAAGTTGCCTACATCGTCGAGCAGGCCATTGCCGGAAACGTTGGCTGTGCCTCCCGGCCCGGTCATCACAAAGGGTTCTGAATCCAGCAAATAATCGGGAAAATCATCCTGCATGAGCCGTGACAGCAAGTGAAAGCTTGTAGAGCCTCCATAACTGTGTCCTGTCATGAAGAGATTTTGAGAGTCGACCCTGCTCACACGAAATACGTCAGCAAGCTCCAAAAAATTAGGTCCTGCCAAAGGGCCGAATTCCTCTACCAATTGCTCATTGCTCATAGCCAAGCTCAAGTCAAACGCGCGCGTAAAAAAACGCACGGCAGCCCTCACATCCTGAACGCTTTGGTATATGGAGGCCTCTAGGGTGTAGCACCAATTGAAGCCGAAGCGGTTGGATCTGTAGGTGGGTACCAAGACTGTGAATCCGCGGCTTGCCCAAAACATGGCATTGTTTACCGCAGTATTCTTATTTCCCGGCCCCGCATGGAGCAGCACCATCAGCGGGAAGCGTTCTATACTGTCGCCATTGAATTCAAATCGCAGCGAATCATTCGGATAATACAAATCCATAAGCCGCTCCACTTGAATGAGGTTGCCATTGTTGTTGAGCACGGTGGTATCAGATGCATAGCGCATGGTTCTCACCTTGATCTCCTCGCTGCTCAGCAACTCGTCCTTAAAGCAGATGAATTCTCCGAGCGATTCCCCGGCATAGTTCTTTTTCTCGATAAGCTCTCCGGCAAAAGGATAGTCTTGTGAAAAAGCAGCCGGGGATGCGAGCAATAAAAAAAGCCCCATAAGGCAGGCAGCATTGAGGAGCAGGTGAGCCCTACAAAAGAGACGCATAAACCAGGTATTTATCAGACTATCAAAATTACACCAAAGCACATTCACTTGCAAACACATTTTCGGGTTGAGAAAAAAGGAGGAAGCACAAAGTTTGGTGAACTGAAAATAGACCTGTTTGATGGCATGCCTTGTCGGATGGATTGATCAGCGCAATCGCGCTTGTCGCTCTGAGTCAAGTGCGCCGCTTTGGATGGTTTGTACAGCTATCTGCAGCACATTATCATCGTCCTTCATCACCGCATAGAAGCCGTCATTTCCCCAAATATTTCGTGCGATGTAGGCCTTGAGGCGGGTCTTGATCACGGTTGCCGAAGTGTGAATGCCACGTGTATCGGGCTCCACGCCACGCTGCCGGGCGTATTCGATGAGATGGTCATAGAGCTCCTGCTCCACACTGAATTCAGATGCAAAGCGATCGAAGCTGCCATAAGCCCCGAGCTCTTCGCGGTGCTGGTCGGCATAATCGAAGCCGAATTGATTGATCACACCTTTGTAGCTCAGTATGCTCAGGTACTCAGAAGCACCCACGGTATCAAGACCTACAAACACATCCGGGGTGATACCTCCACCGCCGTACACGGTTCTTCCTCCCGGGGTTTGGTATTTCAGGGAATCGGGAAATTGTATGCTATCGGCATATTGCAATTCTCCTGAGTGATAGCGATACTCGGTATCACCCTCGTAATCGATGTCATTTCCGTAAGGGCGCTGTATACTCCTGCCTGTAGGGGTGTAATATCTTGCCACCGTAAGCCTCAGTGCCGAATTGTCGCGGAGGTTGAGGTGCTCTTGCACAAGCCCCTTGCCAAAGCTGCGCCTGCCGATGATGATGCCTCTGTCATTGTCCTGCACAGCACCGGCAAAAATTTCTGAAGCGGAAGCTGAGCCCTGATTGATCAAGACCACCAATGGAAGTTCTGCATAACGCCCTTTCTTTTGAGCGTGGTAGGAGCGCCTTGGACTCGATTTGCCCTCAGTGTATACAATGAGCTGTCCTTTTTGCAAAAATTCTTCAGAAATCTTTACAGCAGCGTCGAGGTAGCCACCACCATTGCCGCGCAGATCGATGATGAGTTGCTCCATTCCCGCCTCATCCAGGCTGGCTAGCTTGTCCACGAATTCCTCGTAAGTGGTACGTGCAAAACGACTTATTTTCACAAATCCCGTTTTTTCATCCAGCATTTGGCCGGTAGCCACACTGTTGATCGGTATGGTGCCACGTGTGATGTCATACTCTTTTTCTTCGGCCCTGCGCTTCACGAGCACTTTCACCTGTGTATTTCCGGGCCCCTTGAGGCGCTTAATTACATCCTCATTGCCTATGCCTACGCCAGCTATGTTTTCGCCGTCTACGGCAATTATCTTGTCACCGGCCTGTATGCCAAGCGATTCACTGGGGCCACCCTCTATGGCCGCCACCACACGCACAGTATCATCCTGAATCAAAAATTCGACCCCGATACCTTCAAAGTTTCCCTCCAGGGGCTCCGTGTAGCTGGCCAATTCCTCGGCGCTGATGTAGTAGGAGTGGGGGTCGAGATCTTCCAATATCGATGCTATGGCTTTGTCAATCAGAGCCTGCTTGGTTACCGAGTCTACATATTGGTTCTCGATGTAGTGGATGATCTGTACAATTTTATCGGCATTGGAGTTGCCCCTTCTGGGAATGATGGTAGAGTCTCCACTGCGTTCGCTAAAAAAGCTGCCAATAAAAATTCCCGTCACCAACATGGCGGCCATGAAGATGGGGTAGTAGATGTACAGCTTGCTGCTTTTTGAATGCTCACTCATTGTTGTCCTCCAGTGAAAGGTGCACAAGCTCCACGCCGGCGCTCTTCAATAATTCAATTCCCGCTTGATCCTTGTACCTTTCGGCAAATACCACGCGCTTGATGCCCACCTGCAAGATCATCTTGCTGCAATCCTTACAGGGTGAAAGCGTAAGGTATAACGTTGCATCCTTGGCATTGTTGGTGCTTCGGGCCACTTTGGAGATGGCATTGGCCTCTGCATGCAATACATACCACAGGGTCAAGCCATCAGCGCCTTCGCAGTCATTGTCGAATCCTGAGGGGGTTCCATTGTATCCGTCCGAAATAATCATGCCGTTTTTCACAATGATGGCACCAACCTTCTTTCGATTGCAGTGAGATAGGTAACTCCACTCCCTCGCCATGCGCAGGTAGGCCCTGTCATAGCGGCGTTGCTTTTTTTCATCGGCGTATGTCAATGTTCCTTCGGCGATCATTTTTCAAGGCTTGTAAAGGTACGACGAATGGGCTTTAAATGCATCCCGCCAGGGACGTTAAATCTGGTGAAAGGGCTGCTCGGCATCCCGCAAGTGCATCATGGTACTCCTCCTTAGACCTTCTGGAAAGATTTGACCCTTTGCCCAATGCGGGGCTGCATCTACACAATAGAAAAAGGCTCCACATCAGGGAGCCCTTCAAAATATGTACCCGGGGTGGGAATCGAACCCACACTCCGTTGCCAGAACTGGATTTTGAATCCAGCGCGTCTACCAATTCCGCCACCCGGGCTACAGGGGCGCAAAAGTAGCGAAAGCCAGCGAAATGGGCAATAGCTGATTCTGCAATTTTGGGCAGCTTGAGGAATGTATGGCTCATCCGCATTTCTTTGCGACGCAATATACGGGGCATCATTGCAGCGGATTGAATCTTATTCGTTTTGATCCGAGTTGGAATCCTCCATTACAAATCGGGCCCCTTCGATCACAGCACCCACCTCCCGGATGAACTCCCTTTTCGGGAAATTGGGGGCAAACACAAAGCCCGATATGCTGACCACATAGTTGCCATCTGGCGAAGTCGTGGTCAGACAGGTGAAGGGGCCGCCCATAAAGTAGTTTTCCACCCTCCACAATCCGGTGGTGCGCATGGCATAGCTACCATTGAAATTCAGACTGTTCGAATAGGGAGGGAAGCGATACTCTGTGGTCATGTAGGTTCCCGGATCGGGACCGGGCACATGGAGCTTCAGGACGGAATCACGTGCTGCGAGCAATTCTTCCTCACTGAGGCTTTCAGCGCCGCGATAGGGATAGCGGAAGATGAAGAAGCCCTGGGTAATCTCGTGTGGGGTATTGCCTTTGTACTTGGTGCGCTCGCGCTTGATCCATATGAAGTTGTTTTTCTCTTTGGCAATTTCAGTATCGGTGGGGATACGCATCTCGATGCCAAATTTTTCGCGAATGAGCTGGCTGATTTCCGGGTTGTTCAGCTTTTCATAGCGTTTTTGGAGGCGCTCAATTTCAGTGCGGTCAATGAGGCTGCACACGCGCTCAAAGTCTCTTGAAATGAATTCGATGAGTTCGCCTTCACTGCGGGCCCTTGCCCGGATTACGAGCTGATGCGAAGCCCATTTGTCCTTGATCACTTTCACACCTGCATCTTCTTCATCCAGACTTTCGTCGATCTCTAGCTCCACAATATTGCGGTGCTGCTTGAGGAGATTGCTCATTTGATCCAGTCGGAAACGAAGCAGTGAAAAGCGAGGCTCCGCTTGGGGCAAAAGGGGCACGAAGGCTTCGAGCACGCCGCGAAGGCTGTCGCCCACAGGCCCGTGCCACAATTCATCGCCCATCACCAGCATGATCTCACCCGACTTACCGGAATGTCTGGGCAGGCGTCGGCTTTGCTCTTCATCACAAGATGTGAGGAAGAATAGGGCAAGAATGCCCGCTATGACCGCAGCCTGCACGTATCTCATGAAGCTGGGGGTATGGTGAGCTTTTGTCCGGGCTTGAGCGATTTGCTCGACACGCCACTGTTGGCTTTGATGATGTCATTGGCGCTGATACCGGGATATTTTTTTGCAATATCCCAAAGCGTATCGCCGCGTTGTACTATGTGGTAGTTGCTTTGTACGGAAGGCTTCGCTTGTTCATTTTTTGCGGAAGCCTGAGAAGCAGCACTCTTCTCATCTTCGGCAGGCGCCTTGGTTGTGGGTGTAGCAGCACCGCTTCCTTTTTGAACCTCAGCAGTGCTGTTGGTATTTTGAGTCGTGCTGGCGGCCCGCTTCACGGTTTTGTGTATGGCGAGGCGCTGTCCGGGGTAGATATTATTGCCTCGGATATTGTTCCACTCCCTGAGCTGCGATAGGCCTACACCATGCCTCTGAGCGATGAGACCCAGTACTTCGCCCCTGCGCACGATGTGCGTTTCCACGATGTCTTCGTAAATGAACCCATTGATGGGCTGCGGGCCGAGATCGGGGAGCTTGTAAAGGCTGTCAGCGTACTGCACAAAGGTGCCGATGGCATCGATGGGCATGTAGACGGGAATGCACTGATCGTTGTTTGGAACAAAGTTGCGCTTGAGGGATGGGTTGAGGATCTCAAGAGCACTGATTTCCGTGCCGGTGATATGCGAGATCTGGTTGAAGGTAGTTTCCCTGCATATGTGCACTGTATCGATCTCTGAAAAGAGATAGCTCGGCATGGAGGGGTAGATGTTGTGGTCGGCGGCGTGGTTCATCACGTAATTCACAGCGATGAAGGCGGGCACATAGCCACGGGTTTCTCTGGGCAGGAAAGGCCGTATGGACCAGTAGTCGCGTTTACCTCCTGAGCGGCGGATGGCTTTATTCACATTTCCAGGGCCGGCATTGTAGGCTGCCAATACCAGGTTCCAATCATTGTACATGCCGTGCAAAAAGAGCATGTACCGACAGGCGGCAATGGTGCTTTTGATAGGGTCGCGGCGCTCGTCGATGTAGGTGTCTACTTGCAAGCCATACATCTTGCCGGTATTGTACATAAACTGCCATAGCCCGGTAGCACCCACCCGGGAGCGGGCAATGGGGTTGAGTGCCGACTCTACCACTGCCAAGTGTTTCAGCTCGAGTGGCATGTCAAATTGATCCAACTTCTCTTCAAAAAGTGGATAATACAGGGCAGCCATACCCAGCACGCGCGAGGTGACTTCCCGGCGCTGTATGGCGTAGAGGTTGATAAAAGCTTGTACGTAACGGTTGTAGCGAAGATCAAAGGGGCTCAGATCGTTGAGCCGGGCCAGCTTGGCAGCGATCTCATCATCGCTCAAAACCGGGATGCTATCCCATGCATAGTCGTAGACATTGAGGCACACGCTATCAGCGGTGAAGGCCTGCCAAAGCATGCGTTCTTCCAGCCACATGGCATCGAGCTGGGCAAGGATGGGGTCATCGGGAAATATAGCAGGGCTTTGCGGCTCTGGCGTGGCTTGTTGAAGGCTGTCTGCTGCTTCGTTTTGCGAAAGCAAAGGGCTGCTGAGCAATAAGGCACAGGCGAGGCCTGAAAGGATTTTGGTGATTCGCATGGCTTGAATTAAGGGGCTTGCTAAGCTCTACGCAAATTTCGCAAATAGGTTTTGCAATTTAAGACCCATTTGCTGATTATTCACACGGGCCTGTGTTTATGCTTCTTTAGTCTTAAACGAGCGGGCCTCCATTAAGTTGTGAGCGAAGTCCAGAAGTTGCTTTTCAGCAAATGCCGGAGCCATAAACTGAGCGCCAAAAGGGAGGCCATTTTGCGAATGCACGAAAAGAGGGAGCGAGATGGCCGGTATACCGGCCAGGTTGGCGTGCACCGTGAAGATGTCTTCCAAATACATCTGTATGGGATCGTCCATTTTTTTGCCACGCTCAAAGGCCGAGCCCGGGGTAGTGGGAGAGAGCAATAGGTCGCATTGGCTGAGGAGAGCATCGGTTTTTTCCTTGAGTATTCGGCGCACTTTTTGTCCTTTGGCATAGTAGGCGTCGTAGTAGCCCGAGCTCAATACAAAAGTGCCCAGCATGATGCGGCGTTTCACCTCAGGCCCGAAACCCTCCGAGCGGCTCTTGGTGTAGGTGCTTTCCACGCCCGAGGCATCCTTGCTGCGGTAGCCGTAATGTATGCCGTCGTAGCGCGCAAGATTGCTCGAGGCCTCTGCTGTAGTGAGCACATAATAGGCCGGCACAAGGTATTTGAGTTCTTCAAGGTGCACTTCCACCACTTCGTGGCCCATGGCTTCAAGTTCTTCAATGAGCCCGCGATGTCGATCAACAACCTCACTGTCTACCGCTTTATTGCTGAGGCATTCCGCGATATATCCCACGCGCAGCTTCTTTGGCGTCTCGCCCTTAGCGCTGTAGCTATCAATGGCTTTTCGGCTGCTTGTGGCATCCATTGGGTCATGACCGCCCATGATCTCCAGCAGCAGGCTGGCATCTTCTGTGCTGTGGGTGATCGGGCCAATCTGATCGAAAGAGGAGGCAAAGGCGATGAGCCCATGTCGGCTCACCCTGCCATAGCTTGGCTTGAGGCCTACAACCCCGCAAAAGGATGCGGGCTGCCGGATGGATCCGCCGGTGTCGCTGCCCAGAGAGGCCAGGCAGCATTGGGCGGCTACGCTGGCTGCACTGCCACCCGAGGAGCCTCCGGGCACACGCATCGGCCCATGTGGGTTGCCCACAGGGCCGTGAGCTGAATTTTCATTGGAGCCACCCATGGCAAATTCGTCGCAATTCACCCGGCCAATCACGATGGCATCTTCATCCAGGATACGCTGCAGAGCGGTGGCGGTGTAGAGCGATTCAAAACCCTCAAGCATTTTTGAGGCAGCACCGAGTTTGTGACCCGCATGGCAAATATTGTCCTTTACAGAAATGACCATCCCCGCCAGCCTTCCGGCTGTGCCTTGTGCATACTTGTCCTGAATTTCGCGGGCGCGATCCAGAGCCTCTTGCTCATACACTTCGAGAAAGATGTTGAGATCCTTGCACTGCTGGATGTTTTGCAGATAGTGCTTAAGGAGATCTTCCAGCACCAGGGAGCCATCCTTCAAGTCGGCTCTCACCTCACTTAAGCGGGTGTAGGCCTTCACTACTTTTCTTTGTCGGGGGAGTTCTTAGATCCTTCTTCCACATTGGCATCCTCCTTGCTGGCATCCTTGAATTCCTTCATACCCCGGCCGAGTCCGCGCATGAGCTCGGGAATTTTTTTGCCTCCAAAAAGCAGGAGAACCACTACGATGATCAGGGCGATTTGCCAGGGCCCCATGGCCCCCAATAACTGAATGCTCAGCATGAATCAATTTTTTACAAAAGTACGAAAATAAGCCGAAGGCCTTTGCTATTGTCGAAATATCCAGCCTGCGGGATCTACCTTCACGGGACCCCCCTCGCTCACCTTCCATATTTCGAGATGCGCTTCTGTCTTGCCGCTTCCTTCGTCAGTGAGTACGGTGCCCAGCACCTGCTTCAAGCTCACTTTGTCGCCTTTCTTGACGCGCACCTCCTTCAGGTTGGTGTATACGCTGCGATAGCCACCATGGTTCAGAATCACATTGGCGCCCGCGCCCGGGATGTTGAACACCCCCGACACGGTGCCCTCAAAAATGGCCCTGACCTCGGCATTTTGATTGGTGGCGATATCTATGCCGTTGTTGGGAACGGTAATGCCCGCCAGCACCGGATGCGGATTGTTTCCAAAACGGGCTGTGATTACTCCCCGCTCTACAGGCCATGGGAGCTTGCCTTTATTGCTTTCGAAGCTCGCAGATAGGGCGGCGGCTTCGGGGGTGAGTGAGAATACACCGGCATTGTCCTTCTTTGATGCCCGAATTTCAGCTTCGATGATGCGTTGTATCTCCTTGTTTATTTTTTCGCGTTTACGCTCCTGCTCTTTGAGTTTTTTGAGCAATTGTCTCTCTTCTTGTTCCAGAGAGCTTACCGCCTTGCGCTGCCTGCCCTGATCACTGGAGAGCGCGCGCTTCTCTTGTTCTTCTTTTTGCAGCAAGGCATCTTTTTCATTGATGATTTTGAGTAGCTCTAGGTTGAGTTTGTTGAGGTATTCCTGACGCTCTTGTATCTCCACTGCCTGTTTTTGTCGATATTGGGCTATTTGACGCAAGTGCCTGAGGCGCTGACTCGCCTGCTGAAAATCGCTGGAGGCGAATATGTACATCATTTTATCCTCCGGCCTATGGCTCCTTTGGGCAAAACGGATGAGCTGGGAGTATTCTTCCTTCATGGCATCGAGCTGCCGCTCGAGTTCTGCTATCTCGGTTTTGTTGCCTTTGATTCGATCGTTGTAGAGTGCAATCTCCTTGCGCAGCCCTGCGATAAGGTCTTCGCGCAGACGAATTTTGCGGTTGATCAGGCTGAGCTCTCCTTCCAGCTTGCTTTTGCTGGCCTGCTTTTCCTTGAGCAGGGAGGTGGTGATTTCAATCTCCTTGCTGATGCGGTTGCGCTCAGCCTGTAGCTCCTCCTTGCTTTGGGCCTGCACCAATGCGCATGCCAAGAATAGCAAGGCCACGAGCAGGGCCCTAGCGTATGGCTTCGTAGCGTTCCGGAATTCTGAAAGGATAGCTTTGCGATTCATTGATTCGAATGCGAGAGTAGCTGAGTTCAAAGGTAGCGCTTTGTTCGGGCGAAGCAATCTCTATGGAAATGTTCATCGGAAAAGACTGCCCCTCCACATCCTCAAAGTTGCTGTAGCGAACCATGAGGCTGCGCTTGTAGAGGATGTCGTCGATCGCCACAGCTTCTACTTTGAAGGTCTTCGGGTGTATGAAATAGGTCTTGAGAATCAGGTCTTCCTCATCGTATTTTTCAATGGCTTTTTCGTATTTCCTCTCCTTGACCACTCCCAGATAGGGAATGCCCTGAATACTTTCACCGCGCTCCACCGATTTGCGCACCTTGCGCTTGGTTTTGGCTTTGAGCACATATTGCAAATCATCTACGCCGGATACGTACTTCTCCTCAGGGTCGATTTGGATGGGGTTGCCAATGAGCAAATTTTGCACCAGGTCAAACTCGGTGTAGTGATTGAACAGGGCATCGAGCAGATCAAAAGGCCCGAGGTAGTATTGGTTTTTGATCTTGTCGATAAATTTGAGTGAATCCTGGCTCACCAGTACGCGTGCTGCTTCTATACCCAAGGCCGGGGTGATGCTCATCCAGATCAGGCTATCGGCACCCATGCGCAGATTGGCCCTGAAGGAGCCACTTTGCTTGGAGGTGTTGGCACTGATGCTGAGCTTGCCATTGAGGGTCGCAAAGTCGAATGTGCTGGCTTGCACGAGCTCCAGCAGTGCATTGTCGCCAAGGGGAACCAAAGGGCTTTTTTCGAGCACCCGCTTCGTTTTGCAGGACTCGAGCATCAAGAGCAAGAGGACAAGGCTCAGTGCCTGGAGCCAAAAAGCAGACTTATTGGCCAATGGATTCGTCATGGATTTTTTCGAGAAGGGCTTCCTCATCACCGCCGGCATCGATGGCTTGTTGCCAGGCTCTCACCGCATCGGGGTGCTGACCGAGTGCATGCAGCACATCGCCGTAGTGTTCGAGAACGGTGGGGTCTTGATCTCCGCCGTTCTTCAGTGCTTCTTCGAGCCAAAAGCGGGCGTTGCGGTAGTTGCCTCGCTTGTACAGCACCCAGGCATAGGTGTCCTGAAATGAAGCCTCGTTGGGAGCGAGGTCATTGGCCTTCTTGGCCATTTTCTCTGCTTTTTCTAGATTCTTGGAGCGCAGGGAGAGATAATAGGCGTAATTGTTGAGCACAAGAGGGTTGGAGGGGTCGATCTCCAAGGCATTCTCATAGGCAGCATCCGATTCTTCGTGCCGGTCGGCTTCGTGGTAGGCATCGCCCAGTGAAGCGTAAAACTGACCCGCGAGGGCATCATTGTCCACTACCAGCCCAAGACCAGCTTCCAGGGCTTCTATGGCCTCATCGAGATTTCCTTTTTGCATATGGGCCACTCCATTGAACAAATAAAAAATGGCCTGCACCGGAAAGTATTCTGTGGCCTGCTCGCTTTCGCTGAGCATGGCGTCGAAATCATTGAGCTGCGAATCGAGGGTGAGTATCTGCTGCCAGATGGGAGGTCTGTTCGGATCCAGATTGATGGCTTCGCGGAACTTTTCCCGCGATTTTTCCAATTCATTGAGATTGTAGTAGATGTCTCCCTGAATGGCATAGCTCTTGGCTTCCTCAGGATGGGCTTTTTCTAGGGCATTGCCCAGGCTGATGATGAAATCGCGTCGATTCTTTAGTGTCTTTACGTTCAGGTAATTCAGGAGAATGTTGACCTTCACATCCACATTGAGCTCCTTGCTCTCAAAGGCTTGCTTGAGGTAGTCATCTGCCTTATCGCGATTGCCCTTGTCGCGGTGTATTTCGTAGAGGGCGAGCAGCACCAAGCCATTTCCGGGATTTTCGCGGTGCATGAGTTCGTAGAGCTCGAGGGCTTCCTCGTCTTTACCCATCTGCTGGTATATTTCAGCCTTCATGCCGTAGTACCTCACTTCGCTCGGGTCGGCATCGATCAGTGCTTCGACCTCCTTCAGTGCGCGCTTGAAGTCTTTTTGCTCCAGGTATATGAGCTGCTTTTGCATGGACAGCTCCTCGTTGGGGCCAAGGCGGTCTTCAATGTCTTCAAATATCTCCAACGCTTCTTTGTACTTGCCGCTTGCGCTCAAAAGATTGGCCAAATTGAAGTAGTTTTCCAGCTCTTCGGGTCGCTGGCGGGTGATCTCCCGGTAGAGTTCGACGCTTTCTTCCAGCTTCCCAACCTCGGCATAGAGCTGCGCCAGAAAATGGGCGTACCACACATTGTCGAGATCACTGGCCCGGGCAATTTCTGTGCGCTTGATGGCTTCTTCAAAGTCGCCTTGTTCGGCTGAGAGCTTTGCCAGTTCAAAATGTGTCGCTCCGCTGCCGGGATCGATATCGAGTGCTTTTACAAAAAGTTTGCGGGCCTCACTGTAATCGCCGAGAATTTTGGCCTTATTGCCGTCAAGGAAAAGCCGCGCAAACTGCATGCGCTCCTTTTCATTGAGTTCCTTGCGCGGGGCACTTTGCTTGGCTGATCCATCGCTCAGCAAGGCGCATGAGGGCAATAGCAGGCACAGCAGGGGTGTCACTAGCAGAAAGCTGCGACAACGCTGCATCATTTTGGCTGCGGAAATGCTCTGGATCTTTAGCTTCATTCTACGGTGTTGAAGTCACCAACACTCAAACGCATGGGTGCTTTGGCTATTTTGCTTGAGCTGCCAATCATACTCTTTTCGAGAAATGCGCCCGATAGCGTGGTGCCATCCTGCACCAGACTTTCTCTCATGCGCACGTCCTGCAGCACACAATTTGTGCCAAGCGATACATGCGGTCCTATTACCGAGTGCTCAATGCGCGTGCCCGCTCCGATGTAGCAAGGCTCGATCACGAGGCTATTGCTCACTTGGGCGCTGGGATCAATGTGGGACTGAGGGTGCTTGAGCTCCAGCACCCGCGAATTGGTCTCAATGGTGACGGCTGCATTGCCGCAGTCCATCCATTCTGCCACCTCGCCCGGCACCAGTCTGCTGCCACTTTCTGTGAGTCTTTTCAGGGCATCGGGCAGCTGGTATTCTCCTCCTTTGGTGATCTTGTTGTCCAGCAGGTAGGCAATTTCATCTCTCAGCGCTTCTCCCTTGCGGAAGTAGTAAATACCAATCATGGCCAGATCGCTTACAAAGTGGCTGGGTTTTTCTACAAAATCGCTAATGGCACCGCTTTCGTCCAATTGAACCACCCCAAAGGCCGATGGATTTTCTATCTGCTTGACCCAAAGGACGCCATCGGCAGTGTTGTCAAGTTTGAAATTGGCGCGAAACAGGGTGTCGGCGAAGGCCACAATTACCTTGCCCTCCAGGGCCTCTTTGGCGCAGTATACGGCGTGGGCCGTGCCCAGGGCTTCGTCCTGATAGGCTATTTGGCCCGTGGCTCCCAGGGCTTCGGCTACGGCGATGAGGTGTTGCTCTACCTTTTTGCCAAAGCGGCCTGTAACGAATACCACCTTGTCCAGCGGTTCTTCTATCAGCCCGGCAATGTCTTCGACCAAATGCTGTACGATGGGCTTGCCCGCAAGCGGCACCAGTGGCTTGGGTACGGTGAGTGTATGAGGCCTCAGCCTCTTGCCCATGCCCGCCATGGGTATGATGATGTTCATGCTTTATCGGTCTTTATTCCAGTACTACCGAAACCACCTTGCCCTCTGTGGGTATCATCGAGCGACTCAACCACGCGAAAATGCACCTGCCCATACCTGGCAATGACCATTTGAGCGATCCGATCACCGTCGCTTACCGTAGCTTCAGAAGTCGACAAATTTATCAATAATACCTTGATTTCGCCCCGGTAATCGGCATCGATGGTGCCGGGAGCATTCAGCACCGTGAGGCCTTGCTTGAAGGCCAGGCCGCTTCGGGGGCGAATTTGACCCTCATAACCCTGAGGTATGGCCATGTATAGGCCTGTGGGGATGAGCTTGCGCTCCATGCTCTTCAAAGTCACGGTATTTCCCTCGCCCAAATTGGCGTGAAGATCCATGCCTGCACTGCCGGCTGTGGCGTAGTGGGGCAGGGGGTGTTTGGTCTGTTTTACAAGGCCTACTTCGATGTCTTGATTGATGTGTTCTGAGCTCATAATCAGCTGCTGGGTTTAATTTTCTTCGATTCGCGAAGCATTACAATGGACACATAGCTCACCACGACCACCGCGCCGCTGGCATAGTGAAAGGGCTCCGGCAAGCTGAGGAAGTAATGCAGGCCGTATAGTGCAGCGGCGAGGCCCACGTAGAGGCTTATTTCCCTTAAGGGGTACGAAATAGGGTGGTGCTTTTGGCCCAGATAGTAGGAGAGGAGCATCATGGAGGCATAGGCCAGCAGGGTAGCCCAAGCCGAGCCCACGTAGCTGTACAGGGGTATGAGCCATACATTGAGCCCTATCGTGAGCGCAGCACCTACGATGGCGATCAGGGCACCGTATATGGTTTTATCATTGAGCTTGTACCAAAAGGACAGGTTGAATACCACCCCAAAGCAGAAATAGGCAAGAAGCAAAATGGGAACCACCGAGGCCCCTTCGCGCATGGCCTCGCCCACCAGCAGCATGGCGATGTCCAGAAAGCAGAGCAGGGCCAGCATAAGGAGGGAAGCGGCGATCGAGAAATATTTCATCACGGAAGCCTGGGTCTTAGCGCTTTCATCCGACTTGAGGGAAAAAACATATGGCTCGGCTGCAAAGCGATAGGCTTGAATGCCAATGGTGAGCAGCATGGCCACCTTGTAGCAGGCTCCAAAAATTCCGAGCTCCGCTCGGGCTTCCTCTTCCGCCAGGGGCGAAAGCTGCACGAAATATGCCCGGCTGAATATTTCGTTGATGATACCGGCAAGACTCAGCAAGAGCAATGGCCAGGCGTAAGCGTACAAGCGGGCAGCCAGCTTGCGGTGAAAGCCAAAGAAGATTTCCTTCATCCAGGGAGTGAGCAAGGCAAACTTGAAGCCACTGCTGATCAAATTGGCCACAAAGACGTAGCCGATGCCAAATTCACTTCTGTAAAAGCTGCTGATCCAGCCGTGCCCCGGCAGCGATTCGTCCTCGAAAGCTACTGGGCAATACATGAGGAAAAAGATGTTGAGGGCAATGTACAGGCCAATACTGCCCAAATTGACCATCACAAAGGTGAAAGCCTTATTGAGCAGCCTGAGCCGCGCAAAGGGCACAGTGCTCAGTACATCCAGACCTACAATGGCGGCAAAGTACACAATGTAGTCCGGGTTTTGGGCGTAGTTGAGGGCCTCGGCTATGGATTGCACTTGCGTAAAAACAAGCAGCCAAAAGAGCAGCGTACTGCAGAGAATGGAGATAAAGCTGGTGCTGAAAATTTGCTTGCGCTCGGTCTCGCTTACAGCCGCTCCGCCAAAGCGAAAGAAAGCCGTCTCCATGCCATAGGTGAGCAGCACCAGCAGGAAGGCCACATATGCGTAGAGCTCCGTAATGGCGCCAAACTCCTGAGTCGAAAATACCCGTGTGTGCAGGGGCACAAGCAGGTAATTGAGCAATCGGCCTACAATGCTGCTTACTCCGTACAGCGCCGTCTGTCCGGCGAGTTTTCGCAATGCGGCCATTTTCTTAGGGCGGGATTAGGGCTTTTGGCCAAATTGTGGCTTGCGTTTTTCCAGAAAGGCGGTGGTGCCTTCTTTAAAATCCGGGGAATCAAAGCAATCTCCAAATGCATCGACCTCGGCTGTATAGCCTCCTTCGAGGGCCGCTTCGGCAGCATTGCAGGCTGCAATGGCAGCGGCCACAGCAGTGGGCGAATTGCGCGCGATAGCAGCGGCCATTTTCATGCAGGCAGGAATGAGTTCATCGGCGTCGACTACGGCATTCACAAGGCCAGAGTGAAAAGCTTCCTCTGCGTCGATCTTTTTTGCCGTAAGGATCATCTCCAGAGCCCTGCCACGCCCCACCAGTCGAGGCAAACGCTGTGTGCCACCATATCCGGGAATCACGCCCAGACCTACTTCGGGAAGGCCCATCACGGCGTGCTTGCTCGCCACCCGCATATGGCAACTCATGGCCAGCTCGAGGCCTCCACCCAGTGCAAATCCGTTTACTGCCGCGATGACAGGGGTGCCCATCTCGGGAATGAGCGAAAAAAGCTTTTCCTGTCCATCAGCGCTCAATCTCTTGCCCTCTTCTTTGGAAAAGGAGGCAAATTCGGCTACGTCGGCTCCGGCCACGAAGGCCTTTTCTCCTTCTCCGGTGAGCACAATGGCCCGCACTGCGGCATCTGCTTCGGCGGCTTTCAAGGCTTCCGACAGTTCCGATATCACCTTTTTGTTGAGGGCGTTGAGCTTTTCAGGGCGGCTTATCACAATGATGCGTGTGCTGTTTTCGTCGCTGATTTTAAGGGATTCGTATCTTGCCATTGCTGTCCTTTTCGGCAAATGTAAGGGTCTCGTCGCAATTTACATGGAATGGGTAGATTTGGGCATGAAGTCAAGGAGCTCGATCGGAATTTACATCTGTGTTTTCATTGGTTTGGCATTGTGCTCAAACCGCCTGTATGCTCAGCAAAACAGTGAGTTTGGTTGGGCCCTAAGCCCACACGATACCCTGCGTATCCTGGTCTTTTTTGTCGAAATGGATTACGAGGGCGACCCACTCGACAAAAGACCGGAGGGTACGGAGGCCTGGCCCAAAGGACAAATACCGGACTATGCCGAAGAGCTCTTTGTTCCTCATGCCACAGGGGATTATCAAGGGCGGATGAGCGACTACTACAGCGATATTTCCCTGGGCAACCTCACGGTGCTCGGCGATTACTATCCCGAGGTGATTCGCATTCGCTACGATGATGTGAAAACCTCCATCGGGGCAGTGCTCAATCAGATCAGCAATCGATTTGAATCCGACAGTAATTTCACTACGGCCTATGGTTTCGGTCATGAGGATTTTGACCTGTGGGAGGGCTCTCCCGGAATCGGGCGGAAAAAGAACCGCCGAAGCGGAGCCTTTGAGGGGGTGGATCACGTGATGCTCATACTGCGCAATTATCACCGCATACCCGATGACAATGGACAGGCCTCTTCAAGCTCCTCAATTCGGATAGCGGGTCAAAGGAGCAATACCTACTCCATTTTTGGCGGAGCCCGACGCTTGCCCTTTGGCATCATGAAGCACGAGCTCAATCACCTTTTTCTGGGGGGTAATAACTTTCACTCAGGGGGTGGAAATAGTGCCAATTTCAACAGTTACCTCAAAAGTGTACAAGGCGGCTGGAGCATGATGGGCGCAGCCAATTCCAGCCTGCTCACCTGCGCGGCATGGGATCGCTACCGTATGGGCTGGAAGGCCTTGGGGAGGGAGCACTTGATAGGGGCTCTCAACGCTGAGGGTGTCGATGTGCCCACCGATTTTGATCCGCTGGTGGATAGCAGTGCAGCCGGAGTGTACATTCTAAGAGATTTTGTGAGGAGCGGAGATGCCATACGAATCAAGATGCCGCATATACCCGAAGTGGAGTTCCAGCAGTGGATATGGCTGGAGAATCACACAACAGTTGCAAACAATGGCTCGGAAACAGATCGCTATGCCTATCACGAACACTCCTGCACGGCCACGACGCCTCCCGGAGTGTATGTACAGCGGCAGATCGATGCTGAAAGCAAGGAGGGAAGTGACATTTACCGCAGTGTATATGCAGATTACCTGCGGCCGGTGCTGGCCAATGGCTGTTTCGACTTCCTGTGGTATGATGAGGTACTCAAGCTGGAAGAGTTTTGCATCAATGGATTCGACTACCGCCCATACGAGCTTTTGCCCGAAAGGGAAAACCCGCTCAGCGGCAACCACGAGCAAGAGTTTACCTACCGCGATTGGGATGAGCCTTTTGGGAGGATTACAGCCAAGGAGCGCCTCGTGCCTTATACCCGGATACTGGAAGGGGAGGATAATTATGCCCGCTTCAACTTTCTGGGAGGTGCTGACCATGCCTTTCAAGCTGCCGAAGGTGTATACCTCGGTCTCGGTAGCAACCCGTCCACGGCTTCTACACTCACCATGCTCAACCGGCGTACTCCCTCCAGTCCCGATGAGCGAAACAACCGAGTGGTGTACCTGAACGGTGTGCGAATTGACTTTTTGGAGAGCCTGCCCGACCACTCTGTGAAGGTGGCGATCCGCTTTGACGATTATCAGGTGAACGATTGCAGGAGATGGTGTGCGCCCCGTATTGTTCTTAGCGATCACCGCAAGGCGGGGGTCGACCTTGAGGTCAATGCTTCCCTATTGCTCGACAGGGGAGAAACTCCCCTGCGCTTTGCAGCAGCTGATACCCTCCCGAATGGCAGCTTGAGCTTTTCGGATCCTACAGTTTTCCAGCTTGCTGAAGGGGCCCACATGCAGTTGAACTGCGAGATGGCGCTGCGCGCCGGAAGCCGCATGGAAGTGGATAGCGATGCCCGGCTGAGCATGGGCAGGGGTGCCCGACTTGTACTTCGCGATTCATCGACGGTGCTGCTGCGTCGCGGAGCTACATTTGATGGCAGAGGCCGAATC
The DNA here is from genome assembly GCA_007125175.1 of Flavobacteriales bacterium. GTDB lineage: Bacteria > Bacteroidota > Bacteroidia > Flavobacteriales_D > Cryomorphaceae > T3Sed10-241. The sequence continues at coordinate 56,160 of SLDS01000096.1, forward strand.
CGAATCGCCCAAAATGCCCTCGTAATCGCCGAAGATGAGCAAAGCTACCGTGCGCTGCGCCGCCGCACTTTCCACAAGCGCAGGGTGAAGTGGATCGACATGGCAGCAAGCGAATAAGCCTGTGCGAGCCGCCTTAGCCTTCCTCGCTGTGGGGCGGAAGCCACACGAAAAAGCTGCTGCCTGACCCGGGAATGCTCTCAAACCATATCTTGCCACGGTTGGTCTCCACGATGCTCTTGCACATGGCGAGGCCCAGGCCCATGCCCCTGCTTTTGGTGGTGAAATTGGGCATGAAGATTTTCTCTTTGAGGCCGGGGTCTATGCCTTTTCCATTGTCTCTTACGCGAATGAGATAGCCCTCCTCATGGGTGCTAAGCCGGAGATCGATCCGTCCCTTTCTGTCCTCAGGGATTGCTTGTATGGCATTTTTGATGAGGTTATTGAGCAAGCGAATCAGCTGTTCTTTGTCGGAGTATACCACGGCCTCTTCGAGCGTGCCTAGATCGAGCTGGATCTTCACATCGTCCATGCTGTCGTAGAGCGATATACTGTTGCGCAGCAATGCGCATAGGTCTAGTTTCACTGGTTGCGACTGTGGCATTTTGGCAAAGCTGGAAAAACTATTGGCAATATTGCTCAGGCCGTCGATTTGCTCGATCAGATTGTTGGTGAGCCTCTGCACCTGTTCACTGCTCAGGGTATTGCCCTGCTCGAGTAGCCGCTGCAGGTGCTGTATGTTCAGCTTCATGGGTGTAAGCGGATTCTTGATCTCATGAGCGACCTGCTTGGCCATTTCTCTCCATGCCGATTCCCGCTCGCTCTGAGCGAGTTTTTCTGCGTGATGCTCAAGTTCGGCTACTTTGGCATTGTATTCGGCCACGAGCAGCCCGATTTCGTCCCGCGCCCGGTAGCCTATGATGCGGTTGCTGCGTCCCAGATCGATCGCCCCCAGGCTCTGCCGGATGACTGTGAGGGGGCTCGTGATCCACTGCGACACAAACAAACCTACGAGCACTGCAAGAATGAGCAGGAGGATGAATACGTTCACGATAGCCTCAAAAAAATCGGCAATCTCTTGATTCAGCTCAGACTGCCGCGCGAAGTAGGGCAGGTTGATGTAGCCGAGCACGATGCCTTCCCTATTGTATACCGGCGCATAGGCCGAGGTATACCTCAATCCTCCGATACGCTCTTCGTGCAGGTAGGAGGTGCGCTCCAAATAATCGAGGTTGGCAAAGGCTGCCGGGCTCATCTGTCGGGAAACCAGTCCTTCATTGAACATGCGCATCTGGCTGCTGGCCAGCAAGCTTCCATCACTTGCGTAAAAATGGATATCGCTGTAGAAGACGTAAGCCAACTGTGAAAGCATGCGGTTGAGGTATTCGGCCATTTGAAAGTTGAGTCGCTCTTCTTGATCCACTTGCTCCTGAACTTCACGCAGTATGGATTGCATCTTCTCGCGGATTTGCCGCTCGTTCTTTTCTGTGAAATTCTTTTCGATGTAGAATCGGGTTGCCAGGGCAAAGAGCAACATACTGGCAATGCTCAAGAGGATGAGCAGTGCTTGGATTTTTTGGTTGAAGCTGAGTAGAAAGACGCGCTTGCCAGAAATGAGGTGTTTGGCTACCAGGGCCAGAGCCAGGATGAGCCCAAAGAAGCCGCTGATATAGCTCACCACCGAAAGGCGATCTACCCAAGTGATAAGAGGTGAGGAAACCACCAATATCTGAAAGGGGTTGGGAGCAGCAACAAGGTGCTTGTAATTGTTTTTGACGATGAAGCCGGGGTACTTTGGCATATTGGCAAAGGGGCCCGCCCGTCGCCGGTACACATACTCACCCGTACTGCTTCGGAGAGTTCCGTCTACATATTTTGCTACCGAAAAGGATTTGCTTTGGGATGAAGTAGTGGGCCGCATGCCGGCATCCACCAGCAGGGCCGGAAATCCCACACTTTGCTGCAAGCTTTTGGACGACATGAGAATCACAAAAAAACCATCTGGCTCTGGTGCCAGCTCGTAGTGCAGGGGGAGGATGGCTATATAGCGTGTGAGCTCCCTGCTGGCAGGCATGAAGTAGAGCATGTCTGAGCCGTTCACCTCTTCACCGAATTCTGTGGCCATTTTCAAGAATTCACTCAGAGCGCGGGGCTTACTGGGACTCAACTTACCCCATGCGCTGCTATCGCCGAGGAAAGGGAAAATCTCCACATCGTAATTGCTCCAATAGCCTGAAAAATAGCGCTGTATGATGTAGCCCTCGAGTACTTGCCTTGTGTGTAGATCAGACTCCTTGAACACCCTGCGTATATTCGGGTCGCGCGCGAGGCGCTGGCCAACTTCCGGAAAGAGTAGCTCTGCAATGGGGTCATTGTTCAGAACAAGCTTCTCCACAAGCATTTCTTTTTCCTGCTGGTCGCGTATATCTTTGTACTTTATGAAGTTGTGGCTGCTCACTGTGGCCAGTAGCAAGCTGATCAGCACAGCATGGCCGAGGCTTAGCTGAACCTTGGGTGCGTAGCAACGCAGGTAGAGCAGGAGACCTATCAACACCGATGGCCAAAGGACAAAAATCAAATCCTTGATACCGACGAAATGACTGCAAGCTATGTGCAATATGGAAGCCAGCATGAGCATCAGAATCATCCATTGCCTGCGCCCGGCTTTGTAGCGATTGGCATAGATTACCAAGGCATCTGCCAGTAGCAGGAAAGAGAAATACATGGCCCCAGTGCCGAAGAGTCCTGCAACACTTCTCGGATCAATCTCCGTTAAGACATTGATGTTGAATGGAATTTTGGAGTTGAGCACCAAGCCCTTGAGCATGTAGTTCACAAAGGTGGCATAGGCAAAGAGAGCTGCCAGCAAGAGCAGCTGCACAATGGTACCGGGTCTGCGAAAGGAGCTATGAGGCAAATAGAGGTAGCGCGCAGCGAGGGCCAAGCCCAGCAGTATCACGGAATTGATCAGGAAGTCGCTCAGCGAGGCAGACCACTTGCTGCTGGCATAGAGGGTGGGATTAAACCATTCAGAGTCGTGCACATAATATGGCCAGGATGCATTGATCGACCAAAGGCGCAAGGCAATGACCACTGCGACCAGCAAGAAAAGGGAATAATACGACAGGTACCGACTTCCGTAGGAAGAGAAGAAGAAAGTGAGAGCGAGCAGGCAGAGCAAAGCCCCCAGCACACTCAGGGACACAAAAACCGTGGCGCTGTATTTTACCCTTTGGGTATTTTCATCAAAGAAGAGGTAGAAGTACTGGTGGGTAGCTTTGAGCTTCACCGCACCTTTTTCGGGACTTATGCTGATGCCTCTCAGCCCTTCCAGATCGAAATCAGAGGCAAAAGACGCTTCGAGAAACTCGTTCTGGTAGGGATAGGCATCGCGCAAATGTATCGCAGCTATGTACTCGTCTATTCCATCGGTGAGGTAGAGCAAGCGAAACCAACCATTCTCAAATTGATGCACCTCACGCCCTTGCCTTGCTGCCCGCAGCACAGAGCCCGGCGATAGCCGCGTTCCTGACCACAGCCTCAAGCTGTCGTTCTGAAACACGAAGGTGTGTATCCCATGCGTTTCTTCCTGCTTCCGCAAATAAGCGCTTTTTGAGTAGAGCACCCTCCTGCTGTTTTTCTGCTGCATTTCGACCTGCAGGAAGTGCAAAGACCTTTGCGCACGGCGCGTCTTGTCGTCAAGCACACGCGCAAATTCCTCGGCATTGCTTACGAGCTTGAGATCGCCCTTGGCGAGGTCGGCCAGAGGGGCATTGAGTGCGAGAAGCGCAATGCCCGATATCAGCAGGGCCAGAATGCCTTTGAGCGATGGGGTTTTCATTGGGAGATGCTGCCCAAAGTAACACAAATTGAGCCAAAAAAACTCCGCGCAGCGGCGGAGTTAAAGGATCATTTTGGCTTCGGACTTTAGCCTTTTAGGGCTTCCGCACCGGATACGATTTCGAGAATCTCGTTGGTGATGGCTGCTTGGCGGGCCTTGTTGTAGGTAAGGCTGAGTTGCTTGGCCAATTCTGTGGCATTGTCAGTAGCCTGGTGCATGGCCGTCATACGGGCGCCGTGCTCAGCTGCGTGGGAGTCGAGCAGGGCCTTGTAAAACTGGGTGCGAAGGGACTTAGGGATCAAGGCTTCAACAATCTCTTCCTTGCTGGGCTCAAAAATGTATTCCCTTGCGGCAAAATCGCTGGATGCTCCTTCTGACTTGGGCTTGGGAGGCTCTATAGGCAAGAAGTTTTCCGTCGTCGTCACTTGCATCGCAGCATTCTTGAAGCTGTTGTATACCAGATAAACCTTATCCAGCTTCTTCTCCACAAACTTGTCCATGATGGCATTGGCGATGGTGCTCGCATCGGCAAAATTGAGGTCTTTGAAGATCTCGTAAGGCTCGGTGGGATAACCAGCTCCGGGCAAGTACCCTCCTTTTTTGTAGAGGTCGTAGGCTTTCTTTCCAATGGCCAAGACCTTCACGCGGGCTCCTTTATGCTCTTCAATCAGCTCGTTCACCCTGCGGTGCACATTGTTGTTGAAGCCACCACAGAGTCCTCGATTGGAGTTGATGGCCACGATGAGTACGCGTTCTGCCTCACGGCGCTCTCCGAAAGCATTTTCGCTCACATCGAGGGAGGCACTCAGGTTGCTCAATATCTCCTGCATCTTCTCGGCATAAGGCCTCATTTGCAGGATGGCCTGCTGGGCCCTGTGCAACTTGGCGGCAGAGACCATTTTCATGGCCGAAGTAATCTGCTTGGTAGAGTTTACCGAAGTGATGCGACCACGTATTTCTTTGAGATTTGCCATGCCTTGTATGGGTTGCTAGTTGCTCTTAAAGCAGCCGTATTGCTTTCCTTAGTATTTTTCGACGAGTTCAGCGGCCACTTTGCGCAGCGTTTGGGTTACCTCGTCAGTAAGCTTTCCGGCTTTCAGGGTTTGCAAAACTTCCATGTGCGAGTTTTCCATGTGGTGCAGAAACTCTTCTTCGAATTCTTTCACGCGCTCAACAGGCACTTTGTTGATCAGTGCATTGGTGCCGAGGTAGATGATAGCAATCTGCTTTTCTACCGGCAAAGGCGAGTTTTCGGCTTGCTTGAGGATTTCCACGTTGCGCTTACCCTTGTTCAGTACAGACATGGTAGCAGCGTCGAGATCGGAGCCAAATTTGGAGAAAGCCTCCAGCTCACGGTATTGGGCCTGGTCAATTTTCAACGTACCGGCTATTTTCTTCATCGACTTGATTTGCGCCGAGCCACCCACACGCGATACGGATATACCCACGTTGATTGCGGGCCGCACACCCGCCAGAAACAGGTTGGACTCCAGGAAGATCTGGCCGTCTGTAATGGAAATTACATTGGTGGGGATATAGGCGGATACGTCACCCGATTGGGTCTCAATGATGGGAAGGGCTGTAAGTGAGCCACCACCTTTCACCATGCCTTTGAGAGATTCAGGCAGGTCATTCATCTGTGCGGCAATTTCATCGGAGTTGATGATTTTGGCAGCGCGCTCGAGGAGACGTGAGTGGAGGTAGAATACGTCACCGGGGTAGGCTTCACGTCCGGGAGGCCGGCGGAGCAGGAGTGATACCTCGCGGTAGGCTACAGCCTGCTTTGAGAGGTCGTCGTATATGATCAATGCAGGGCGACCGGTATCGCGGAAAAACTCTCCAATAGCAGCTCCTGCAAATGGTGCGAGGTATTGCATTGGAGCAGGGTCTGCAGCATTGGCCGCCACGATCACAGAGTATGACATGGCGCCGGCATCCTCGAGCTTTTTCACCAGCTGGGCCACTGTGGATCCTTTCTGGCCAATGGCCACGTAGATGCAGAATACGGGCTCTCCACGGTCGTAAAACTCCTTCTGATTGATGATGGTGTCAACCGCTACAGCTGATTTACCCGTTTGGCGGTCGCCGATGATGAGCTCGCGCTGTCCTCTCCCGATGGGAATCATGGCATCCACTGCCTTGATACCTGTCTGGAGGGGCTCATTTACCGGCTGACGGTATATGACACCGGGAGCTTTGCGCTCGATGGGCATTTCGTAGAGGTCTCCACCAATGGGGCCTTTTCCGTCGATGGGCTCGCCGAGGGTGTTTACAACACGGCCCAGCATGCCTTCACCTACTTTGATGGAGGAGATGCGGCCGGTGCGCTTCACAGTGTCACCTTCTTTGATCTCTTGGCTGTTTCCCAGCAATACGGCTCCGACATTGTCTTCCTCAAGATTGAGTACAGTTCCGCGGAGGCCGTTCTCAAACTCGATGAGCTCACCGGCCTGTACGCTTGTGAGACCATAGATGCGGGCAATTCCATCGCCCACTTGCAATACTGTTCCTACTTCCTGGAGTTCAGCTTCTGTTTTGTAACCTGCCAGTTGCTCCCGCAAGATTGCCGATACTTCAGCCGGATTGATTTCCGCCATGATTATTGTTTTTTAAAGTTGTGGTACGTATGGGTTGTCGAGGTAGTCTTTTTTCAAATCCGAAATGGCCCGCGCCAAGGTCTTATCATAGAGTTGGTCACCAACACGGATGGAAAAGCCTCCTATTACTGATGGTTTTACAATCTCGGTGACCTCTGCTTTGCCATAGCGGTTTTTGATCAAATCGAGAATTTTTTTGCGTTGTGGCTCATCGAGCTTTAGGGCTGTGGTAATCTCAGCTTTCGATATGCCGCGCAAAGCCCGCAACTGATCCAAAAATGCCTCGGCAATTTGCAGGGTGAGCACCTCGCGCTGTTTTGACACGAGCAATTGGAGGAAGCGCAGACTGAGCTTGTCGACCTTTCCTTCGAAGATTTTGCCAAGGATTGCATTCTTCTTTGTAGCCTTGATCAGTGGGCTGTGCAAGAGGCTTTTCAAATCTTTGCTGGCCTTTCCGAGCTCAAGGATCAATTTCATGTCCGATTCTATCGCGTCGAGCTTCTTCAGCTCTTCAGCGAGTAGGATGAGCGACTTGGCATACCTCCGCGATGCCTTGGGATCCATCTGCATCTCAGTTCAGTTTGGTAGAAGCTTCTTCCACGTATTGATCGATCAGCTTTTTTTGCTTATCGGGGTCGTCGAATTCCTTGCGGATCAGCTTTACAGCTATGTCGAGGCTCAGCTGAGCTACTTGGTTTTTAATATCGGTGAGAGCGGCCATTTTTTCGTTTCGGATAGATTCCTTGGCCGCATCGAGAATGCGTTGATACTCCTCATTGGCTTTGCCTTTGGCCTCTTCAACGATTCGCTCCTGGGTTTCTTTGGCTTTTTTGAGCATGTTGTCGCGCTCGAGCCGGGCTTGCTTCAGGAGCTCTTCATTGTCGGCTTTGAGGGCAGCCATTTCTTCCTTGGCTTTTTGGGCCGACTTGAGTGCTGTTTCTATGGAATCTTCACGCTCTTTGATGGCAGTGAGGATCGGCTTCCAGGCAAATTTGCCCAGGATGAAAACCACTGTCAGAAAAGCAATGGAAGCCCAGATTACTGTTCCAAAATTTACGTCGAGCATAGCTGTACAATTAAGTGTTCATGGATAAAAGGTGGGCCCTTGACCAACCGTCAAGGGGCCCATCTTTTTGTTCTTTTTTAGAGTACTACGAGCAAGCACACGATTACTGCGAAAAGTGCCACACCCTCAACGAGTGCTGCCGCGATAATCATGTTTGCACGAATGTCTCCGGTTGCCTCCGGCTGGCGAGCCATAGATTCAAGAGCAGAGGCACCGATGCGACCGATACCCATACCTGCACCTACTGAAGCCAGTCCGGCACCGATACCGGCGAGTCCGGCATCAGCAGCGGCTTGTAAGAGAACTGCGATTAATTCCATGAGAATTGTGATTTATGTGGTTTGCTTATTGCCTGTGTGAAAATTAGTGATGCGCGTCCTGCACGGCGTCTCCGAAATACAATGCTGCGAGCAGCGTGAATACGTAAGCCTGCAGGAAGGCAACCAAAAACTTGATGAGGTACATGAAAATCATGAACAGGGTGCTGCCGAGACCCACGCTGTAGCCGACAATTGCACTGTTCTGTCCAAAAATGAATATCAAAGAGACCAGCGAGAGTATGATGATGTGCCCCGCAGTCATGTTGGCGGTAAGACGAATCATCAATACGGTTGGCTTGATGAATATTCCAAGTATTTCGACCGGAACAAGGATTATGACCTTAATCAGAATGGGAACCCCCGCGGGCCAGAGAATATGTCCCCAGTAGTGTCGGTTGCCGCTAAAGGTGGTGATGATGAATACCAGCCCGGCCAGCACCAGCGTGATGGCAATGGTGCCTGTCACATTGTACTCGCCGATGAAGGGGATAAGCCCCAGCATATTGGCAATCCAGATGAAAAAGAAAATGCTCAAGAGAAAGGGCATAAAGCGCTCGGCTTTCTTAGGCCCAATGCTCGGGATGGCAACCTCGTCGCGCACAAACAGAATTAAAGGCTCCATAAATGACTGAAGGCCCTTAGGGGCTTGTCCGGGCTTGCGCTTGTAGGCGCGGGCCACCGAGCCAAAGACCAAAATCATGATGAGGCCGGTGAGAAACATGCCAGCTACATTTTTGGTGATGGATATGTCAAAGGGGGCTTCATTGAGCACGGCGCCAGTTTCGGGATCGTAGTCGAGGCCTCCCTCAGCATTGGCATAGTAGATGTGCTCGTGGAGCATGATGTAGTTCTTGTGCCGCATCAGCTCCTGTGTGTATTCCCTTGCGAGCCCCTCCATATTGGTAGTGTCCTTTTCAGGATGGTAGAAGTGCTTGCTGCTGAAAATGTCAAAACCATCATTGGTGTACAGTATCACCGGCAGGTAAATGGCAAAATCGCCAATGATGTGGATTTCATGGGCATCGGCAATGGCCTCCATGATCATTTCACCGGCATTGAAGTGGTCATCATCTGTTTCGGCATTTTCGGCAGAAGCCTGGAGACCGGAAACAAAAAGTAAGCAGGAGGCAAGCAGGCTCAGGGCGAAAGAAAAATACCTGTAAGTGAAGGCTTTGTAAGGCATTTGTATCTCTTTAAGAGGCGAAAAAGGGGCCTAAAAATCAGGTGCAAAGCTATGTATTTTCCGCTCAAAGGAAAACAAATGCAGGCAATTTATTTTTGTCGCTGACAGGGAGGGTCTATAGGGCTGGAGCTCAATGAGGAGTGTTCTTCATTCGCGGCAAGAGATCAGCAATTTCTGCGGCGGTGAGCATGAAGTAAGCGAGGAGGTACCCGATTGCGGTAAAAACAAGCTCTTCTCTCGCGAGCAGGCCCACAGCGATGAGGAGTATTCCCGACAGCAGCAGTTTTACCGTAAGGGAAGCCATGAAATAATTGACAAAGACCTGGGGGCGCTTCTGATCGGCTTTCAGCAGAATCCTGTGAATGATCCACGAGAGCGCTGTGATGAATAGCAGTGCGATCCAATAAGTGTTGGGCACGGCGACTCCCAAAGCCCAATGTGCTGCGGCATAGGCTCCAAGTGCATTGAGCAGGGCGATGATGGCAAAGCTTTTTTGAAAGGAGGGCATCAATGGATCGGGAAGTTTTGAGAGTGGGATGGCTTGATCATAGTTTTTGGAGGTCGCGTATGGCAAAGTAGAGGGCGAGCCCCACTCCGAGCAGCGAACCAGCAACAGTAAACCACGGGGTTTCGGAAGCAGCATTCTCATCGGCTTGCTGCCCAAGCCATATCCCGAAGTATATGAGCACTCCCATTTTTATGGCCATTCCCGTGAACAGGAATGCAGCATTTTGTTTATGCCTTTCGTCCGGGTTTGGCTTATTGGGCGCTTTCCCGGACTTTGGTTTCTTTTCCGGCTGCTTCACTTTCGGGTCGCTGCTTGAAGTCTTTCACTACGCCTCCACCCATTTCGCATTTGCCAGTGAATACCGCTCCCGGCTCGATGGCCAGCTTCTTGGTAACGATGTCGCAGTGCATGCGGGCGCTGGCCTTCAGGGACAGCAATCCATTCACGCTAATCTTTCCGGAAATGGTGCCTTCAATGTCGGCATTCTCACATTCGATCTCTCCTTTGATGACACCGGAGGAGCCAACAACCAAGCGACCTTTCACGTGAATGTCGCCTTTTACATTTCCATCGATACGGATATTGCTGTCTGAATTGATTGTGCCTTCAATATCAGTTCCCGATACGATGCGGTTGAGTTTCTCAGGTGAGTGTGGCTCGCTGCTTTTAGACATGTCCTTGGGGTTTGAGCTTTTAAACATAGAACTTCGAATTGATGATACCCTTTACAGGTAATTAAGTTCAAAAAACTTTGTGTACACGTCGGCATTCTTGTTGCGGAAGAGCACAGTGAAATTCTTGGTTGTGATGGTAAAGGTAGGGTAATTTTTTTCGAGGAGGTCCGAAAGCACGCTTTTGTTCTTCAGGAAGGTATTGTAGTAATCCAGCGACTCGCTCTTATTTTTGAAACTGCGCACAATCACTATCTGATGATCTTTATCTATGAAGCTATTGGTTACCCTTAGATTCACAGATTTAAAAAATTCATTATTGAATTGGGCCACGGTCTCTTTTACTTCAGTGGCACTTTCACCCTCTTTGGGGAAAATCAGTGCAAAAAAGTGCTCGGCCCCATCGTCTTCTTTAAACATGCTCACATCCATCTCTACAGCATCTTCTTCGCCCTCGTCGGCGGCATCCAGCCCTTGCTCTTTGCGGGCTTCCTCACGGGCTTTGCGGGCTTTGGCATCGTTTAGGTCGCCCAGGAGCTCAGCGGCTTTGACAGATTCTTCCGTTTCCGGAAATTTGGCGATCACCTCTTTGAGGATATTTTCAAAGGAGTTAGCATCGTTTTTTGCGCTCACAGCCAAGGCCTTGATAAGATAGTACTTGGGCAGGAAGTTATTGTCAGGCTCCTTGTTTATCACATCATTGCATGCTATGAGCACGTCGTTCCACTGCCTTTGCCTGAATTTGGCAAAGGTCTGTTCATAGATGATCTTTTCGGCCTCGTAATTTTCGTCTTTGGCAGCCAGATAGTCCGGATTCAGAATCAGTTTGGCATAATCGGTTTCCGGATAGTCCTCCAGAATGATGTCTTTGTAGTAATCTGAGTTGTCCGTGAATCCCGTACCTACGAAGCCCCCCGACTGCTCCTTTTCGAGGTAGATGCGGTAGAGCTGGTAGAGGGAGCTCGGTTTGGTGGCACTCGTATCGTAGTCGTTAACCACCCTCAGGAATGATTCGATGGCATTGTCCTCGTCCTTTAGGCGCTCTTTATATATGAGACCAATGTCGTAGAGTGCAGCAATGATTTCATTGTGCTTGGCAGCCTGTGCAGAATCACTCATGGGCAGCATCTCTATGTACTCTTCCAGGGTGAGAATGCCGCTGCCCTCCTCTTGCCCCATATCTTCCATGGCATCGGGGTCGTCGGGGTCAAAGTCGGCCATCACAGTCGTTTTCGTGCTGCGTCGCCAGTCATCTTCCAGCCTTCGATCGCCCCAACGCCTCTTGAATTCCTGCATGCCACTGCCCAATGCCGAAGGGTTGTAGAAGTACCAGTTCTTGCCGGAGCCATAGCTCTTTTTCTCACCCGAGCCACCTCCCATGTACTGCATGCGCTCGAGAGCTTCCTGCTCCTCTCTTTTTTTGCGTTCGTATTCCGCCTCCAAGTCGGCTATCATTTGCAGGATGATCTTATCCCGCTCTTTTTCGTCCATATTGGCCAGGTGTAGCAGGCTGTCATTGGTCTCTACAACGTCCAGGTTCTTAACCAGATCTCCCAGAGAGTTGGCTTTGGCGATGATGTCGCGGTAGCCGGGATATTCCTCCGTTATCAGACTGGCGGTGGAGTCGTAGTAACTTTTTGCCGTAAGGTACACCCGATCATCAAAATAGATGTCGGCGATGCGCAGGTATGTTTTAGCCTTTTGCTTGGGGTTGTTTACGCTGGCGTTCGCAGATTTTTTCAGGAGCATAAGCCCCTCATCGAAATTGCGCTTTTCCAGCTCAATTTCGGCCCAGGCGTAGTAGATTTGATCGCGGTACTCGCGGTACTTCTCTTCCTTGGCCATGTCCTTGAGCATGTTGATGATTTTTTGCGAATCGAGCTTTCTGTCAAAGGCCAGGGCCTGGCTGATTTTGGCGTAAAACTCCATTTCGTAGCCCGGCTTGAGGTCTACCACTTGCTCATAATAGGTAATGGCCTGCTGTGACTTTCCTTGATACTGAAAGGCCTGACCGGTGATATAGGTGAGCCGGGCCTTCATTTTGCGGTCTTTCTCAGTGAGCCGGGCAGCCTCTTCCAAGTGAGGCACGGCCTCTTTGTAGCGCTCTTGTCGCAGATACATGTCGGCGTAGACGGTATTGAGCTGCGCGTCAAAGTTCTTGGGCCGATCTTGACTCATGTCTTTTTCGATCACCGAGAGGACCGTCTTGGCCTTGCCGTATTTTTCTTCTTCGAAATAGGTGCGCGCCAGCCACAGGGCTGCCTCATAGCGCGAGCTCTGCCCCTTGTACTTTTTTGCCACATAGGCAAACATCTCTTGGGCTGTGCTGTAGCGCCCTTTGTAAAAATTGGCGATACCAATCAGAAGGTAGGCGTCATCTATCCATTTGTTGTGCTCCTTTTTGCTGATTTCCATGCTGTGCCTGTCGATCAGCGTGCCGCATTTCTCAATCACGGCATCCATTTGCGGATAGAGATTCTTCTGTTGCTCCTCATTGGGCACCACGAATACGGGTAGCAGCTCCAGGTAATCATCCTCTTTGGTGGCCCAAAGCTGTTGATTGGTCGCCAGAAGGATTTCTTTGCTATTGAAATACCAATTGTATTGCGAAGTCGTTTCGTGATAAAGACGGTTGGTAAAACCTGACTTTTTGCGAGAGCATGCTCCAGCTACAAAAGCAAGCAGCAAGAGCAGCATAAGGCTACGCACGTATGTGGGGCGAAAATTCACAAAGATTATCTAGCAGCAGGCAACTGAGGGCATAACTTGGAAGCTACAAAAATATTGCATTTTTCCCAAATTCAGTGCTGTCTTAGCCCTGCACCACGCCAAATAATTTGGATATTTGCCCAATACCGAGACCGAGTAAGAAATCAGAATGGCCGAGGAGAGCAAAAAGGATAAGAAAAAATTACTGAGCAAGCTCAAAAACCGCTACCGACTGGTGCTGGTCAATGACTTGACTTTTGATGAGCGTTTTTCGGCCTACCTCACCCCACTCAATGTACTCGCCGCTGTGGCAGTGGTCTTTTTCAGTATCACTTTCTTGGTGGTGGCGGTCATCGTACTCACACCCCTCAAGGAGTACATACCGGGATACAGTGACTCCCAAACGCGCATTCGCGCCTTAAGGACTGCTGTACAGGCCGATTCGCTGGCTGAATCCCAGCGCATCTACGCCCAGTATTTCGAAAACATAAGCCGTGTGCTCTCGGGCGAGGTCGAGATTGACACCGTGACACCGGAGGTGCCGGCAGACCGCAGAATCACTTCCGATGAGCTCAGTTTGGATATTTCTGCTGCCGACAGCATCTTGAGGAGGCAGATTGAGCGTGAGGAGCGCTTTGCACTTAGCCCCGGTGCCGGATTGAGCCCCGCCGAGCTCGGCCTGCCGGGAGTGTTTTTTTTCACCCCGCTGAGGGGCTTCGTGAGCTCCTCATTCGATGCGGCCATCGGACACTACGGGGTGGATATCGCGGCCAATGAGGGCGAAAGTGTGAGCGCCGTATACGACGGCACCGTGCTCATGGCTTCCTACACAGTTGATGGCGGATATGTGATTCAAATTCAGCATCCGAATAATTTGGTGTCGGTCTACAAGCACAACTCCGCCTTGCTCAAGAAAGTGGGCGATCGCGTAGAGGCCGGTGAGATTATTTCCATGGTGGGCAATACGGGAGAGTACAGCGATGGGCCACATTTGCACTTCGAATTGTGGTACAATGGCAGCCCTCTCAACCCTCAGGAATTCATAGCTTTTTCAGCCTAAACTATGGGATTAAAGTCATTCGCCAGCCGATTGCTCGCAGCTTACGCCAAAAGGAAAGTGCGCAGCTGGAGCTCAAATGCCATCAGCGATCAGCAGGCCACCATGAAGTCATTGCTCAAGCAGGCCGGCGATACAGCCTTTGGGGTAGACCACAAATTCAAATCAATTCACAGCTATGCCGACTTCAAAGAGGCCATACCACTGCGCGACTACGAAGCTCTCAAGCCATATGTGGATCGCGTGGTCAAAGGCGAAGCCGATGTGCTCTGGCCCGGAAGGCCACTCTACTTCTCCAAAACCTCGGGCACCACTTCGGGGGCCAAGTACATCCCGATTTCCCGGGATTCTATGCCGCATCATATCGAAGCGGCCCGCAATGCCCTCTTGCTCTATATCGCCGAAACTGGCAAGTCAGATTTTGTAGACGGCAAGATGATTTTTTTGCAAGGCAGTCCCGAACTGGGAGATACCAATGGAGTAGCTACTGGGAGACTCTCGGGCATTGTGGCCCACCACGTGCCTTCCTACCTGCAGAAAAACCGCCTGCCCAGCTATGAAACCAATTGCATATCCGATTGGGAGACCAAGGTAGACCGCATCATCGACGAGACCATCGATCAACCCATGAGCCTCATCTCAGGCATTCCCAGTTGGGTGCAGCATTACTTCGAAAAACTCATCGAGCGGGCCGGTGTCGACGCTGTGAGCGAGGTTTTCCCAAAATTTGAACTCTTCGTATACGGTGGGGTGAATTATGAGCCCTACCGAAAGCGCTTCGAGCAGCTCATAGGCAAGCGGGTGGACAGTATTGAAACTTACCCTGCCAGCGAGGGCTTTATTGCCTTTCAGGACAGTCAGCATGCCGAGGGCCTTTTGCTCAATACCCGGGCCGGAATTTTTTTCGAATTTGTGCCTGCGGCCTCCTTTTTTGATGAAAATCCACCCCGCCTCAGCCTGGAAGATGTGGAGCTGGATACCAATTACGTGGTCATACTCAATACGAATGCAGGCCTTTGGGGCTATAATATTGGCGATACTGTCAAGTTCGTCTCCCTGAATCCATATCGGGTGGTGGTGAGCGGCAGGATCAAGCACTTTACCTCAGCCTTTGGAGAGCATGTGATCGCTGAGGAGGTGGAATACTCCATGAAACAAGCCCTGGAGGCCTGTGGAGGAGAGGTGGTGGAGTTCACCGTAGCGCCGCAGCTGGAAAACGAGCAGGGCTTGCCCTACCACGAGTGGCTCATCGCCTTTGCCAATGCCCCTGCCGATATGGATGCTTTCGCAAAAGAGCTCGATGCAGGCCTTTGCGGCAAAAACATCTACTATGCAGATTTGATCCGCGGCAAGATTTTGGAGCCACTCCACATCAGCCCCCTCAAGCCCGATGCCTTTCACAATTACATGAAGTCCGTGGGCAAGCTCGGCGGCCAAAACAAAGTGCCCCGTCTCAGCAATGACCGCAAGATAGCTGAAGCCCTCCTCCAATGGAAGCAATAAGCGCCCGCATATCCCTGAAAGCAGCATTGATCCTCCTGCTGTGCTACCCGCAATTGCTGTTGGCGCAGCTCAGCCTCAAGAGCAATAGCCATCAATTTGGTGTGATGTACCAGAGCAGCCCCCGCTATGCCGATATCGAAGTACGCAATGAGGGCAATGATGAGGCCCTCCTATTCCGGGTGGAAGTGCCGCGCTATGTGGAGGTGAAGTTCAGCTCCAAGAGCATAGCGCCCAGTAGCTCCGAGTACATACGCTTCCATATCAACCCGCGCGAAGCGGGCCCTTTTGATATTGAGGCCAAGGTTTATGCCAGCCCTTGGAGCGAGCCGAGGCTCATTCGCTTGCAGGGCGAATCCACATTTGCGAGCAGCTATGTGCCCTGCCCGGATTTTTCGTCTGTGCCGGGCTCCAGCAGAGGGGTATTTACACTCTCCCTCCGCGATGCCCGGGGCGAGCCAATACCCAATGCAGTGGTGCGCAGCTTCTCCGGTGGCCGCTCCCAAGCCACAGCGAGGAGTTCAGATCAGGGAGAGCTCTCCTTCGAGCTTCCTTCCGGCCCTCAGCTGCTCAGTATAGCTTTGGGCGACAGGGAGCTCGACACCCTCGTATACCTCCCTTCCTATGATTCTTATCTGGCCTGGGAGCTCCCCTTTGCAGTGCAGGGCCTTTCGGCAAAAATAGAGCCCGCGAGCATTGAGCGAGAAAAACTAGAGGATGTACCGGATAAGAGCATGGCCTCTGATACGGACTCTGAGCCCGATAGCAAACGCATGCCGCGTAGCAAGTTCAAGCAAAATAATGTGGTATTCCTCGTCGATGTGTCCACGAGCATGCGGCAGCAAAACCGGCTCGAATTGCTCAAGATATCCATGATCGACTTGCTCGAAGCCCTGAGAGATGATGATCGCTTTGCCTTGATCAGTTATGCCTCCGACACGCAAGTGCTCATCGAAGCACGGGAAGGCCTCAACCGCGATGAGGCCGCTGAGCTGATATCGTCCCTCGAGGCCAAGGGTGCTACCGAAGGCGCTAAGGCGATACGCAGTGCAGGACGCCTCGCGAGGAAACAGTATTTGCCGGAAGGCAATAACCAGGTGATACTGGCCACCGATGGAGCCTTCAACGAAGGGGCTGCACAGGCCAAGCGGCTGGTAAATAAATACCGGCGCAGCGGGGTGCTCACCTCTGTGCTATGCATACGATGCGGAGCCTTTACAAGCAAGGAAATGGGCGAACTGGTAGAGGTGGGCGGCGGACGCATGGTGCCCATCGATTCGGCGGGAGACGCCGGAGAGAAGCTCATCGAAGAAATCAAGCGCAGCGCTTTGCGCTAGGCATTTGTACTTGGCGCTTTGTGCTATCTTTGCCCCGCATGCAGCAAGCAAATCAACGCCGTATTGCGATCCTGGGATCTACCGGATCCATTGGCACCCAAGCCCTGGAAGTAATCAGGGAACAAGCACAGCACTTTAGCGTCGAGGTGCTTAGCGCCCGCAGCAATGCCTCGCTCCTCTTGGAGCAGGCTCGG
>SLDS01000003.1 GCA_007125175.1 Flavobacteriales bacterium
AGAGCAAAGCCCGGCCGGGGCCTCAAAATTTTGTACCTTTGTACACAAGATCAATACACCCATGTTGCAACTAGCCATCGTCACCATCGCCATGCTCGCATTGGCATTTGCGGGAATCGCAATAAAAATTCTCCTCAAGAAAGACGGAGAATTCTCTGGCACCTGTGCGAGCAACAATCCCTTGCTGCAAGAGAAGGGAGCCTCCTGCGGGGTATGCGGTGCACGCCCCGAAGAGCAGTGCAAGAAAGAGGTGCAAGAAGCCTAAAACTCTTCCACAGCTTCCTCCCAACCCGTTGAGGCATAAGTGCGAAAATCGTCCTCACCCTCGGCGCTAATCAGGTACACTTCCACCTCCATATCGGGATGGGCTTCCAGAAAATCCAGCGTAGCCCCCTCTCCCATCACCAGAAAAGCGGTAGCCAGGGCATCGGCTTCCATAGCCGTCGGCGCCATCACCGTTACGCTGAGCAAATTGTGCTCTACAGGCCGCCCGGTGGTCGGATCAATCGCATGTGCATAGCGCTTTCCATCCTTTTCGTAATACTTTCGATAAGTGCCCGAAGTAGCCATGGCAGCATCTTGCAGCACCACAGCGGCCAAGAGTTCGCGCACAGCGTCGGGCTCCACCGGGCGGTCGATCCCGATGCGCCAGCCCTCTCCGCCGGCTTTATGCCCCCGCGCAGCCAGCTCACCGCCCACTTCCACCATCATGTGCTGTATCCCCTTGGCCTCCAGATACTCCACCAATACATCCACCGCATAGCCCTGTGCATAGCTGTTTACATCCAGCTGCATACCGGGACTTTTGCCATAGCGAAAACTGCCATCTTCAAGGCTATCTACCATGAAATCAAAGTGCACCAGAGCCCGCAGTGAGTCCAGATTGACTCCATCATCGATCTGCCCTCCTTCCGGGCCGAATCCCCAGGCACGTACCAGTGGGGCAATCATGGGCTGAAAGGCCCCTTGCGTGATGGCCGAAAACTCCCTCCCCCACAGAAAAACATGGTTGAAATGGGCATCCTCAATCACGGTGGTATCCTCCCGGTTGAAACGCGATATGGTAGACCCTTCCTTCCAGGTGCTCAAGGACATATCAATGGCATCGAGTATGGAGTCCACCTCCGTCTTGGCAAGCCTCAAGTCATCATCACTGCGGTACTTGATGGTATAGGTGCTGCCTTGTGCCTCACCCTGTACCACCTGAATATCATCCTCTTGTGGCGGCATCTCCCGGCAGGCGCTCAGGGCCAAGGCCACAACTGCCATCCCTGCCATCCATTTGTAAGCTTTTTGCATGTCGATCATTTTTGGGGCAACAAGCTTTGATTAGCTTTGTTGTGTTGCGCGGGCGTATACGCCTTTCGGCAAATCGGATCAAAAGTAAAATAAGGAATGAAAGCAGGAGATAAAAATCGACCTTCTACCCTGGGTGACTTAAAGAAATCAGGCTACCGCAGTAGATCGGTCAAGGACGAGATCCGATCAAATCTGATCAATGGCATCCGTGCCGGCAAACCGGTCTTCGAAGGGGTGCTCGGCTACGAGCACAGCGTATTTCCGGAAGTGGAGCGCGCCCTGCTCTCCAGGCACAATATCAATCTACTGGGCCTGAGAGGACAAGCCAAGACACGCATGGCCCGGCAACTGATCAAGCTTCTCGATCCGGCCATTCCCATAGTGGCAGGCTCACCCATCAATGACGACCCACTGCAGCCCATCTCCCGCTACAGCCTCGACCTGATCGAGGAAGAAGGCGATGCCACCCCCATCGAATGGATAGGCCCCGAGCAGCGCTACACCGAAAAGCTCGCCACCCCCGATGTAAGCGTTGCCGACCTCATAGGCGATACCGACCCCATCAAGGCCGCCCGCCTCAAGCTCGACTACAGCGATGAGCGCGTGATTCACTTCGGTCTCGTACCGAGGGCCAACAGAGGCATTTTCGTGATCAACGAGCTCCCCGACCTGCAGGCCCGCATTCAGGTCGCCCTCTTCAATATCCTGCAGGAGGGCGATATCCAAATCAGGGGCTTCAAGCTCCGCCTCCCCCTTGATGTGCTCTTCGTATTCACCGCCAATCCCGAAGACTACACCAGCCGGGGAGCCATCATCACCCCGCTCAAAGACCGTATACAGAGCCAAATCCTCACCCACTACCCCCGAAGCAAGGAAATCTCTGGAGCCATCACCCGGCAAGAGGCGCGCCTCACTCCCGAGCAGGAGCAATCCATTGAGATACCCGAGCTCATGGCCGATCTCGTGGAAGAGATCGCCATCGCTGCGCGCAACAGCGAATTCGTAGACCAAAAAAGTGGTGTCTCTGCCCGCCTCACCATCAGCGCCTTTGAAAACCTAGTCAGCTCTGTGGAAAGGCGCATGCTCTACAGCGGCGAGGAGAAGGCACGGGCAAGGGTGGGCGACCTCCTGAGCCTGGTTCCCGCCATCACCGGCAAGGTGGAACTCGTGTACGAAGGAGAGCAGGAAGGCCCCCGCAATGTTGCTCTCGGACTCATAGGAAAAGCCCTGCGCAGCACCTTCTCGCAGTATTTTCCAGATCCGGAATTGGTGAAAAAGCGTAAAAACGAAGCCAATCCCTATGAGCAGATCATCGACTGGTTTTCCAAAAGGAGCCTTGAATTGGACAATCAGCTCAGCGAGGCCGAACTTCGGAAGAAGCTCTTGAGCGTAAGCGGACTCCAGAAACTGGTACAAAAATACAATCCCGGTATCGCCGAGAGGGATGAAAGCCTGATGATGGAATTTGTGCTGCACGGACTCGCCGAGCACAGCCTCATTGGCAAAGGCCTCCTGGAAGAGGGATTGAGCTTCCGAGACCTCTTCAGTAGCGTATTTTCCATGGACGATTTCGAAGATGAAGACATGAACGAATGAGGCGTCGACTGCACATTGCCGGCTGGGCTACCCTACTGGGCTTCCCACTCATCGGGCTGCTCATACTCCATTTTGCCGAAAGGCCGATAGCAGACACACTCTTCCGCTCGGAAGTCAATTTATGGCTGCAGCTCGGCAGCGGCCTTTTTGTCGGCACCCTTCTCGGTCTGGGAGCGCGATTCCTGGTAAGCCGCGAGTTCCTCATGCCTGTCGCGCGCAAGTACAGCCAAGTGGTGGGCAGCCTCAAGCTCCGACCCGGCGATGTGTACTTCCTCTCCTTTTGCGCAGGCTTCGGGGAGGAACTCCTCTTTCGCGGAG
>SLDS01000142.1 GCA_007125175.1 Flavobacteriales bacterium
CGGGCGCGGGGCGTGGTGGCCGCGGCGAGCTATGAGGCGCGGGCCTATGGGGTGCGGTCGGCCATGCCCTCGGCGGTGGCGGCGCGCAAGTGTCCGGAGCTGATCTTCGTGCGGCCCCGATTTGAGGTGTACAAGGCCGTGTCGCTTCAAATTCGGGAGATCTTCTATGCCTACACCGACCTCGTGGAGCCCCTCTCCCTCGATGAGGCCTTCCTCGACGTGACCGAAAACAAGCGGGGAATGCACAGCGCCACGGAGATTGCACGGGAGATCCGCAGTCGAATTTTCCGGGAAACCGGGCTCACGGCCAGTGCCGGCATTTCCGTCAACAAGTTTATCGCCAAGGTGGCTTCCGACATCAACAAGCCCAACGGGCAGAAGCTCATCCACCCCACGCAGGTGGATGCCTTTACGGCAAATCTGGAAGTGCGCCGCTTCTTCGGCATCGGCAAGGTGACGGCCGAAAAGCTGAAGGGCATGGGCATACACACGGGCGCCGACCTGCGCCGCTTCACGCGTCCGGAACTGGTGCAGCGCTTCGGAAAGAGCGGCGCCTACTACTACCACATCTGCCGCGGCGAAGACGAGCGCCCCGTGCGCCCCGACCGCATCCGCAAGTCGGTGGGTGCCGAACGTACTTTCGGCGAAGACCTCGCCACCCTCCCCGAACAGCTCGAAGCCCTGCGCCACATCGCCGCAGAGGTGGCCCGGCGTATGACCCGGGGCAGCCACCGCGGCAAGACGATCACCGTCAAGCTCCGCTACAGCGATTTCAGCACCCACACGCGCAGCCATACCCTCGACCACTTTACCCGCAGCGAGGAGGAAATTTACACCACCGCTGCCCGGCTGCTGGAGGCGCATCCACGCGCCCAGGCCCTGCGCTTGTTGGGGATTGCGGTGAGCAATCTGGATGTGGTGAAGGTGGAGGAAGGTGGGCAGTTGACGTTAGAGTTTTAGTCATAGGCAAACATCGCCATAAACTGAAAACCTGTAAAAGCAAAAGACTCGCCCTGGGACGCTGTTCTGACGGGTAGCGTGGCGAGTACTGTTGAAACAAATATACAACAAATGTTTTATTTGGCTGTGTCGAGGGCAAGGTCGTGATATTTAAAAAATTCATCGCGCGTGTTTCGGTCGGCTTTATACGCAGCCCGCCGCATGGCCCAGGGCAGCCACCGCGGCAAGACGATCACCCTCAAGCTCCGCTACAGCGATTTCAGCACCCACACCCGCAGCCACACGCTCGACCGTTTTACGGACAGTGAAACGGAGATTTATGCCGTTGCCGCCCGACTGCTCGAGGAACATCCCCGTGCACAGCCCTTCCGGCTCTTGGGGATCTCCGTGAGCAATTTGGATGCGGTGCAGGTGGGGGAAGGCGGGCAGTTGACGCTGGAGTTTTAGTCATAGGCAAACATCGCCATAAACTGAAAACCTGTAAAAGCAAAAGACTCGCCCTGGGACGCTGTTCTGACGGGTAGCGTGGCGAGTACTGTTAGGGGGAAGTTAGACATTGTACACGCCATGCTTCCGCATCGCAGTAATGAGCATGCAAGCTCACTCACATTGATTGGCCCTTTTTTTGGGACGCCACTTTGCGTTTTTTTTGCTTGAAGAGGTCGAGTACATCAATTGGTGGCAGGAGGTATCCTTTCATTGGGCCGAGGTTGCTGAGTTGAAACATGACATTTCTGAGGGTGTTAATCATCATGTTGAGGGTAGAGTAAAATTTCAGGTTTGAAAGAATATTCTGATCAAGGGATTCCGGGTTCTGAATTTCAAAAACTCCCTCGGCAGCCACTTCCATTCGGTATCCGGCTTTCGGTTTGCTGCCGGTGTTCACCCCTATGGTGCATAGCACCATGATGGCTCCTTCCTTATCGAACTGGTGCTGAAAGTCAATTTCGATGGCATAGCCGGCAAACAATGCATTCACATCCCGCACCACACCTGTCTTCGGTTCAATGAATTCGTAATGCGATTCGAGAAGTTCGAAAGCTTGGAGATTGAGGTTTGATTTTTTAGCTCTCATCCTGCAAGGGCGTAATCGGGTTCATCTTCTATGGCCAAGATAGCTTTTGGCGGCAAAAACTCTTCTTTAGATGCAGTGCTTGTA
The DNA here is from genome assembly GCA_007125175.1 of Flavobacteriales bacterium. Classification (GTDB taxonomy): domain Bacteria; phylum Bacteroidota; class Bacteroidia; order Flavobacteriales_D; family Cryomorphaceae; genus T3Sed10-241. The sequence goes on from SLDS01000142.1 coordinate 2,120, forward strand.
CTTTTTATCCATCGCTTATGGTAGCTGTGGATTTCATCATTGATCCACTCCTCAAGCTTCTCATCTGTGGAAATTTCAAAACGCAATTTGAGTGCGTGCTGTGCCTTGGCCAAAAACTCCCAATTGGGCTTTCTGTTTCCACGAAAAACTTGTGTTACGAAAGAAGGACTTGTGCCTATCCGTTCGGCCAGCTCTTTTTTTGAAATGCCTCTATCTTCCATGGCTTCATCCAGAATACTGATAAATTTCAAGGCAAGCACGCCGGCTTCAATTTCCAGATGGTCGGCTTCTGACAGCGAATTTACGCTGGCATCAAACATGGCTTTGAGATCAACTTCCTTCTTTTTCATAGTAACTCATATTCATATTTGGCTACACGCCTGATGATTGTTCTCTCTTTTTTAGACAGTCCCTGAGCCGTTTTTTTCTCCAACAATTCTGCAATTACAATGACAAAAATCTGCTTGTCCTTATCTGAGTATTGCTGACAATAAATTCTCGGGTTCTTTTTTCCCTTAAAAAGCTTGATGGCTGTAACATGCCCGCATGACTTGTCAAAATTTTCTTTGTCATAGAGTTCTCTGGGGGCTCTTCCTTCCAAGATCAGTTCAACAACTTTATTGAACTTTATCAGGTTTGCTTTATTGGCATTGAGAAACTTTAAAATATCAGGGCCATTTTCCATGTCAATGAAAAGGGCCTTCCTACCATTCTTAGATTTTTTCAGAAGGCTTGCTTTTCTTCTAATGTCAAAATTAAGCAATAAGTTAATCGATTCAAAGTTTTGGTCGCTTTAAAATGGTCATGCATCCCAACGAGAACAAATGCAATAGAATACACTGCTCCTTTATGGACCGAAAGAAATTAATATTCGCTCAATCTAGCTTAGCGCCACAAAAGTGGGTACGCCGCACCCGCGTTCAAATGCCTGGTAATGGGCCAGCTGTTTTGGGGTGGCAAAACGGATGAAATCACCCGATGCATGGCTGCGCCACTTGAATTCCAGGACGAGTGGGTGGACATCCCCACCCAGCACCAGCCGCAATTGCAGGTCAGGGTCGTGGTTTTCGGCGGCGTAGCGGCCCGCCACAAACTTATCGCCCGCCCAGCGGTCGATCTTAAAGTACCGGCGGTCCAGCAGCGTGACCACAAATTTCTCAAAGTCAAAGCCCGCCTTTTGGTTTGCATCCACCAGTTCCACCTACTATTTCATGGACGTCCACATCCTTGAGCCAGGGAAATTTGAGGCCTTTGCCGTAAGGCGGCTTGTTGAGCTCATTGGCCATTGTGAGAAAAGGTAGGTAGGTAATATACTCAAGGTAATCGCCATAGCCTACGCCGTCGTCGCGGAGTACGCCGGCGAGGTTCCAGATTTTGGAGAAGATGGTGGAGTGGTTTAGAGGTGGTAGTTGTTGACGAAGTGCTTGATATACAAGGGAAGTTGCGCTCCCAGGTAATACGGCAAATTCATCAATAAATAGGGTTTCTTGTGCATGGGGGTTTGGTGTTGCTCTACTTTGAATTCCCCTGCATACATTCTTATTGCATACGGATGTTCAGCCTGTTCTATAAATTGATGGAGCGATTTTAGTTTTCCTTCTTTTCCAGACTTGATTTCTATTGGTATTACCAGTTGGTTATAGGGCACAATTAAATCTACCTCTGATGATGACTGCGCTTTTTCCCTCACCCAAAAATGGGGTGCCTGGGCTTGCAGGGTGTTTAGAGATATGAACTCTTGCGTGATTAAATGAGGGATCACCGCGCCCTTGAAAGCCGTTGTTAAATCGTCTAAAGACAGCATATTGGCCTGTATATTCAGTTCGTAATTAAGCAGGCCTGTATCCAAAAATTGAAGGCGGGGTGATTTTTTCAAATCGGGTTTAATGGGTGGGGCTGTACTGGTGGACGGATAAATAAGCTGAATAACGCGGGCATCACTGAGATTACGCATAGCCTCTCCCACTTCGCGCGACTTGTAATTGGAATTGCCGAAGTTTTGAAATTTTATACGCTGGTCTACATACAAATGCGCCGTTTGCATAATGTGCTTAATGACGCGGGCATCGGTAGCATTGTGCGCATATTTCTCCACATCATCCTTGTAGGTGGCCCAAATACTTTCGTAAACCCTTGGCAGGTCGGCAATACTTTGGGAAGCAAGGTAAGACTTGATGATTTCAGGCATTCCGCCTATAATGGCATATTCGTGAAATAAAGCCTTTAATACAGGATGGGCATAATCTGGTACGGGTAATTCCTGTATAGCGGCCAATGCGCCAGCGTGCTGTTTGGCCTGCAGGTATTCGGCAAAATTCAGGGGATGCAGGTACAAATATTCCACCCTGCCTACCGGAAAACTCCTGACCTTTTGCATCACGTGTTCCAGCAATGAACCCGCAGCAATTACATGCAGTTCCGGCACATCTTCGTAAAAATAGCGCAGCAAGGCGATAGCCTCGGGCGATTCCTGTATTTCATCGATAAACAGTAAGGTCTGCGATTTTTGATTGGAAGGAATGCTATAGGTGGCAAACAAGGCATCGACAAGGATTTTGGCATCCGCAAAATCAGTAAAGTAGCGCAAATGGGCCGCGCGTTCCAGGTTGAGTGTAATGCTGTGCTTATACGTTTTTGCAAGCTGCTTTACCAAAGTGGTTTTGCCAACCTGCCGGGCACCCCGCAGCAGCAAAGGCTTGCGATTCTTGCTGCCTTTCCATTTTTCCAAAGAACCGTATATGTGTCGTTCGAATTCCATTTACACAAGCCTGCGCTCAATAAATTGTAACAAAGTAAGGGTTAATTTTCGAGTTATTTGTAACAAAGTAAAGGTCAATTTGCGCTTTTCCGAATCAAAGTAAAGGCAAGAATAAAAAGGACACCTGAAAATTGGCACCGTTACTCCGAAATCACTGGCACGGTCAGACCGAAATAGCCACCTGGCTAAAACACTTCAAACAGCGCCCCCATTTCGGTGCATTAGTGCCATTAATTTCACTTCAAACAGTGCCAATCCTTTCGGTTCTACCCGTGCTACCCATTTCGGTTTAAAGCGTGCCACTTTCCTGGTTGAAATTTACGTCTGGACTTTTTCATCTTTGTTGGGTTAAAGTTCGAAATTTCAACTTAACCCGTGGTTCGATTTTTCCAGAGTAGTAAAGTTTAAGGACCTCCGCTGATTCACAATCGAAATTTGCCAACTCACAAACAACATTTTTTATACTTCAACCCACTCCCGCATGGGCAGGGTTCATTCCGTCCGACTTTATTTTCCTGAACAAAAGGCTTGGAAGGCGCAAAATAATTGTCGGAATCACCATCAAAGAAAGATATGGCATCGTCCAACTCCGGTTCTCTCGATTCAGCGATTATTTCATAATGCGCTTCCATAGGCCGGATGCTCCATTTTATATAATCATCGTCTGAATAAGGGGTGTCGATGCTGATTCTAATGGTCTTCATATCACCGTTCAAATCTTCTTCTACATACCCGCGCTTGTAGAGTTTCCCAATAAGCGGAAGCAGCGCGGTAGCTCTCAGGTCTATCAGGTGAGCAATCATCAATGCGGTGACCAGGCTATCCACCACGTTCGCATCAGGTGCGCTTTTGGCGTAAAACTCCAGCACCTCTTCAAACCAACTTAACACCTCCTCACGGCGTTCGGGATGGTGGTGCCCCACCTGCGCCATGACATCTGCCACGGCGCTGCGACTAAAGGTGTATACCCCCGGCCGTAGCATAAATTCTTTCAATACTTCCGGTTGAGATGATCCGAGCTTGTATAGCGCCAGCCACAGATATTCGGCCATCACATCGTCAAAATAATACTGCAAAAATCCCTGCGACTGTGCCAATATGTCGAGCACTTTTGGCAAAAGCTGTGTTGCGCCCACTTCCGCCAACAAGAAAATGGCATGGCTAAGGAAATCAGGGCTGAAGTCATAATCAAGGTACCCGTCGGGTACATCGGCTTCGAAACTATCTATCATCAGGAAGAAATGATAGCGCAGTAGGCTGTCGTCGAGCGCTTTTTCCAGATCGGCGGTCAGTGATTGCTCAGGTATTTTTAAGAACTCCGGTATAAGCGCTACAAACTGTGCATAATCAGTTGTGTAAATTTCGTTTACCAATGCATTTTTAAAACGCGGCGGCTCCGTGTGGCCATATAGATGTAGCGGATGTGTCTTTACACGGTGCTTCAGCGGCAAATTGTCTGACTGAACTTCCATGTATTCATTAAAATGGATGATCCAATAGGCAAAGGCGTCTTGCAGCTTCTGGGATGTTGGGTCAATTTCTTTCATAATCTCCAGCCGCTCTGCTGCTGTGTCAAAGTCGCCAATATCTGTGAAGTAGTACACCGCAAGTCTCTGCATACCCAATTCCTCTTCCATGTGAAATACCTCCCTATCGGGATACCACCCAGAAAGATTAAAACCCGTTCCGAGCCACTCCGCCACCTTTTCAGGTTTGCCTTCTTCGAGATATTCGAAAGCCCTGACAATCCTGGCGAAGAAGTAATCCGGAAATCTTTCCAGTGCCTGGTCATTGGCGTATTTGGCTTGGGCCCCATCTTTTTTGATGGTGTAGAACATATACAGGTAATTCCAGAAATGCGGCATGTGCGGATAATCCACAATGGCTTGCTTCAGTTTCTTAACCACACTGTCTTTCCCTTTGGTGACATCTGTGTACAATTGCTCCATAAAGTCAGCAAGTGCGCGTGTGACCTTGTCTCTTTTGAGAAAAAAATCGGGGTCATCGGTCAGTTGGACGGTTCTTGCAGGTTCCTGGTGTTTGTTGCGGAGTATTTTCATGGAATGATAAGCAGAAGGATGTCGTGATGCATGGCTCAAAAATATGGAAATCATTTTTGGACGAGGTGAATCCAGGTGAAAAAAGGATGTCGTTTTAACCTGGCCAATAGAAAGAGCCATTTAAAAGACGCGAGGGGCGCGGCTTGGCTAAAACGGTTCAAATAAGGACACCCGTTTCGGTGGCTAAGGACCAATGATTTCACTTCAAACAGTGCCAATCCTTTCGGTTCTATTTGTACCACCCATTTCGCTTCAAACAGTGCCACTTTAGAGAGGAAAGCACCTGCGGCGGCATGCTCACCTTTACAGATGCGCTTTGCCCTGTCGAGCTTAAAAACATAGGAAAGGATTGTTTCCTGTTGGAATCACGCAGATCGGGAACACGGTTATGTGAATGAAGACCCATGGCAACATGACCCAAAAATACTTCAGGCCGCCAAAACACTTCAAACAGCGCCACCCATTTCGGTGGGTTATTACCATAGTACGCCATCCACCAGCGTGGCTTCAATGGTGGCCCCGAGCAAGTCACTGCACCACCGCCTATAGGATGCTCCCCAGCCTCAGTCCCGGCCCGCTGCGCAACACCCGCCGCCTTTGATTTGCGCAGCAGCCATATGCCGGTAAGCAAGAGCGCTGCGCCTGCAAGGATCAAAAGGATGCCCAGGTGTTCAGTCATGGGTTAAAGGTAGAGGGATTTATGAAGGTACGGGCCAATTGGCAGGCAATGGGTCGTTTTTGGGGTGATGAACTTTCAAGGCAATGGTAATTTTGAAATGGGCGGGTTTTGGCGGGCTTACCCATAGAAGCAGGCCCTGCTTAAAAGCAACACCTCAGTGCGCAGGCCCCTTCTCCTATTTAATCAGGATACGCCACACGCACCGCACTCTTTGCCAGCTTCCGCGCCACCCCCCGTGTGATGTTTCCTTTAAGCAGACTATGTGCGTAATTGTCTTTTAATGGATCGTGCACAGGCTCAAGTCCGAGGGATCTCGTGTATCCGGCGCGAAGCGCATATAGTCTGAAACGAGCCCGGTCTTGAATGGCCCTTGCATGCATTGTGAGCCTTTCCACATCCACAGACAAACCATCTTCCCCACTTTTTAAACTAAAGCTAGAGGACGCAGGGCTTCCATCGTCTTTTATGAAGTTGGGATCTAAATATTGCACCCGCCGTAGCAATCTGTCGTCATCTTGAATCGTTTCCGGCATCGGGCAGGTCAGGAATTGAAATGATCAATCAACTGCCTGAAAAGCGCGTCAAGGCTCCCTTCTGCAATGGCTTCATCATTTTCGAAAAGAACCAATTCACCCTCGCCTTCGGGCAAAAAGTAGAGCTCAGCTGCTTTGCTGCCTTGCTGCAACTCCACCATCACTTCACCGTTCACTCCTGGAGCGATAAAATAAAAGGGCAATGCCAATTTATGGTTACGCATCAGGAACGAACGGGCCTGCGAAATGGCCCTCCTTGAAGGACCTTCAGCACCATAACTGTCCCAATTGGGCGCAAGATTTTCTAAGCGATTGAGTTTTTTGAACATCTCGGCTATGGGTTCAGCAAAATGCACAGAATTGTTAAGTACTGTACTACTTGAAACTTGGTTTGACATAGGATCAGTTACTCCGTGCAAAGTGGAGGTATTGCGTCCGTATGCTACAGAGGGTTCACTTAGCAAAACTTGCATAAAACTCTTTTTTACAAATATCCTTAAAAACCTGAGAAGTGCAGTCATGGGCATTGGTCAGCCAATCTTTTACATCAGCCATTTTAAATTCGGCTTGTTTGGATACTGCTGTTTGCCAAATGAAAACATCCTCATTCCTATCATTCAGCGCGCTGTTAAAAGTCAAGTTAAGCATTCCGGAATCCTTTAATCGAAATGACTGCTCTATATGAAATTGTGCCAGCTCACCGCGGGTATCAAAATGGTTATTAAACTCAAAATTTAAATGCTTCCTTACAAATTCCTGCCAGGTTGTAAATCCGTAATCAGCCACGCGAACCACATCGATATATCTCAAAGATAGAGAATTTATAGAAAGCACGCCATAACTCTTGTCAATGGCGTCTAGTGCTTTTTCAATATTTGGCAAATAGGTGTTGGCCCACTCATAATTTTGCTCGGTGTCATTCACGGTAAGTATACCCGGACCAAGCTGTACCACAGGCCAGGTATTTTTAGCTTTCCAAAATTGATACACAGCCTGGTAATTTAGCAGGTGCAAAGGAAGCTGACGGGGAAGTTTTGGTACCCGGTGTGGAAATGCCATTTGGAGCACATGCTCAAATTTCCCTAAGGCAAATTGAAATTCAGGATCTATGAGCTGCGTTCCGGTTTCATCGGGCTGCAATTGCCATTTAAGCTCAAAGATGGCTTCTTGTAGTGGTGCGTTGGGCAGTTTACTCATTGCGGAGATGCTGCCCAAATGTAAACAACTATTGCTTACTATTCCAAACACCCCTTATGCGGGCCAAAACCCTTCAAACACTGCCACCCTTTCCGGTGACTTTGTGCCAGTGAACACCATCCACCAGGCTTGCCTCATGCTGGCCCCGAGCAGGACACTGCACCACCCCCGACAGCATGCTCCCCTGCCGCATTCCCGCCCCGCTGCGCAACACCCGCCGCCTTTGATTTGCGCAGCAGCCATAGGCCGGTGAGCAAGAGCGCTGCGCATGCAGGGATCAAGGTCACGCATAGGTGTTTAGTCATGGGTTTAAGGTAGATGGATTTGGAAAAGGGCTGGCTGGGGGCCAATGGGCACGAACTCCCTCTACTTGGCATTTCCGCAAGCAATTTGGATAGGATTCAGGTATGAAAGGGCTGGCAGTTGACGCTGGAGTTTTAGGGCCAAGGAATTAGCGCGACTCAGGAATTTTAGAAAGGTGGTAGCCAATTGAGGCGGGTTTTCTTCACTTCTGGAATCCTTGTTAATTACCAAAATGAAAAAAAGCGCTTACCTAAAATACCTGCTGTTCCCGCTGAGTACAACAATTGACTCATCACTTGCATTGAAGTCAAAATCGTGCGTTACCAAGGTCAATTTCTGCCTCAAGCAATAATGCGCGAAATAGATATCATTGAAATCGGCCTTGTCGCATTTCATGACCATCGCTTTGAGTTCATCCGGTGTAAACACTCCTGAGCGCAAAGTTGCAGATTTTAAGATATTCGAAACGATGGTGTGCGCTTGCCCCAGGGCATTTTTGCCATGGTCACATTCGCGGTACTCTTTAAAGGAAATCCGGTTGCCTTGCGCCTGGTAAACCTTGTACTCAGCCCTGATCACAGCGTTGATGAGTTCCGACATCTGGACGAGGTTTGTTTGAATGGGTTCGCTCGCTACCTTGGCAAAAAAAGCAGAATACAAATCTGCCAGGCGCTGGTCATTTTTTGAAAAATGAGGATAATACAGGTACAACCAAACATTTGTATCCAAGAAGAACATTTCACCGAGTGAAGGTCGAAAATCGCTTTCAAGCCGATTAATCTTCATTGAATAAATCAAAATTATCCAAAGCAGTGGGATAGGTCTTTTGAAAACGTTGCTTGGCCCGATCAACAACCAGCCTCAAGAGTTGACGTTCTTCGTTTTGGAGATTGACAATGTCCAACAAATCTCGAATTACCTGAACAGAATATTTGCCGTAGAGCTTGCCTATGCTGGCATTCATAAAGGCCGTGATGGTAAGGTCGATTCCTTCAAAATCAAGTTTGACTTTCTCACCCTTATCGAATCCTTCAACAATTTGAGCAAAAACCATATCGCCATCCGCTGCCGAAACCGCGAGGTGACTTTTGGTAATATCCTTGATTTTTATTTCCCGCATTTTACAGAATACTCTTTATGTCCAACTCTTCAGGAGTGCTGTATCGATTAGAGTCCCGAAGATTGAACTCTATATTTACGACGCTTCCCTGGAAAGAAGTATTACAGTCTACAGCGAAGTTAACACCTTTTTTCTCTTCCCAATAGCCGTCAGCACTGAGAATTTGCAGCTTTCCCTGGTTAAGCCTCAAAAATTCCCGGATCAAGTCGAGGCCAAGGCCACCTGTTTCGCTTTCGATTTTGGTTGTGTTTCCTCTTTCGACGGCCCACTCGATAGATTGCTTACCTGTGAAGTGGCTGTATTTCTGATCGTGGCTTGTCACATTCTCTTTGAAAGTTCTGCCGATCTCGACCATCGTAAGTGCCATCCGTTTCTTGTGTTTAAAGTATTGTCCACAGACGTAAATATGAGAGGCACCACTGTGCATAACGGAATTCTGATAAATTTCAAAAATGCTTCTAAACACCTTCCTCTTTGCGCCCGGGCTCATCTGAGGAACCAAATCCGATTTGAGAATATAGCGGTAAATGTATTCTTCCACCTCACTTTCATTCACCATATCGAACTCCTTCAACGGAATAGCTGAAGAGTTTTTCTCAAGATGCTCAATATTCTTGAGCAAAGCCAAAAGCCCGATGTTATTGAGTGTCCATCTATGTTGATCATTCATCTTTGGATGATGAGAGAATACTGCTCCGTATCGTCGATTGTGGTGAATAATGGCGCTGAGCAAGGCACAAAGGTTTGCATTCAACCAATTGACCTGCTCAAAATCAAAAATGAAGTGTTTCTTTTGACGGGTTCGATCAAGAAGTTTCGCAAAAAAAGTAAATCCCTCAACATCCGTTTTCAAGTCACGAGGCAAGGTAATTACTTCCTTGCTGTAAAACGATTCGAAAAAAGATCCTTTCATGTCTTGTAATCACCTACTGCTTTAATCACTGGAGCAGGCTTGAGTGAAGCCAAAGTACACATATTTCATTATGCACGAGATTCGTTGATGCTACAAAATTGTTGCTGTTCGTAGCTTTTTAGATGGCACTGCTGTACTGAAATAACCGGCACGTTCAGTCTTTGGCAGTTCCGACCTTAAACTCACTGTATATCTCAGATTGCGAAG
>SLDS01000127.1 GCA_007125175.1 Flavobacteriales bacterium
AGGAGGAGTTTTTTCACCGCGAAAAGTATCCGCGCATCCGGATGCTATCTGATATGATCGAGCTCGGGGCAGCCGAGGGTCGATATGTGTTTCACGGAAAGCTGATTATCAAAGACAAGGAGCAAGAGTTGATATTCTCGTTTGATGCAAATCAGAAGGCTGATAAAACTGAATTGAGCGGGCGCTTTAGCATACAGCGGCTGGACTTCGATCTGGGTAGGAACCACAGCAGCTTCACGATAGGTGAGGAGGTAGAGGTGATTCTGCGCGTCTTGGTTTCTGCGGAAGGGTAGAGGGGTCAATTTTCTTGATCCGTACCCGGCCTCAATTTTATCAATCCTTTACGCGCTTCCAGGTTTCGGTGCGTCCCAGCATGCCGTACTTATCGAGGCTGCCCTTCAATTTGAGCACCTGCCCATTTTTGAGGTACATACTCGCATAGTAGGTTTTTCCCGATTCGGGATCGTAAATGCGTCCATTCTCATAGCGCTCGTCCTTTTCATCGTATTCGAATCCGCTCATAAGCTCGAGGCCGAGGATTCTCTCGCCTTTTGCGCCCCTTACTTCCTCGCCATTCTCATCCTTAGGCTCTTTGAGCCACACAATTTTACCGTAGTACAGATCTCCCTTTCGGTAAATTTTGATATGCGACTCTGCATCGGAAGTTTCCCAGGTACCCACGACGGCATCAGGCTCTTTTCCATGAAGATACTTGTCCTTTGTCGAGGCATGCCCAGCCATTTGGCCTGAGCCCGCGCAGAAACGCAATAAAACGAATAGCAAGGCGACCCTGCTGCGAAAACCTAATGCGAATGACTTCATTGACTCAAAAATACAAAACGCAGGCCAGGTCGCTCAGTATTTCACATGCTTTAGCACCTGATTATTTCACTGATAAACAAGTAACATGAAAGAATAACATGGCGGAGGTATGAAAGCTGATAGCGCATTTCTGAGCAAAAATTCTTACATTGTCTATCACACCTAAAACGGAATATACCATGGTCAAAAGTTTTACAGGAGTGCGCAAAGCTCCAGAGAAAAATGTCGCACAGGCACTTGCTGTGCGCGATTTTATGACAAGGCAACTCACTACATTCAAGCCTTCGCAAAGCATTGGTGAGGTAGTCAAGATTATGATCAATAAGAAGATTTCCGGTGGCCCGGTTTTGGATGAAGCCGGAAAGCTCGTGGGAATCATCTCTGAGGGTGACTGCCTCAAAGAAATCGTACGGGGTCGATACAGCCATTCACCAAACAATACCGGCGTGGTGGCCGACCATATGGTACGCGATGTGAAAACCATCGACCCGGACACCAGTGTATTCGATGCAGCGCAGCTTTTCCTCAATTCCAGAGTGCGCAGGTTTCCCGTGCTGGGGGATGACAAATTGATCGGCCAAATCTCTCAGCGCGACGTGATGCGCGCCATAGACCAACTTAAAGACAGTACGTGGTGATTTCTCAAAAAGCATTCTGAGATAATTGTCCGATAATTTATATTATGTTAAGTTGTGTAGAGAACATAGAAGGATAGACAAGCATCCTTCCTTCTTGTACTGCTTAGACGGGCGGCCCTACTTCACTTTTGGAATAGCAAGCAGACTATCTCTTTTGACCTGAAGCTGTATCAGCACGCTATCCTGATTGGCGATGTTTCGCTTGGCGCGTTCGATATTGGTCGTGTACAGCACAATGTCTCGCTCTAGCTTCTCCTTCATGGCTTCGCTCCGCGCCCGTTCTATATTTTCTTCGCTCAGAGCGATTTGTCGCTCTTGCGCCCTGATAACTTCCCGCTCAGCCTCTCTTCTGCTTTCAATAACAGTGATGGCCTTTTCCAGGTCTTTAAGGCTGCGTGTGCGCTCTTCTTTTTTGGAGCCATCCACACAGGCAAGCAATAAACCAGCTGAGAGAAATATGAGCCCCGCCATGGAGAGCAGCTTGACGAACCGGTAAGATAAGGGCGGAATGCGATCCGTATTTTTCATTTCACAGATGTATGGAATACAAAAAACCGCACAAAGGCGATTTTGTGCGGTTGAAATTTTGAAAAAGCAGCTCAATTATTCACCCCCTCTTAGGGCATCGAGCTTTTCCTTCATTTTGGTGTAATTCTCGGTTTCGTTGAGCAAGGCATAGAGCTGCGTCAGTGACGCAATTGGACCTCCATCCTCACCATCAAGTTGATGTGCTTTTTCCAGGTATGGCTTGGACTGCTCAAACACTTCTCTGGCCTCTTTTCTTGCTGCTTCGTATTTTTTGTTGTCCTGAATTTCGTTGGCTTTGTTATTGAGCTCCACGCCTTTGTTGAAGTACAATGCCCCAAGATTGTAATAGGCATCAAAATACTCTGAATTCACTTCAATGGCATCCTCATAGGATTTGATGGCCTCCTCAGTCTTACCCAGGTTGTCGTACACAACGCCCAAAGAGAAATAAAGTTGCTCATTGTCAGGCTCTTTTTCCAATGCGAGCTTGAGGTTGCTCTCGGCCTCTTCAAACTGTCCTTTCTGCAGGTAATAATTGAGCTCGTATATGATCAGGTCGGCATCATTCGGGTATGCCTTTCTTCCCTCCTGCAGCGTTTTAATATAGCCTTCGTCATCTTCCATGCGCGTGTGCACGTTCGCCATGTACAGGTAGAGCTTGCCTTCGAGATATTCGGTCTCAGATACCTTGCGGTATAGCTGGAGGGCTTTTTCATAATCCCCTGCCTGCTCGGCAGCGAGGGCACTATTGTAAAATGCGAGGGTGTCAAAAATCCCCAACTGCGTAGCGGTTTCACCACCCACCATGAAGTAATCGCGTGCATTTTCAAATTGCTCCGCTGAGAAGGCATCCACACCGGCATTGAGGGCTTCTATACGCACCTGATTGAGAAATGCCAGATTTTCATTCTTGTAGCGGTCTTTTTGATCGAGTTCCATGGCTTTTACAAAAGACTCACGCGCTTTTTCGAGGGCCTCCACCTTGTCGATTTCGAACTCGCCTTGTGCCAGGCCTAGAAAGATTTCGCCTCGGTAGCGCCAGGTTTTTTCCTGATCGGCAGTTTTTTCGTGGGTGGTTGCTGGCTCAATGTTCTCGAGAGCTTCCATATACTCTCCCCTTTCCTTGAAGCGAAAAGCAGTAACAACTTTGGCATTCTGC
>SLDS01000030.1 GCA_007125175.1 Flavobacteriales bacterium
CTCAAATACAAATTCCGCTCGCTGTACACCTTTCGGAAAAATGGATCCATTAGATCCTCGATAAAGTAAATGGCCTCGCCGGTGCTTTTCATTTCCGGGCCCAATTCCTTATTCACATCGGGAAATTTCTCGAAAGAGAAAACGGGAATCTTGATGGCGTAGCCTCTTTTTACCGGCTTAAAATCAAAGTCTTTGAGTTTGGCTTCGCCAAGCATGATCTTGGTGGCATAGTTTACATAGGGCTCCCTGTAGGCTTTGGCGATGAAGGGCACTGTGCGCGAGGCACGTGGATTGGCCTCGATGATGTAGACGGTATCGTCCTTGATGGCAAATTGTATGTTGATCAGCCCCACTGTTCTTAAGGCCAGTGCTATGCGCTTGGTGTACTCCTCGATCTGCGCGATGATGAGGTCGCCGAGGTTGTAGGGCGGCAACACGGCGTAGGAGTCGCCGGAGTGTATGCCCGCCGGCTCGATGTGCTGCATCACGCCGATAATGTGTACCTCTTCGCCATCGCAAATGGCGTCGGCCTCTGCTTCAATGGCCCCGCTGAGGAAGTGATCCAGAAGAATTTTGTTGTCGGGCATGTCGCGAAGGATGTTCACGACGTGCTTTTCGAGGTCTTCCTTATTGATCACGATCTTCATTTGCTGTCCGCCCAGCACATAGCTCGGGCGCACCAGCAAGGGGAAACCCAGCTCATCAGCCAGCTCGAGCGATTGCTCGGCATTGTCTACCACACCAAATTCTGGGTAGGGGATGTCCTTTTCCTTGAGGAGGCTGGAAAAGCTGCCGCGGTCTTCGGCCAGGTCAAGGGCTTCGAAGCTGGTGCCCATTATTTTGATTCCATAGCGGTGGAGCTTCTCAGCGAGCTTAAGGGCCGTTTGGCCGCCGAGCTGCACAATGACCCCCTCGGGTTTTTCATGCAAAATGATGTCGTAGATGTGCTCCCAAAATACCGGCTCGAAGTAAAGCTTGTCGGCTGTGTCGAAGTCCGTGCTCACCGTTTCGGGATTGCAATTGATCATGATGGTCTCGTAGCCACATTCTTTTGCGGCGAGCACACCATGCACACAGCAGTAGTCAAACTCGATACCCTGTCCGATGCGGTTGGGGCCTGAGCCCAGCACCACCACCTTTTTGCGCCCGCTTACCACCGACTCATTCTCCTGCTCAAAGGTGCTGTAGTAGTATGGGGTCTGGGCTTCAAATTCAGCGGCGCAGGTGTCCACTAGCTTGTACACGCGGTGGATGCCCATTTCTCTGCGCTTGGCAAATACTTCACTTTCAAGGCAGCGCAGCAGGTGGGCAATTTGTCGATCGGCATAGCCCTTTTGCTTGGCTTCAAAAAGCAAGTCTCGCGGGATGCTGGCCAATTGGTGTTTTTCGATCTTGTCTTCCAGCTGTATCAGCTCTTCGATCTGCTTGAGAAACCAATAGTCGATGCGGGTTTTCTCATGAATCGTTTTGAAGGGAATGCCCAACTTGATGGCATCGTAGATGTGGAAGAGGCGGTTCCAACTGGGGTGCCCGAGGCTGTGCAGGATTTTGTCCTGATCCTTGAGCTCCTTACCGTCGGCTCCGAGTCCGTTTCTTTTGATTTCCAAGCTTTGGCAAGCCTTCTGCAGGGCTTCTTGAAAGCTGCGCCCTATGCCCATCACCTCGCCCACCGATTTCATCTGAAGGCCCAGCTCGCGGTTGGAGCCGTGAAACTTATCAAAGTTCCATCGGGGTATTTTTACAATCACATAGTCGAGGGTGGGCTCGAAGAGAGCCGATGTGGTTTTGGTAATTTGATTGTTTAGTTCGTTGAGGTGATAGCCCAGCGCCAGCTTGGCGGCAACTTTGGCGATGGGATAGCCCGTGGCCTTGGAGGCCAGGGCCGATGAGCGCGATACCCGCGGATTGATCTCGATGCAAATGATGTCCTCTTTTTCGTCAGGGCTTACCGCAAATTGCACATTACAGCCTCCGGCAAAATTGCCGATGGAGCGCATCATCTTGAAAGCCATGTCGCGCATGCGCTGATAGGTGCGATCGCTCAAGGTCATGGCCGGGGCTACGGTGATGCTGTCACCGGTGTGTATGCCCATGGGATCCATGTTTTCCACAGAGCATACGATCACCACATTGTCATTGCTGTCGCGGAGCAGTTCGAGTTCAAACTCTTTCCAACCCAAGAGGGCCTTGTCGATCATCACCTCATGGATGGGCGAGATATGCAGGCCGCGCGTGAGCATTTTTTCGAAGTCTTCCTGATTGTGCACCACAGCGGCGCCGCTGCCACCCAGGGTATAGCTCGCCCTTATGCAGAGCGGAAAGCCAAAGCGTTGAGCGATCTCTTTTCCTTCCAGAAATGAATTGGCTGTGGCCTGAGGAGCCATGCCGATATTGAGTTTTTCCACCAGGAGCTTTCGGAAGGCCTCCCGGTTTTCGGTAATGTTGATTGCGTTGATGTCAACACCGATCAGGCGCACACCGTACTTTTCCCAGACGCCCATTTCATCGCAGGTCATGGCCAGGTTGAGGGCCGTTTGGCCACCCATGGTGGGCAGCACGGCATCGATATCGTGCTTTTCCAGGATTTCTATGATGCTTTCGGGCTCCAGTGGCTTGAGGTAGATGTGATCGGCCGTCACCGGGTCGGTCATGATCGTAGCCGGATTGGAGTTGATCAGAATCACTTCTACTCCCTCTTCGCGGAGGGATCGCGCTGCTTGAGAGCCGGAATAATCGAATTCGCAAGCCTGACCAATGAGGATGGGCCCACTGCCGATGATGAGAACAGAGCGTATGCTAGTATCCTTTGGCATGGCAAAGTTTTTTGTTGGGGATCAGTAAAATGGGATGGGGGCTACAAAAGCAGCTAAACGAGCGCCAGAAGAATATCCGATTTTTTCGCGTCATTTAGGCGACAAAAGTAGGTCATTTTTTCGAAGCTATGTCCACAACAAATGAAATAGAAAAGTCATTTTTTCACAAAGCGGGGCTCCGTATGCACTTTGCGACCTGGGGCGTGGGGGCGAATCACTTACTCGCCCTCCATGGCTTTGGACGCACTCACCGCGATTTCCTGCGTTTTACCCGGCCCCTGAATGCCTATTTTCGCATCCATGCTGCCGATATCTTCTTCCATGGCGAGAGCATTGTAGAGCGGGAGAATCCCGATGAAAACCCCATCGAGATTCAAGAGTGGATCGATTTTGTCAATGCCTTTTTGGATGAGCTCGGCGTCGACAAGGTATGGCTCATGGGCTATAGCCTTGGTGGCAGGCTTTGCCAGGTGATTGCAGAGCACCTCCCCCATCGGGTGGGCGGTCTTTACCTGCTCGCCCCTGATGGCTTGATAGTTAACAGGTGGTATGCCCTCTTCAGCCACTACAGTGCAGGGCGCAGCCTTTTTCGATTTTTCAAGCGCCGTCCTGCGTGGTTTTTCCGCAGCCTCTGGGCCCTGCGCAAGGCGAATATTGTCAGCGAGCGCACCGCCGACTTCGTGCGCGAGGAGGTAGGCAGTGCTGAAGGGCAGGAGCGGGTGTACATGGTGTGGTGCTTTTTGCGGAAGCTCGAGCCAAATCACAAAGCGCTGGCTGAGGGCCTTTCGGCAAATCAGGTGAGCCTGGACCTCTACTTCGGAATGTACGATCGCATCATACGTCCTGCGCAGGCCGACAAACTTTGCAAGTATTATCTGGCGGCCAGGCTACACATGCTGCGATCGGGCCACTTTTTGCTTACAGCTGCCAATGGCATACGCATCGTGAGAGATGACATCATCCAGCTTCCCGCTAACGATGCTGTCAGTTGAGATTGTGTAGCATTCCCGATTCTGGCCTTATATCTTTTTTGCGAAAAGCAGAGGAAGGGAAAAGCCGCTAAGTGATGGAGGCGCTGCGGGTTTGGAGATCCACCCATCGCAAAGGAGAGAGGTAGAGCAGGCTCGCGCGCACTTCGCTCCCGCTAATGGCCCTTAGTGCCTCTGCATAGCTGTCGACTTGCTCCCGGTGAGAAGGCTTCTCCGCACCTGTCTTGAAGTCGATAATGAGGTAGTGGCCTTCACCCTCCAGGATGAGGTCGGGCCGCAAAAATTGTCCATCGTGGTAGAGATCCCGCTCTGCCCATGGCTTCATCTGGCTTAGGCACTGATCGTAGCGCGGGTCAGAGAAGAGCTGTCCTGCCGTCTCGATGAGGCTTTGCTCTTCATCGGAGCTTATTTCTCCCCGATTTTTTTTGTGGGCTATCCACTGCTCGGCTTCCCGCATTGTTCGGCTTTCGGCGGCCATGCGGTGAAAGTAGATGCCCATCTTTCTCGTGAGGGCTTTGCCAAGGCTTTCAGGGCGATAGGCCGGTGGAAACCGCTCGTGCCACGCCCTGCCTTTGGGCGGACTCATGGCCATGGCTGCTTCACTTGTGCTTGAGGTGTTTTGCTCTTCCCTATCGGCCCTTTGGCCTTGCACCACCGCAATTTTGTTTTGGCTGAGTTCGCCAAATCTCTGGCATTTGGCTATGGGGCTGAGCGCCATGCCCGCATACCAAGGATGCTCGATAGCCTCGCAATCGCGCATTAGGGGCAGGCCTTCGGCATCTGCGATGTCTGCAAGTGCCTGTTCGAAATAGAAAGACATCGACTTGGTACCGCCCTTACTCGGGCTATAGTAATTGATGAAGAGGGCCTGCTCGGCGCGCGTGGCGGCCACATACATCAGGTTGAGGTTGTCAAAAAGATTGGCAAGCTCTTCTTTTTCGGCTACTTCAGTCAGGCCAACATTTTTCAGTTTACTGCTTACATTGAGAATGGCATATTCGAGGCCCTCTACGGGCGCTTCCTTCAGGTGTACCCATTGCTCATTGATGCTTTGCGACATACGCCAATCCAGATCTGGAATGATCACGGCTTTGAATTGCAGTCCCTTGGCTTTGTGAATGGTCATGATCTGCACCGCTTCGTTGCTATCGCTATTGCCGGCTCCGGGCAGATCCTTGCTTCGGCCCCATATTTCCAAAAAATCGGCTGTATTGAGGCTTATGCCCCCTTGGCTGTACACAAAGTCCAACAAGGCGCGTATGGCAGGCTCGAAGCGGGCTTCCGGCAGGTAGGTGTCAATCAGGTTATTCAGGCATTGATAAGTGCCCGATGCAAAGTGAGATGGCTCGGGTCTCGGCAAGCTGTGGTCGTCGAGGTAGCGGTGGAGGTCGAGCTGAGCCGGTCTTGCGCCTCCTTTATCCACAAGATATTGTCCCGGAGCCATGGGAATATCCCTCCATATATGGAGGCATCTCATGATGGCAAGTATGGCTGCATTGTGACCCGGATTGTGAACCCATCGAATAAAGGCCACAAGCATGCGCACTACAGGATCTTTATCGATGCTTCGGCTGTCGGAGGTTTTCACCTCCACACCTCGTTCTGCAAGGTAGGCTGCCAGATTTTGTCCTTTTTTGCGAACGCTTCGCAGTAGGATACAAATATCTCCCCCGGAATAGCCTTTTTCTCTGAGACCCTGGATTTGCCTGTACACCCATTCATCCTGGTTTCCCAATTCTTCCTTGGCGCCGAGGTAATTGACCTCCACATAGCCCAGGCCTATCGCTTTTTCGGGCACTTCTTGCTTCACCTCGCAGTAGGCATCGTAGTAGGAGTATCTCGGATCGAGCATGATATGAGCCAAAGCCGGGAATAGCACATTGTTGAAGTCGATGATATTTCCACCGCTTCGGTAATTGGTACTCAGGTGTTCGATATGATGTTCTTCGATGAGCCTTTTTTGCAGAAGCGGGTCGATGCCTGCTTCTCCATGTCTCACTATTGGCAAATCAATGAGTTGCTCGGCTTTGCCGCTGCGCCAGCGGTAGATGCTCTGCTTGGCATCGCCCACCACCATGCTTCGTCTGCCCTGAGCCAGTGAGTCTTCAATCAGGGGCAAGAGGTTGTGCCACTGCAAGCTGGAGGTGTCCTGAAACTCGTCGATGAGGATGTGCCGGTAGCGCGCCCCGAGCTTTTCGTATATGAAGGCAGCGGGCTCCTCGCGCAATGCCTGTGAGATGAGCGGGTTGAATTGGTTGATAGGCAGTATGTTTCGCTCTTGGCAAATGGCCCTGAGTGCAGAGCGCAAGTCATCGATCACGGCGAAGAGATAGATGCGTTTGAGCAGCATTAGCCTGAGCAGGTAGCCTTCGAGGTGTATTTTCAAGTGTTCCACTGCCTCTTCGGCCAGTGCGATCAGTTCGGGGCTCGCGGCCTTGATGGCATCCTGGATTTGCTTTGGGGCTTTTGCATTCGACCAATCCTCCTTTTGCAAAAGATCAAGTCGCGTATTGCTTGGTATGGTATCGTATTTCTTGCCTTCTGCCCAGTGCTCCCAAAGTGGTATCCAGCTATTGCTCTTCTGGGCAAAATCGCTGGCAGTGGCTCCGAGTGGCTGCAGGATGGCCATCCCTCTTGCTCCGATGCTGCGCAATTTGTTTTCAAAATCTTTTTTTTCACCCCACCATTGCGATTGGAGGCGCTGAATGGAGCCGGACTCCATGGCTGAGAGGTGCCTCAAAGGCTCCACCGCTTCCTCGCTGAGGATGTGGGCTCTGAGCTTTCTCAGTTCCTCTACCACACGGGCCTTGGAATCTTCTCTTTGCCGCTGCTCTACAAAGGCTTCCAGGTCGGAGGTGAGCTTCTCATTTTCACCCACTTCATCGAGGAGCCTTTGGATGGCCTCTTCAAAAAGGGCTTTCGTATCCAATTCGACGGTAAAATCACTCCGCAATTTCAGATCCCGGCTGAAGGCGCGAATGAGACGGTGATTGAAACGGTCTATCGTGCTCATGCCTACGCTGCCCTGATCAAAGAGCATTTTGGTGAAGGCTTTTTCTGCGCGTTCTTTCAACCGGCTCCAGCCAATGCCGCATTTGCCGAGAAGGCCGTCCACCATATAGTCACCTCCGCTGTAGCTCTCCGGCAGTGACTTGATCTTAAGGAGCTCATGCATGAGCCTCTCCTTCATCTCGTAAGTGGCTTTATTGGTGAAGGTAATGGCGAGAATGCGGCGGAAAAAGTGGGGATCCTCGCTGCTGAGCATGAGCTCGAGAAAAACGGATACCAGGGCAGAAGTTTTGCCCGAGCCCGCAGAAGACTTATAAATGAGAAAACGTGACATGCTCTATGCTTTCAGCGCCAAAGTAGTGAATCCTGAGAAGTCGGTAGGGAAAGCCTCTCCAAAATTGTCGTAAATTTGATGATCATTATCTCCATGCACATGCTATCTCACCGACACTTCAAATGGCTAACATGCCTGCTCATCTTATCCGTGTTTGCGACATCTTGCAAAAAGGATGATGAGAGCGAGCCCGAAGCTCAAAGTTTGAATTTGAGCTTTTACCCCAAGTATGAGGGGCAGGACTTGCAATTGTTCAAAACGTACAACAACATCCACAATTGCAGTTTTGAGTTTCGGGATCTCAAGTTTTACATCGCGCACATCAGTCTGCACTTGAGCAATGGCGATTCTCTGGAGCTGTCCGAAATCGAGCTGATGGACATCCGAAATGGCAAGCAGAGCCTGACTTACGACATGCCCGCCGGACAGTTTGTCGCTATCAGTTTTGGTCTGGGTGTGCCGCAGCATCTCAATGGTACTGACAATCCCGACTTTCTCACCTCGGTGTACAGCCTGGACCACCCCCTGAGCGGCAACAATGGCACATATTGGACCTGGGCCACGGGCTATCGATTTTTCATGACCGAGGGCCGCTTCGACACGGTGCCCGACGTAGAAGCCCCCACCCGCAACTTCAGCTACCATACGGGCCCGGATGTGCTCTACAGGCATGTTGGGCCCTTTGCAGCCGACATCAGTGCTGCGGGCCGCTCTCAACTGAACTTTGCCCTGGATATGGAGCGTTTTTGGGCCACTGAAACCGATACGGTAAATTTGAGATTGGAGAGGGAGTTTCACGGTACCCACTCCATAGATGATCTAGGCCATCGATTGGCCAATAACAGCGCAGCTACCTTTCGATTGATGCCATGAGGAGAAGAACAGCAAAAAATGTGTGTGGTCTTGTTCCTTTGGCCCTTAATCCTTTCCATGCGGGCTTCCCTGGCAAAAGGAACTCTGCGCGGTGTGCTGTTTTGACCATCCTGCTTCTGCCTCTATTCTTGATGGCTTGCCGCAGCAATGACGATGATGGTGGAGGGGCTCCATCCGGTACTGCAACCGCTTTATGCGAACAGAGCGATTATGCTGCTACTCCATATGAGCTCGAAGTGCCGTATTTTTTTCCTGACCCCATCATACCTGCCGACAATCCCATGACGTTGGAAGGGGTGGAATTGGGCCGCTTTCTGTTTTGGGAGAAAGCCCTGTCCAGAAACAATGCAGTAAGTTGTGGTTCCTGTCATTTTCCGGCAGCTGCATTCAGTGATGACAAACCATTTAGTTTTGGGCTGTACGGGGAGCCTACAGACCGCAACAGTATGGGCATTATTAATTTGGCATGGGTGAAGGATTTCTTTTGGGATGGAAGGGCGAGCAGCCTTGAGGAGCAAATTCTCGAGCCATTGGTTCACCCTGTAGAGATGGATTTTACCTGGGCTGAGGCTGTGGAGCGAATCGGTGAAGACCCGGAATATCAGCAGCGTTTCGAGGCCGCCTTCGGCACGGCTTGCGTTGACTCTGTGCGCATGGTCAAGTCCATTGCACAGTTCATGCGCACGATGATTTCCCACCGGTCTAAGTTCGACAAGGCCCGCTATTACGGAGAAGCCCTGCTCAGCCCGGCTGAAAACCGAGGCTTGGAGCTTTTTCTCGCTGAAGGTGGAGATCCTGCTTTTGTGGACGGCGGTCAGGGCGGAGGAGACTGCTTTCACTGCCATGGAGGTGATTTGATTCTCTTCACGGACAATCTCTTTCGCAACAATGGCCTCGATACGGTTTTCACCGATCTCGGCAGGGCCGATCATACCGGAAATCCCTGGGATGAAGCCACTTTTCGCACCCCTACCTTGCGAAATATAGCCCTCACCGCACCCTACATGCACGACGGTCGCTTTGCCACCCTTGATGAAGTCATTGATCACTACGATATGGGCGGCCACTTTTCGGCTACCCTCGACCCCTTGATGAAGCTGCAGGGCATAGGGCTTTCGCTCAGCCCACAAGACAAAGCCGATCTTATCGCATTTCTGGAGACGCTTACCGATTACGAGTTTATCGAAAACGAGGCCTTTCACGATCCACATTGATCCTCTGAAAATTTCTTAAAGCGCCCAAGGGCCCGCCTGTACACCTAACTTTTGCGAACCCTGCCCGTATAAGCAGGCATGAAAAAGCGTGTACTCTACTTTGTAACAAGCTTTTTAGTCCTCATATTCAGCTCTTTGAATCAAATCAAGGGGCAGTGTGAGCTCTTCGATTTCAATGGTGTTCCATCCATGGATCCGGTATGGTATAACTGTACCGGAACCAATTATACCCTCAATTTGCAGTCGCCCCACAATATTGGAGCCTGGATGGTAGATTGGGGAGATGGATCTCCGATTGAAAGCGGTGCAGACCTTGTGCCGCCCAATGCCCTGTCGCACGTATACCTCGCGTCAGTGGCGGTGTACACCATCACCTTTACGGAAACGGCTACAGGCTGTACAGTGGTGGGTACCTTGTACATGGAGGAGCCTACGAGCGCATCCATTCAGATTCCTGTGGGAGGTCTCACACAAGCTTGTGCTCCCCAGACCATGGACTTCATCAATTCCAGTACCAATACCTCTACCACCACAGTCTTCACATGGGATTTTGGAGATGGATCTCCACCCCAGCAATTTGACTATACCAACCTCGGCCAAACCATCAGCCACACTTACCAGCCGGGTACAGTGGACTGTGAAACTGTGGTCACCCTCACCGCACAAAATGAGTGTAATACCATTCAGGGTGGGCCCAGTCAGGCGACCTTTAATCCCATCAGGATTTGGGATATTGACGATGCGGGCATCTCCGCTTCTGAGACGGTGCTCTGCTGGCCTGATAATGAGGTGACTTTTAACAATACCACCGAGCGAAACTGCCTCTTTCAAGGCAATATCTTCCAGCGCTATGAGTACTGGAATTTTGGTGATTATTGGGGCCTCGGCTACGACTCCATTATCGATTGGCGCCCCTGGCCTCCTACCTTTCCCCATACCATCGAGTATCCGGCCATCGGTACTTATCAGGTCACCCTGCTCGACAGCAATATCTGTGGTATCGATGCAGCCACCATCACCATCGAGATTGTGGCTCCGCCTACAGCCGATGCCGCCGCTTCGGCAAGCACCATTTGCGAGGGGCAATCGGTCATTTTTACCAACCAGTCTTCTGCCAATGCCACCGATTTCATTTGGAATTTTGGTGATGGCAGCCCCGAAGTGTACACTGCTGCACCCACGGTGGAGCATGTCTTTCAAAATGCGGGTAATTACGATGTCACCCTTATCGCGGCAGTAGGAGGGCCGGCTTCCGGCTGTCAAGACCAAGTGATCATCCCCATTGAGGTGCTGCCCGGGCCTGAAGCCCTCATTCAGCTCGATCAGGGCGAAGATTGCGATGAGCTGAATGTCACTTTCAGCGATGCCTCCAATGGTGATATCATAGCCTGGGATTGGTTTTTCGGAAATGGCAATACCAGTACAGATCAAAACCCTCCTACGCAGCAATACAGCGATGTAGGTGCCTACAATGTAATTCTCACCGTTGAGGCCAGCAATGGCTGTCTGAATTCAGATACACGGATCGTGCGTGTGCATGAATCGCCCGAAGCGGCTTTTCTGGCTCAGGATGTATGTGTGGGGAGTCTGGCCTCCTTTACCGACCTGTCCACGAGTCAGGCCGGTGATCCCATAGTGAGTTGGGATTGGGATCTCGGCAATGGCCAAACCAGCACCGAGCAGAACCCCAACGGGATTTTCAACAGCATTGGCACCTTCGACGTATCGCTGGAGGTAAGCACTGCCCACTGTTCGGGCAGCATCACGCAGCAGATCAATGTGGAGCCTTCTCCTGACGCTAATTTTGCCGCAAGCACCCTCTCAGGATGCGCCCCTCTGGAGGTGGAGTTTAGCAATGCCTCCGCAGGTGCAGTATCCTACACATGGATCTTTGGCGATGGAGCGGGCACAGGAGAGGAGGATCCCACACATACCTTTGTCAACTTTGGTGATGTGGACAGCATCTATCAGGTGCAGCTGGTGGCTTTCACTGCATTTGGATGCAGCGACACGGCAAGGGTAGATGTGGTGGTGCACCCCGGTGCTCAATCCATGTTTCAAAGCTTCTACACCCCAGGTTGTGCCCCCATGCCGGCGAGTTTTGTCAATAATTCCCAGAATGCCAATAGCTATCAATGGGATTTTGGCGATGGATCGCCTGTGAGCACAGAGGTGAACCCCACCCACATCTACAGCAACCCGACTCCTTTTTTGCAGAATTATGTGGTGGAGCTGATCGCCTTTACGGCAAATGGTTGTAACGATACCACCGAGGCCACGGTCACGGTGTTTCCCGAGCCCAACTTTCAGTTCACACTTGAAGAAAACGCGGGTTGTGCACCTTTCCAGGTACAGTTTCCACTCACCTCAGGAGCGGTGAGCCATTCTTGGAATTTTGGCGATGGTACCATCAGTTCATCTCCGGCCCCGAGCCACACCTTTATGAACAATACCCTCGATACCGCAGTGTACACCACGGAATTGGTGGCCACCTCTCCTTTCGGATGCGTGGATACGGCCGAGGTGGATATTGTGGTCTTTCCCAACCCCATTTCACAGTTTTCAGTGAACCTTACCGCCGGCTGTAGCCCGCTGGAGGTGACCTTTGAAAATCAGTCTGTACTTGCCGATTCGGTGTTTTGGAGCTACGGAGATGGCAATACATCCGATACTTCGGCGCAATTTCACGAGCATGTATTCCACAATACCAGTGATCAGGTACTCACGTATACCATAGAGCTCACTGCCTTTACGGAAAATGGTTGCAGCCGCAGCTTTACCCGCACCATCGATGTGTTTCCCGAGGTGGAAGCCGCCTTTGAGCACCCACCTGCAGGCTGCTCTCCGCTCAGCTTCACCATGCAAAATACTTCTGCGAATGCCAGCATTTACCAGTGGGATTTTGGCAATGGAACCTCAAGCCTGGCGCCTCAGCCGGTGGTCGCCTACAGCAATAGCGGCCCCCAAAACGATACCCTGAACATCCAGCTTGTGGCTACTTCGGCCTTTGGTTGCGAAGACACTGCCCGAAGTCAGATTGTGGTTTATCCCAAGCCCAATGCGGCCTACTTCAATCAGATCGAAGCGGGTTGTTCTCCTCTTGAGGTGACTTTTCAAAATACCAGTTCTGTGGCCGATGCCTATCTGTGGAATTACGGAGATGGCACCACCGCCGAAGTGGACGAAGCCATCCATAGCCACACTTTCGTGTCTACGATGAATGTGCCTCAAAATTTTGAGGTGAGCCTGGTGGCCTTTTCGGAATTTGGCTGTAGCGATACTGCTCGTGGGCAAATAACGGTATATCCTGAAGTGATCGCCAATTTTCAGCCGGAGGCCGAGGGCTGTACTCCGCTCGATGTCAATTTTGTGAATCAGAGCTTCGGGGCATCCACTTACTTGTGGCGATTCGGTGATGGAAATGAGGCTTTCCAACCCAATACATCTCACACTTTCGTCAATTCTCTCGATACGGTCAGAGACTTTGAAGTGATGCTGGTGGCACAATCGGGTTTTGGATGTACCGATACGGCTTATCAGAATGTCAAGGTCTTCCCCCTGCCCAATGTGCTATTTGCCGTAGAGCAAATCGAAGGTTGCTTCCCCGCCGATGTACACTTTGGCAATTACACCACAGGCGCTGTGAGCTATGAATGGGCTTATGGCGATGGGAATACCTCGACCGAAACGGCTGCCAGCCATGCGCATACCTATGTGAATGAAAGCGAGCAGATTCAAACCTACACGGTGAGCTTACAGGCCACAAGCGAGCACGGCTGCCAGCGCTCATCGAGCATTGATGTTGATATCATACCTGAGATCGAAGCAAATGCGGTGATACCTCCCGGAGGCTGTTCGCCCTACACAGCCCAATTTGAGAACAATTCGCGAGGTGCCTTCTCCTATCTGTGGGAGTTTGGCGATGGCAATACCTCTGAGGCCAACAGTCCGAGCTATATCTACACCAATCCCAGTGTGGAAGACAGTACCTATGTGGGGCGCTTTATTGCCCGTTCACTCTGGGGTTGTGCTGATACACTTGATTTTGAGATCCCTGTTTTCGGGCAGCCTGAAGCCGCTTTTTTGGCTGCACCGGCCGTACAGCA
This sequence comes from Flavobacteriales bacterium, assembly GCA_007125175.1. Taxonomy (GTDB): domain Bacteria; phylum Bacteroidota; class Bacteroidia; order Flavobacteriales_D; family Cryomorphaceae; genus T3Sed10-241. The sequence continues at coordinate 13,339 of SLDS01000030.1, forward strand.
ATTTCCCGATGCTACTGTCGATTTGGCCAATTTCAGCGCGGCCAATGCCACGGCGAGCTTTCGTTGGACTTGGGGGGATGGTCAGATCACTGAGAGCAATGTGCTCGATGAACCTGCGAGCTACACCTACGATACCTGGGGAGAGTTCGACATTGTGTTAAGGGTGGGCAATGACCTCTGTTTTGACACCACAACACAGCGCGTGCGCATTGATCCTCCACGTCCTATCGCCGCCTTCGAAGGAGAAGGTGAGGGGTGCTTGCCACTGAGGGTCAATTTCACCAATCAATCCACCTATGGAGTGTCCTATCTGTGGGACTTTGGTGATGGCAATAGCAGCACCGATGAGCATCCCACACATGTATATCAAACTGCGGGTACCTTCAATGTAAGCCTGACGGTGACCGGGCCCGGAGGAGAAACCGATATTGCGGTGGCACCGGCAGCGGTTACTGTACATCCACGTGCAGAGGCTTTCTTCACGGTAAACCCGCCTGTGATCAATGTGCCCGATCAGGTCTTCTTCCTCAATCTCTCGACCAATGCCGGTATTTACCAATGGGATTTTGGCGATGGCAATACTTCTACCCAATTCTCACCGCAACACTTCTACGAGACCTTGGGCTGGCACGCCGTGACATTGATTGCCAACAATATTCACAACTGTCCGGACACCTTCACGGTAGAAAATGCCGTGCGGGGTAATGTGGACAGCCAAATCGCCTTCCCAAATGCTTTTACCCCGAGCGCAACTGGCCCTACGGGAGGCTATTGGACGGTGGACGACATGTTCAATAACAACATCTTCTTTCCTCAATACAAAGGTGTAGAGGAGTTTCAAATGCAAATTTTCAACCGCTGGGGCGAGCTGCTCTTTGAGTCCAATGATGTGCGTCAAGGTTGGGATGGTTACTACCGTGGCCGCCTTTGCCAGATGGACGTGTACGTATGGCGTGTTAAAGTGCGATTCCTCGATGGTGGGGAGCTAACCGATATGGGTGATGTGACCCTGATTCGATAAAATGATTTTTATGAAAAGAGTTGTATTCCTTTCAATTTTGGCTTTCGCGCTCTCCTCTTTTGCCGCTCAGGCGCAAAAGAAGATGGGTCGATACCATAAGAACTTGCTCTACGAAGCTGACCTGTACCTGGTACAAGGCGATTATTATTACTCTGCCGAGCTGTACGAGGAGTTACTGAGGGTGAGCCCAAAAAATGCCGAGATCAACGGCAAATTGGGCATTTGCTACTACAACCTGCCCACAATGAAGCCGCAAGCCCGTGAAGCCCTTGAGCGTGCAGTGGATGGTGGCGACACGGAGGCGCTCTACTATCTGGCCAAGCTCAAGCATGAGGATTACCTCTTTTACGACGCCCTCGAGCTATTGGAGCGCTATGAGCGTAGGCCCAGCCGCGAAAAAACGGCAGCTGAGATCGAGCGGGCCAAAGAGATTTCCAAGAGGGCCTCTGTGCTTGTAAAGGATCCACTTCTTGTAAAGATTGAGAATCTGGGCCCTGGAGTCAATTCTTCGGCTCATGACTACGCTCCTGTTTGGGATATGTCCGGAGACCGCATCTATTTCACTTCGCGCCGGCGTTTTGATGACAAGAGCGAGAAGGATTTTACAGAGCAATTTGATGAAAATATCTATGTGATCAACCTTGAGGAAGAGAGCCTCGAGGCGAGACCCGCACTGGGTAGCATCAACTCGCGGAGCAATGATGCCGCTGTGGCCTGCTCGCATGATGGCAATGAGCTGATCGTGTACCGCACGAGCAAGGACGGCTTCTCCGGCGATCTGTACAAAGCGGTACACACCGAGGATGGCTGGGGCAAATTGGAAAAGCTCAGCGAAAAAATCAATAGCCGATACCAGGAAGCCAGTGCTTCGTATGGAGGCCCTGAGCAGAATGTGCTCTACTTTTCCAGTGATCGGCCCGGCGGCTACGGGGGAAAGGATATCTACAAGGTGCAGCAATTGCCCGATGGTACCTGGAGTGAGCCCTTTAATCTCGGGCCGACCATCAATACACCTTACGATGAGGATGCACCATTCATAGCCGCTGATGGTACCCTGTATTTTGCCTCGAAGGGGCATGATAATATGGGAGGTTTCGACATCTTTTCTGCTAGACCGCTTACCGGCGGTTATTCCGAACCTGTGAACCTGGGATACCCGATCAACACCCCTGCCGATGATATCTTTTTTTCGATTGAGCCGCAGGGTAAGCAGGCCTATTTTTCTTCGGATCGCAAAGGAGGCTATGGCCTTCAGGATATTTATACCGTCCACCTCAACCTAGACGAGACCATCATCTACCGGGGCAAGTTGCTGAGCATGGGTATGCCTGTGAAGAGCAGAGCTACAGTAACACTCATCGAAAAGCAAGGGGTAGAAAACCGAGTGCTCTTTCAGGTGGAAACGGGTAAGAGTGAATTTATCCTAGCCTTGGATGCTGAAAAGGCCTACACGGTAGAAGTAGAAGCTGATGGCTATGGTCAATCTACCCGAGACCTTCATTTTGAGCTGCCGGTGAGCGGCACAAAGGAGGTAGTAGAAGACATAGAGCTTAGCCGCAAATAAACTTCATGCGCATCCTTCGCTACATATCCTTTGTATTGTGCTTACTGGCTATGACCGTGAGTGGGGCACTTTATGGGCAGGATCAGCAGTTCACGCAGTTCTATGCCTCGCCCATCACGCTCAACCCGGCTTTTGCGGGTACATCGATGCAAAGCCGCGCGGCCATGAATTACCGCAATCAATGGGCTACACTGCCGAGGGCTTTTGTTGCTTACAGCGCGGCCATAGACCACTATGTTCCTGAGCTCAATAGCGGTTTTGGGCTCTTGGTGTCGCATGACAGGGCCGGGACAGGAGCATTGAGCTATACCTCTGTAGCCCTTCAGTATGCCTATGAAATCAAAATCAACCGAAAGCTCAGCATTCGTCCGGCACTCAGCTTTGGATATGGTAGTACCTATCTCGATATAGACAGGCTCACCTTTGGCGATCAACTTGCCAGGGGAGATGGTGCCACCACCACCCTGGATCCGGACCGTGCGCGCTTCGCACAAGAGCCTGTCGGCTCAGCCGATTTTGGCACCGGACTTTTGCTATTCAGCGATAACTTCTGGTTTGGGGCCTCTATCCACCACATCAATGAGCCTACTGTATCCGTAGTAGGAAGAGACACGCAGCTTCCGAGGAGGTACAGCGTTCACGGTGGCTACAGATTTCGGGTAAGCGAATTGGGGGCTTTTTCCAACAGGCAATTCATCGTGCCTGCCATCCATTATCAGAGCCAGGGTATGTTCGACCAATTGGATATCGGATTTTACTACGAGTATTCTCCCATTACTTTTGGCTTGTGGTACCGTGGTTTGCCATTGTTCAAGAGCAATGATCACCCATATATCAATCACGACGCTGTCGCCGTTCTTGTAGGGTATGAAGTTAACAACTATAGATTTGGCTATAGCTATGATGTAACCATTTCTCAAATGACCAATCGGAGCGGAGGTTCGCACGAGATAAGCATGGTAGTAGAATGGGCTAGCAAAAAGAGCAAGCGCAAAAGCAAGCGAAGGGTTATACCATGTGCCAAATTTTAGAACGAGTGGACGCACAATTGATTGTGTATATTTTTTGGTGAAAATGATGGCCTGCCCCGCCAAGCTCAATAAGTTTAATTTATATCTTGGTCGAATCAATATTGCCTTGATGACCCCGAAACCAGACGACTTGTCCTTGTTTTATCGGCATGCTGAAGAGCAGTACGATAAGCTTAAAGGGGACAGCGATGCCCATGTCATCATGTATTACATAGGTGATTTGAGCAATGGTTTTGCCAATGCGATCGCGACCCGACTTGAGCTCATGCTACACCAGGAAGTTGAGAATCGACGGGCTGTTAAGCGTTTCTTTTCGGTTTTTATTGAGGCCATTCAGAACATTCGCATCCACGGAGTGCAAGATCAAAGCGACAGGGTACATGCCTCGCTCATCGTTTACACCAAGCACGGAAAGCTCTGTGCGCGCTTTGCCAATATCGTGAGCCTTGCCCAGGCGCGGATGCTCGAAAGACGTTACAGCGAGGTGAACCAAATGGAGCATGCCGCGATCAAGGAAAAATACCTGGAAATATTGCAGGAAGGAGAAGTATCTGAAAAAGGAGGAGCCGGTCTTGGCATCCTCACCATTGTGATGCGCTCCCGCAATCCCAGCCCTGTGAGCTTCACCGAGCTCGGCGACACCTGGAGCATTTTCGCTACCGATGTTTGTGTGGACATGCTGTGAGTACTAAGCAATCTGCCCCGAGAGTCTTACATTTACAGGTATGATTTTCATCTTTGACTGGGGCTATACCACCGATAAGGTGATAGGGCCAATAGGCCGAGAGGATGTAGGAGGAGATGTAGGTGCTCAGGACTTCTATCTGCTCATTCGCCGCACTGAGTGGTTCAGAATGTTTTTCATCCCGACCATCCCCACAGCCCGTCGGTACTATTTGCAAGAAGAGCGAGGAGGATTGGAGCGCGAAGTCGACAAGGACTTCTACGAGCGCTACAAAGGGCTCGCAGAGCTCAATGCCGAAGTGAGGAAGGGCACTTGCGATGAGGGCGAATATCAGGAGCGAAGAAGTCAATTGGGATTTTAAGTCATGTGCACTGTCTCATTCATTTCCCGCAAAGGGCTGGAGCTTATTACTGCCAATAGGGATGAAGATCCGCGCAGGGCTGCGGCACTGCTGCAAACTTATCGAAGCCTCTCAGGTGATGACTATTGGATCGCCCGGGAGCCGGTGCATGGGGGCAGCAATCTTGCCATTTCGAAGCGGGCTGAGATTACCGTACTCCTCAATGGTGCCTGGGAGGCCCATGAGCGTGGCTCGCACTATCGTAAGAGCAGGGGCTTGGTGGTGCTTGACTCTCTTGAGCAGAATAGCTTAGAGGATTTTTGCGAAAGCTATGACTTCGAAGGTATCGAGCCCTTCACCATGTTGCGACTGGCTAAGATTATGGAGGAGCTGCGCTGGGATGGCAGCCGCACCTTTTACAAGACGAAGGCTCCGGGCAAGCCCGCCATTTGGGCCTCAGCACAGCTCTACGAGCCCGAGGTGAGAGCAGCCCGGGAAGTGTGGTTTGAGCATTTACTGAGTTCTTCACCGAGCCCCGAAGATGTACTGGACTTCCACAAGCATGGCGGTATTGGCGATCCCTGGAACGACATGTGCATGAACCGTTTCGGACTTGTACGTACGGTTTCGATTACCCAACTGTGCCGGCGGGAAGGCTCGGCCACATGGGAGCATTTGGATCTGGTAGGAGGCAACAGCCGGAAGCACAAATGGGAGTGGGGGTGATACTGCTCAGACAACAGATTTTGAGATGCTTTGGAGCGTCATGCGCAGTGGATTCATGCCGCGTTTTTCGAGGGTGTTTTCCACCTCTTCGAAGCTTGATAAAATGTCCGGCTCTCCGTTGATCAGGGCCACATCGTGCTCAAAGTGGGCTGAGGGCTTTTTGTCGGCGGTGATGATGGTCCAGTCATCGTCGAGCATGAGCACTTCCTTGGTGCCGAGGTTGATCATGGGTTCTATGGCCAGCACCATCCCATCGGAGAGTTTCTTACCCCTGCCTCTTTTGCCATAGTTGGGTACCTGTGGATCCTCGTGCATGGTTTTCCCCAGGCCGTGGCCCACCAGCTCCCGCACCACTCCATAGCCATGCTTTTCGGCGTGGTCTTGAATGGCAAAGCCGATGTCGCCTACGCGCTTGCCCTTTCGCATCTGCTCGATTCCCAGATAGAGGCACTCTTTGGTGATGCGAAGCAGATTTTCAAGCTCCAGATCTATCTCGCCTACGGCAAATGTGTAGGCATGGTCACCGTAAAAACCGTTTTTCACCGCTCCACAGTCCACGGATACGATATCGCCAGAGCTAAAGGGCTTATCATTCGGAATGCCATGTACCACAGCTTCATTGACCGATATGCACAGCGTATTTGGAAAGCCCCCAAAGCCGAGAAAGCCGGGAACTGCACCCTGATCATTGATGTATTCATGGGCAAGCTTGTCAAGCTTCAGGGGGGTGACCCCTTCGCCAATGTGCTCAGCGACCAAATTCAGCGTGCGTGATACAATGAGCGCACTCTCGCGCATGAGCTCTATTTCTTCAGCCGATTTGAGATAAACCATAGTGGGTTTTTCAGGATTTTATTGAGGAAAGACCGGTCTTTCGGGTAGTTGAAATGGGCCTCGGGATCGATGAGTTGATAATCCAAAGCACCTCCCTCGGGATAGAGCATTTGGTATATTTTACCCCAGCCCGGGAAGCCTCCGATATTGCGATCGTCTATGAACAGGTCTGCATGAATTTTGCGGCTTACGCCTTCTTGAAGCACCTCCTCTGCGTAGCTTTTATTGACGGCGTAGAATTCCACCCCATTCTTGCGGCAATACTCAACTGCTTCCTCGAGGAGAGGGCCTTCTCTATAGGTCCACAATATGAGTTTGTGGCCTTTTTTCTGAATGGCCTTGAGGGTGTCAAAGGCGAAAAGCATCTCCCGTCCTATGCGGGGGTAATCGTGTTCCACAATCGTGCCGTCAAAATCTACAGCTATGGTTAATACCGCTTCTCCTGTCATGGCCTCCATGGGTGCAAAAGTAGTGATTATTCGAAGCCTTATGCAGGAATTGGCGCGAGCTTTGGCTCAGCGTCTAAACAAAATAGGGTACATTGGCTTTATAGAACGTGCAAGGATGCGCCGACCAAAACAAATATTATGGCCAAGAGCCCTGCCCGTCTGTTGATTGAGACATTTGCTGAGCCCTTATACCGATTGTATTCCAGTGATTTGAGAACCTGGAAGTACGAAGAATTGGATTTGCTGGTGATGCCCGGAGTATTTCATCCCGGTTGGTTTGTCACTTCGCGCATGCTCCTTGATAAAATCGACAGGCTAGAACTTCAGGGAAAGTCAGTATTAGAGCTCGGATGTGGATCTGGGGCACAAGCCTGTCGGGCTGCACAGCTTGGTGCCATATCGCATGCCAGCGATGTGACTCCAGTAGCCTGCAAGAATGCACAGCTCAACGCCGAGAGAAATGGACTACAAGTGTCGGTGTTTGCCAGCGATATTTTTGAGAGTATACCGGAGGGAGTCCATTTTGATTACGTCTTTGTAAATCCACCTTTTCTGCCCTCTTATCCCGAAGAAGAGAGGGATTTTGCATTCTGTTGCGGCGAGCAATACGAGTATTACATGTGCCTATTTCAGCAGTTGCGACAGGTGCTGCACAAGGACGGACGGGTCATCATGGCCCTTGCTAAGAGCTGCGAGATCGAGCGAATCCTCGCTTTGGCCGATATGGAAAAAATCCAGCACATGCGCATTGACAAGCTCAGGCGCTGGGCAGAGACCAATTACCTCTTTGAATTTTCGATCCGGGATTGAGCCTAATTCTCCAAAATGGTGAATTCTACCCTTCGATTGAGCGCACGCCCCTCTTCACTCTCATTGCTCGTAAAGGGTCTTTCACTTCCATATCCCTTGTAGCTCAGCCGTTCGGGATCTATTTTTGCTTTGAGCAGATACTCCACCACGGCACGGGCCCGTTCTTCACTGAGCTTTTTATTGTAGTCGGCCGAGCCTACATTATCGGTGTGTCCTGATATTTCGATCTTTAGCTTGGGGTAATCCTGTAGGATATCATTCATCTTATCGAGCTCCTGCTTGGACTCCCGAAGCAAAGTCTCCTTGTCAAATTCGAAAAAGATATTCTCCAGCCTGATGGTATTTCCCACCTTGTAGTCTATGCTGTCGAGTTTCACCTCCACTGTCGACACAATTTCGGCTTCTTGTAGCACCCGCTTTGGCTTTGGAGGGTGGCTGGCTCGGGGTTTTGGGCTGAGTTTCTCATCCGGCTTTGCCCGCCTCACGTATACATCGTCTACGTAGTAGTAGGCTCCCCGCTCCCCTTCCGGAAATTTTTCGATCAGGGTTTCGTCGTCGTGGTAGAAATTGCCGATTAGCAAGAATTTTTTCTCGCTGTCCACTTCAAAGACTCCGCTCACCTTCTGCCACATGTTCCAGCGCGATTTCACCAATTTATCGCTGTTTACATGAGGGGTAAAAAAGAGGGGCATCCTGTCGCGGGTGACCACTGCGGTATCGCTGAAGTACATTCCGAGATTGTTGGATGCCATAGCAGAGGCCACACTTCGATTGGCATAAAATTCAGCGTAGTAGCGTTGACCTGCTTGCAGTGCTGAGTCCAATTCCACCATGAGGTACTCGTGCCAAAAGGTGTCTGTGCCTCCCTTCCCATAAGTTTTTATGCCTGCCATGTTGTCGCCGTTTCGGGGGCCTTGCTTGCCTTTGCTGTGCTTGCGTGGGTGTGCCCAGCAGCTACGTGCCACCCGCATGCTGAGTATGTCGGGGGTGGATTCGGTAGGAGAGTCCCAGTACAAAACGTCTTCCATATAGGCACGGCCTTTCTGATTCCACACGCAGTACTCCCGCTTGGTATCCTCGAAGCTCGCATTGGGTACGTAATTGTAATAGCCCTCATTGGAGCTGGAAAAAAGCTCTCCCAATTGGGCATGAACATTTCGCGGCAGCAGCAAAAAGGAGCAGCAGATCGCCAGTAGCATGGGTCTTTTCAACATGAGTTTTCCACAATGGTGTATGTAGGTCATCCTACAAATCTACTGCGCGGCCTCTGTTGCCTGCATTTATACTTGCTTTTCTTTCATCAGGGCAGTGTGGAAAATGCCACTGCCAAGGCCATCCGAGGCCCGGAGTACAGGCATATATTTGTTCAAAGCATCTGTGCCTCCGGAGTGAAATTTTCATCCTTCATAGCCTTTTCGGCCATTTTTATCCTTGTCCATGCCTCAGTTTTGGCCCAAACCGAAACAGTTGAGACTTGTATGGATGCTCAGGTTTTGCTTTTTCCCCTTTCGGAAAATGACTTTAGCACCAAGCGCATCGAGGTAGATGGCCGAGCCGTCAATGCCGTGTATTACGTGTATCAAGATAAGTACACATTTTGGTATAAACTCGTTTTTAGCGAAGATCAGGTGGTCGATTTCTCCGTGCAGCCCAGTGTGGAAAAGGACCGCTACGGTGCGACAGCCTACCGTTATGGAGGCAGTGATTTCTGTGAGCGATTTGTAAACCAGGGCATAGACCCCATCATGCTGCAGCGGGCTCCCATGTTTTCAAAAGATGAAAAGCTCACCTACCTCAACCGTTTCGAAGCCTCAGCAGGCGACACGATCTACTTGGCAGTTTTGAGTCTTAATCCTGATGATTGTGGCCATTACCTCTACGTGGAGAGCGGCGGTCAAAGGCTGTCCGTACACGCCATCCACAGACCGTGCTATCAGTTTGCGCAATTGGATGCTCCCGACTTCAAGATGGCCCGCATGGGTGAGCCCGATGTGCAACTCTACATCGAAGATTTGGACAGGAGGGCTCAAAGAGGTAGCGAGGAGCCAAAAACCGAACAAGCTGATCCCGAGCCTGCAGTACTTGTGGAGGAAGAGGATGAAGCCGGCTTCTCAAGTCTGAGCTCAGTGGTAGTAGAAAGCGCTGATGATGATCTTATTAGCGTTGGGGATCGACTGGTGCTCAATCAAGTTTTTTTCTACAACAATACCTATGCTCTCAAGCCCGAGGCGGATGATGAACTCCAGCAATTATTGCAGTTTCTCAGGGACAACCCCAGCGTGAAGGTTGAAATAGAGGGTCACAGTGCCAACTACAATGAGGACATTCGACCCGACCCCAACTTTAAGGGGCAGGGCAAAGAGTGGAATTTCAAGGGCAACTCTACTCAGCTGAGTGAGATGAGAGCCAAAGCAGTGCGTTCGTTTTTGATTGACAATGGCATACACAAGAAACGGCTAAAAGCGGTAGGTTACGGAGATACGCGTAAGCGCATAGTGGATGCAAAGGAGTTTGAAGAACACGAAAAAAATATGAGGGTAGAGGTGCTCATCACCGCCCAGTAATATGAAGAAACTGCGATACATAGCATCAGGGCTTATCTTTTTGTTTCTCGGAGCCTGCGTCCCTTACAAAAAGGCTTTGTACATGAATGACTTGCGCGAGCGTGAGGCACAAGTGGCCATCGCCAAGGCTGAGGAGATACCACTGGTGAGCGGCGATCTGGTCGAAATCTACATCAGCAGCATTAGCCGTGAGACCAGCGAATTCTTCTACAAGCCCGGGGGCGATCCCGATACCAAATCGGGCGCCAATGTCTATCAGATTGGCGCCAATGGCAGCGTAGACCTCCCGCTCGTCGGCATGGTGGAGCTCGCAGGCAAGCAGATAGAAGAGGCGGAGGAATTGCTGCGTATCAAACTTGCCGACTATCTTCAGAAGCCCACCGTGAATCTGCGACTGATCAATTTTCAGGTCACTGTACTTGGAGAGGTCGCCCGGCCGGGTACATATCGCATACCTTCAGGCCGTAGCAACCTGCTCGAGGCTTTGGGTAGTGCCGGAGATATCACCCTCTTTGGTGAGCGCGGCAATGTATTGCTCATTCGCGGAGAGGGCCCGGACTCTCAGTATTTTCGCATCAATCTGAATGAATCAGAATTCTTGCAGAATCCGCAATATCATTTGAAAAACAATGATATAATCTACGTTCCTCCCACCAGAGGCCGTACTTCTGCCGATGACAACGTGTACAGATTGCTGCCCTTGGTGCTCAGCGGCCTCACCTTTGTAGCGGTCATAATCAGTCTTTTGAGCAGTTGAGATGAAGGAGGAGCAGGCACGCAATCAGGACGAGCTTCGCGAAGAGCGCGATTTCAATGTGAGGCAGTTCCTCATCAGATATGGCTCATATTGGCCTCTTTTTGCGATTTCCTTGGTACTTGCTATGGCGATCGCCTATACCTACAATTGGTACCAAAATCCTGTCTTTGCCGTTTCCGCAAAACTGCATGTGCGCGACGACAATACAGGCAAGGAAGGGCTTTTGCGGGCCCTCGACGCGGATCCCAGTGCAAAGAATATCGAAAATGAGATGGAGATCTTGCGCTCCTACAGCTTGCTGGCCAAAACGCTGAATGACCTCGAGTTTGACGTCTCCTACTATCTCGTCGGCGATCTCAAAGTATCGGAGGTGTACAAGGATTGCCCCTTCAAGATTCAGGCCCTGCAGCTTCATTTCTCTGCATACTCCATTCCCATTGAGGTGGAACTCATCGATGCTGAGCGATTCAGCCTGCGCTATTCGCACGCAAAGGAAGAACACAGCAGGGAAGGACGATATGGCGATACCTTGATGGAGCCCATCGGGCAGCTCATGCTGGAAAGGCGGGATAATTTTCCCGAAGCAGCCCTTGCCTCCGGTAGCCTCGAAAAGCGCAATTACAAGGTGCGCTTCAATACCATGGGCTACAATCAGAACAAATACCTCTCCCGGCTCAGTGTGGGGCTGTCGAGACCACAAAGCACCATCCTCCAGCTCTACCTGGAGGATGAGGTGCCCCTTAAAGCCTTGGATTTTCTCAATAAGCTGGTCGAAGTATACCTGGAAAACGACATCGAGGAGAAAAACAAGGCTGCAGCAACCACACAAACTTTTCTCGACCGGCAGCTTAGCAGCATTACACATGATCTGGAGCAGATTGAGACCAATCGGGAGCGCTACAAGGTGTCGAAAGGCATCATCGATCTGCAATCCGAGTCCAAGCTGGTTATGGAGAGCATCAAGGATGTGGATGTGCAGCGTTCGCTCAACAATGCCCGTATCGGAATGATCGATCAACTCGTGACCTATGTGGTCGACAATGCCGACCTCCGCGATTTGGCCCCCGCCGCCCTCGACATCAGCGATCCCTTGCTGGTACGCCTGATCAATAAGCTCTCAGAGTTGCAGAGCCAGCGAGAGATTATCCTCAACAAGAGCACCATTAACGACCCCACATTGGTGCCCCTCAATGCTGAGATTGAGCTCACGCGTTCTTCCCTGCTCGAGAATGCCCGCAACATTCGCAAGGGACTCAAGCGAAAGGAGGCTGAGCTCGATGAGGAAGTGCGGCGATTGAGCGGCCGCATGCAACAGATTCCCACCACCGAGAGGGAATTGCTGGAGATTGAGAGGCGCTTTCGCATTCAAGAGGGGCTGTACACATTTTTGCTGCAAAAGCGAGCCGAACTCGCCATCTCCCTTGCGGCAAATGAAAGCAATGCCCGGCTGGTAGACTCCGCCCGACTGCTACCAGGTCCTATATACCCCATTCCCAAAAAGGCCTACAGCATTGCCATATTGCTGGGGTTCTTATTCCCCCTTGCATTTGCACTGGCCCGTGAAAAGTTCAACGACAGCATCACAGATATATCCCAGCTCAAGAGCCTTACGCGCATACCACTCATTGGTGTGGTGCGGCTCAGCAAGCGAGAAGGGTCGCTGGTAAGCCTCACCGCTCCGCAGTCGCCGATTGCAGAGGAGTACCGCAGCATACGCACCAATTTGAAGTTTTTCATCCAGCCCGGCCCGTACGAGCAGGGTAGCAGCGGAAGGGTTTTGGCGGTGACATCATCGGTGGGTACTGAGGGCAAGACATTCAATGCCATGAACCTCGCCTGCGTGCTCGCCGCCTCAGGTGCACGGGTAGCCTTGGTGGGCCTGGATCTCCGCAAGCCGAGGATTGTCGAAGATTTTGGCCTTAGCAATGATGTTGGCTGCAGCAATTTTCTGATCGGGAGTGCCGATCTGGCCGAGATCACCTTTCCATCGGGCGTGTACGATAGCCTCTACGTGGTGCCCTCGGGGCCCGTGCCGCCCAATCCTTCCGAGCTCGTGGCATCGCCCAGAATGGAGGTGCTCATGCAGGAGCTGCGCAGCAAATATGATTGGGTAGTGATTGACACACCTCCTGTGGGCTTGGTGAGCGATGGCCTTGTACTCGCGGAGCATGCCGATCTCAATCTATTCATCGTGCGCCACGAGATTACCCGACGCGAGCATGTGAAGCACATCGATGAGCTTCATTCAAGAGGCCGCATCGCCAACATGGCCATCATCTTCAATGCAGTGTCACGAAAGAAAGGTGCCTATGCATACGCCTCCACATACGGTTATGGTGCGGCCTACGGAAAGTACTTTCAAGATGATGAAAGCCTTGGCAAGGGCAGCAAGCTAAGGCGCTGGTTGGCCAAGAAATGATCCGCAAGCTACAGGAACTCTATCGGGCCTCGGCCGATGAACGCGGCAAGCGCATCCTTCGTCATATCCTTATGGGAGCCGGCCTTAAGGTGGTCAATTCCATCGTTAGCATCCTCATTATACCTCTTTATCTCAGTTTGCTCACTGAGGTGTCATTCGGTATCTGGCTCACGGTAACTGCCGTGATCAATTGGTTCAACATCTTTGACCTGGGATTGGGCAATGGCCTTCGTAATCGATTTGCTGAGGCCCGCGCTCAGGGCAATGAAGCCCTGGCAGCCAGCTATGTGAGCACATCCTACTTTTGCCTTGCAGGCGTATCGCTCTTTCTGCTGCTACTCTTTCTACTAGCCGATGCTTTCGCAAATTGGGGGAGCCTATTCGCTGCTCCTGAGCATTTGCACACCCAAGTAAATGCGATGACGCGCATACTGATGCTGCTCTTCCTGCCCCAGTTTGTGTTCCAACTGGTCAAGGTAGTGCTCACCGCCGATCAACGTCCCGCATGGGGCAATGCCATCAATAGCCTCATCAATGTGCTGCAAATGGCTATGGTGTGGCTGCTTATCACTGTAGAGGCCGATAGCCTCCCTGTGCTGGCCATCGCTATTGGCGGAGTCAATTTGCTGGTGCTCCTGCTCTCCAATCTCTACTTCTTCTTAGGAAAGTACCGGCGCTACAGGCCCTCCTACAGCCGCTTTGCCCTCCAACACATTCGACCGCTTATGGAGTTGGGCATCGTCTTTTTCGTGCTTCAGGCGGCAGCAGTGGTGGTTTTCATGACCGACAATCTCATCATTTCCAGGGTGCTTGGCCCCGAGGAGGTTCCCGCCTACAATGTTGCATACCGCTATTTCAACTTTGCCGCAGTATTTTTTGGGCTGGTCACCACACCTTTTTGGTCGGCTTTTACCGATGCTTTCGCCAAAAGGGAAATGGAGTGGATAGCCAGCATGGTGAGGCGACTTTTGCGTTTGTGGGTGCTCCTCGCCCTGCTTTGCATCCTCATGCTGGTATTTAGCAATGTGGTGTACCGTCTCTGGCTGGGCGATGCCCTCGAGATCCCATTCCTGCTCAGCGCCATCATGGCTGCATGGGTCACAATGTCCATGCTTCTAGGTATATACGGCACAGTGCTAAGTGGCATGGGAGTGCTGAGGCTCTCTCTTTACCATGCAGTGCTGGTCATGCTGATCAATATACCCCTGTCGGTATGGCTGGCTGGTATGCCCGCTCTGGGCAGCGCAGGTGTGATTCTGGCCACACTCATTGGCCTCATGCTCCGCGCCTTTTTTCAGCCCTTGCAGTGTTACAAAATACTCAATGGCAGTGCCCGGGGCATTTGGTCACGATAGGTAGTGTTTTCTAAAACCTTCGAGTGTAGAGCCTTCCGGCAAATCTGCATACACGGCTTTCAGGTCTGGCTCATAGTATTCATGCAAGGCTTCACGCACTTCGGAGCTAAAGCCGAAGCGCTGCCCCCAGCCCATGTATTTTTCAATAAAGCGCACCTTGCGGCGAAAGAGGCCGCTGCCCAGGGAGCTGGCGTGGTGCAGGTCTTTCCACAAATTCAGTCGGCGCATGAAGCGCAATTGCATCCGGGTGAAGCTTCTGTTTACCTTTCGGGAAAAGTGGGGCTTACGGCTGTAGGAGAGCTCTAGCCTGCTGCACAAAGCTTCACAGAAGGCTTCGGCATCCTCAGCAAAATCTTCGTAAAAGAATAGATGAACCTTGGAAAAATGCTTGTTGCACAGCGCTAGTAAGGGCTGATAGAGGTATGACTCCAGATGTTCTCCTTGCTCGTAAGTGGGATATATATCCGGCTGCCCCTGTGCCAAGGGAATGGGTGAGGGGTGCAGAAAGTCGGAGGGGCCTTTGGAGAAGCCCGCGTAAACCGCAAGGCTGTAAAGGGATTCGAGCAGATCCACCTGGCGACGCAGGATGATCACCGCTTCTGCTTCCGGAAAGGCCGCTGCGAGTCTTTCCAGCGTGCGGCTGCGGGTGGTAGAACAAAAGTAGAGTGATTGGCCCACAAAGAGCTCATTGGAAAGCAAGGCATCACTTCTGCGCAGCTCGGCTGTGCTGTGGGCAAAAGCGTCCGAATCAAAGAGGCTGTCATCTTGAAACAGCATTTGCTGAAAAGCCCGGCTGTACTGGCAGCGATCCACACCTGCGTATTGGAAACCCTCCAAAAAAGGCCATACTTCACGCTGGAAAAAAGTGCTCGCTGCGCGCGGCATGCCGAGGTGTATGAGGGTGCGGGCCATGCACAAAACTACTCAAATCCGCTATTGCCAGACGCTCACTTCGCTTATCTTTGGCTCATGAAGGAGCTCAGCATCTGCCTCACAGGAACGATAAAGCCCCATACCTCATTTGTGAGTAGGGGCGATGTGCAGGAGCGCCTTGCCGATTATAAGTCCGCAATCGCCTTTTACCTCAAGCATACCGAGCTGCCCCTGGCTTTTGTTGAAAATTCCGACTTCGATCTGGAGGCAGATCCCGACTTTCGGGCATGGAGCGCCTTGGAGCGCTTTCAACTCATACGCCTCAGCACCCATCCCGATACCCATCTTGGCAAGGGCTTTCAGGAGTTTTACATGCTGGATCGCTTCGTGGAAGAGCACCTGAGTACAACGCGTTTTGTGAAAATCACCGGGAGGTACATCATCCGAAACATTGGCAGCATACTGCCTCGGCTCAAGGGCCGCTTGCACATTGACTTGCACCGCAAGCGGGCCTTGGCGATCACAGCCTTTTTTGCCGTAGAGCGATCTCTGTACCTCGAGCACCTTAAGGCTTGCTACCGGGAAGCAGATGATGCCAGAATGCGCTTCATTGAGCACGTGGTATACGATGCAATTTGCTCAGGTGAATTGATCAAGGAGGCTGAGCTGCTTCCTGAGGGGCCTGTCTATGAGGGAGTATCGGGCAGCCACGGAAGCTCACTCAACCGCCATCCGTTGAAGCGCTTTTTGCGTGAGCGAGAGAGACAAGTGATTCGTAGCCTTGGCATCGAGCAATTTTTAATTGAGTATTGATGCGTTTCCACAGCTATTTTACGAAAGTGAGCAATGTACACATCAGCAAGGATGTGGGCCTGCTGCCCTGGCATATTGGACAGGCTGAGGCTTGGGCATCCAGCCTGGTGGGCCACTTCGTAGACGAGGCCTACCCAAGCCTGGAGGGTGAGTTGGATGGTTTGGAGGTGCGCAGGCTGGATGATGCTCCCGATCTTGCTTACCTGGACCGCAGCTTTTTGCGCTACCTGCGCGAGGAGGCCATCCACATTGATGTACTCCAGCTCTGGCACCTGGGTCGCGATAGCATTGTGTACGGCACCTTGTACAAGCGCTACAATCCCAAGGGATTGCTCTACCTCAAGCTCGATGCCTACAATACCCAATTCGAAGAGCGAAAACGCTACTCAATGAACCTGGCAAAAAACATGTTTCTCAAGTGGGTGGAAACACGTTTTCTCGAAGCATTGGATCTTGCGAGTGTGGAGAATAGGGCCGCCCTCAGCCTCATCTCCAACACCTATCCTGAGCTGGCTTCCAAACTTGTATACGCCCCCAATGGAGCCAATGACAGCTTCCTTTCTCAGCACTTTCCCGAGCCTGAGGCCGCGAAGCCCTTCCTGCTCTGTGTAAGCAGACCGGGCAGCCAAGAAAAGAATTGCGAGCTTCTCCTACGCAGCTTGCCCCACCTCCGATTGGCCTCGCAATACCGCATCGTATTGGTCGGGCCCGGCACAGAGGCTTTCAGATTGGCATGGGCAGAAGCCCTGCTGAGCCATCCGGAATGGAGAGATCGAATGGAGTGGAAGGAAGAGATCACCGATCGATTGGAGCTGTACCGGCTCTACAGTCAGGCTTCTGTATGCTTTCTTCCATCACGCGTAGAGTCCTTTGGCATCGCATATGTCGAGGCCCTTTACTTCGGCGCTATGCTGGTGGGCCACAGGGGGATGTTTGCCTATCCAGAGCTCTGTGATCAGGGGGCTTATGGTACTTTTTACGACGACAACGACGAAGCCTCTTTTGCGAAAGCGCTGGAAGAAGCTGTCGAGATGAGTGAGCGCCAAGAATTGCGGGAAGCAGCCCGAAAATACGCCCGAAAGCACTTTGCATGGAGCAGCATTTCTGATGAGATTCGAATGCACCTGCTCGAGGCAAAAGCAAGGCTGGAGAGCAAGGCTTGAGCCCCTGCAGAAGAATCTTATTGACTAGCTTTAGCCACTGAAAGCAGCCATGTCACGACTCTACGAATACCTGAGAGCCATACGTCGCCATCTATTGGGTTTTGCCTTGCGCATATACCTGTACAGCACAGGCTGCAAGGTTGGTAAGGATCTGCGATGTCTCGGTTTTCCCGTGTTCAGAGACATCCCTCATGGCAATATCCAATTGGGCGATCGCGTGGTCATTGGCAAGGGAGTTGTCTTTGAAATCAACCGCAATGGCAGCTTACATCTCGGCGATGAGGTGGTGATTGGTGATGGTGTAAGGCTGAGCTCGGCAGGCCGCATCCAAATAGGTGATTGGTCGGGAGTGGCAGAGCACTCGAGCCTCAGGGGCAGTTTCCATAAGCTTGAGCGCAATAGGCCTTACATGCAGCAAGGCGATACTGTAGCCGATATTATCATCGGTAAGGATGCACTGATAGGGGCGCATTGCGTGGTACTGCAGGGCAGTGAGATACCCGATGGAGCGGTGATTGGGGCGCTTTCGCTGGTCAGTAAGAGCGATAAATTGCATGCCTATGGTATCTTTGCCGGTTCGCCAATCAAGCACATACGCGACCGTACATGAATACCAGCGAAGTAAAAGCCTTTTTCGAACGTACCGAGCATTACCTCACGTACAATTACAACTTGAGGATTCGTATGGAAACGGTTGGGCATTTCATCGGTGATAAGCAATACGATCAGGTGCTGGATATGCCATGCGGTACAGGTGATATCTCGGCTCCCTTCATCCGGCAATTCGGCCACCTAACGCTGATGGATTTTTCGGAGAACATGATCGAAACGGCCCGCAGTCGTTTTTCGGATGAGCAGAGCGAAAAACTTCGCTTTGTCCGGGATGACTTTTACGCACACGATTTTGAAGGGGAGCAATACGATCTGGTGCTCAATATTGGTATCCTTGCTCACATCAGCGATCCATGGACTTTTTTGGAGCGCAGCATGGCCCTCGTGAAGCCTGGGGGCAAGCTCATCTTGCAGAATACCAACAGCAATCACTGGTTTGCCAGGCTCATTTTTTTGTACCTCTCCCTACGTCGGCTTATTGGTCTGGACAAATACCGCCTGAACCGAATACCCGAGAAGCGCCTCTTGCGCACCCTGCGCGAAGGGGGCTTCGTGCTGCGCAGGCGCTTTGCATATAACCAGAGCTTTCTTGGATTCTCCAGGCTCTTCAGCAACCGGCGCAAGTATGAGGCTACCAGACGGTATTTTGGCACTGCCGAGAAGCCCTTGCGGCAAAAGTACGGTAGCGACTGCACCTACTTTTTTCACAAAAAACTCAAGTGAGGCCATGCGCGTGCTGCTCATGCCCGAACTCTTTC
>SLDS01000181.1 GCA_007125175.1 Flavobacteriales bacterium
CCTGATAATCCTTGTCGGTTTGGGCAGAGGCTGCGGCGGCAGTGAAGATAAGGTACAGGGTAAGGGCCAGGGCCTGATTGATTTTCATTTTGTTTATTGATTTACCTTTGCGTCATCAAATATAGTACCTAATTTTTCACAGGTGCATTTTTTTCTTTGAGCACCGCAGCTAGCCTTGAGTCTCATGCGCATTGACATCATCACAGCACTGCCCTCCCTGCTTCACAGCCCATTGAGCGACAGCATAATGCAACGGGCACAAGACAAAGGCATCGTCAATATCAATATTCACGACCTGCGACAATACAGTGAAGACAAGCACAAACGCATCGATGATTATGCCTTTGGAGGTGGGGCGGGCATGGTGATGCGGCCCGAGCCACTGGCCCGCTGCATTGAGTCTCTCAAAGCCGCTGCGGAATACGATGAGATCATATATATGAGTCCCGATGGTAAGCGCTTTGACCAAAGGCACGCGAACAAGCTCAGCACATGTAGGGCGTTGATGATCATTTGTGGGCACTACAAAGGCATTGATGAACGTATCCGACAGCGCTATGTGAGTATGGAGATTTCCATCGGTGACTTCGTACTCAGCGGTGGCGAATTGCCGGCAGCGGTGCTCACAGATGCTGTGGTGCGCTTGCTTCCGGGGGTGCTCAATGATGAGACCTCCGCACTTACCGACAGCTTTCAAGACGACTTGCTCGCCCCTCCTGTTTATACCCGACCGGCCCACTTCGAAGGAATGGACGTGCCTGAAATACTTACCTCCGGCAACACCCCAGCCATAGAGCAATGGCGGCTTGAGGAGGCCATGCGCCGCACGCGCGAACGCCGACCTGACCTTTGGAAGCGCTTTCAGGGTAGTGGCGATGGTGATGAAAATAAATAGAGGGTGCTATAGGGTGTATCTCGCAATAGTTTCGTAATATTGCAGCCCGAAATTCGAGCCATCCCATACAAAATACTGAGCGTCATGGACATTTTGAAAGAGCTTAGCACGCAGTTGAATCAAGTAGCCGAAGCACCTGAATTCAAGGCAGGCGATACCGTAACGGTACACTACAAAATCCGAGAAGGAAACAAAGAGCGTATCCAGCAATTCCAAGGCGTTGTAATTCAACGTAGAGGATCAGGTGCGACAGAGACTTTTACCGTAAGGAAAATTTCTAGCGGTATTGGAGTAGAAAGGATCATTCCGGTACAATCACCCTTTATCGAAAAGATCGAAGTAAACAAGAGAGGCAGGGTGCGCAGAGCGCGTATCTTTTACCTGCGCAATCTCAAAGGTAAAGCTGCCCGCATACGCGAGCGTCGATTTACCGGAGCCACCAAGAAGGGCTAAGCCCTGCAGCTGCATTCAGCATTTGAGCCGACTCCCCGAGGGGTCGGCTTTTTTTGTTGACTGCTATATCGGCCCAGTGGCAATCGGAAAACAGTGCATAAAGATAGTAGCCGAAATGGCCGATTCAGGCCATTATTCCTCACGGAAAAATTCGAGAGCGCGCAAATCAATGAGATGCACATCATTGTAGTAGAAGTGCAAGATATCCTTGTAATCGAAACCAAGAGCAGCCATGCGCATGGCGCCCTCCTGGCTCAAGCCTGTGCCGTGACCGAAGCCCCGGCCTGAAATGTGCACTGAGTCGCCATCAAGGCTCAGATCGAAAAAGGTGGAGTTGAGCTGCCAGTCCTTGCGCACCTCCTTTAGGGGGATACCCAGGCTGGGGTCGATGAGAAATCGCTCCCTGCTCGACTGCTCCCAATTCAGGAAGCTATTTTGCCGCAAGGGGTCGACGGTATCCAGCTTCCAACGCTTACTGAGGTATCCCAACCATTCATCGCGGTGCACACTAAGCTGCCAATTGGCATGCTCTCCCTTGAGGGAAAAATCATCGCGTCGCGGACTTAAATAGGGCAAAGCCCCCGACCAAACCGCCTCACTACTAAGAGTCTCCCCACCGCTATTGCTGTGAAAGGCCGCTGTGATGAGATTCATATCGCTATCTACCAGCACATGGCCTTCGGTTTCCAGAACGGCTTTCAGAATTTCGGGCTCCCAGCGCGCCTTGCCATGGTACACCTGGCAATCGACCTCATCGCTGAGATTGAAGCCCTGACGTGCATACTTGCCCCTCTTGTCCAAGGCGTAAGTGCGCGAAATAATCGCCTGAACCTTGTAAAATTCGAGCCCTTTCTCTTTGCCGGTCTCAGCCTCTACCACCCCGGCGATATACTTCTCCAGGGCCACATGGTTGACCAACTTAAGTACACTCCCCCTAAGCTGTGAAATGAGCAGGTCATCATCGTAAAGGCCTTCTTTTTTGCTTGGCTTGAGCAGGTAGAGCCAAAAGGTGGATGAATCACCGAAGGCCCTGAGATCAATTTTTTCAAATTGTCCCTTTTCCTTGCCATCTACCTGAAGACGTAGTGCAGGACCTCCGGTACCAATTACAGTAATTCGTTCACCCACTTTCAGTTCACCCAACTTGCGGCCATCTGCCCAAATACTATAAGCACCTTGACGCACAATAGCTTGCATACTTGAAGGCTTATAGGATCGCAGCAGCCCGACCTTAATGCGATCAAAGGAGGCATGCTGTGAGTGCGCGCTCAGAGATGAGAGGAGGATGCACAACAATGCAATAGGGCCTATTCGCATAGAGGCTAAATTAGCTCAGAGGAGACTCATGCACACTGCTTTCGCGCAGAGTTTTCAACATGTGCCTGGCCGTTTTTTCGGAAGCCCCTACTCCACCGAGTTTTCGGTATAGCTCCCCATAGCCCTGCAGCAGTTCTTGGCGCTTTTCGGGCTGATGTATGAGTTGATCCAGGGACCGGGCCAGGCTCTCGGCTTTGAGATCACCCTGTATCACCTCTTCCACCAAGGGTCTGTCCATGATGAGGTTCACCAGTGAGATGTATGGCACCTTCACCAATAGACGTGCGATGGCATAAGAGAGTGCCGAGCCCTTGTAGCACACCACTTGGGGTACCCTGAGCAGGGCAGCTTCGAGGGTGGCCGTACCAGAAGTGACCAAGGCGGCCACACTGTAGTGCAGCAGGGCATAGGTATCATTCTCTACGATACGCACATCAGAGCCGGAGCAAAAATCCTTGTAAAAATCCAGATCTTGGGAGGGCGCCGCCGCAATAGCGATCTGATGCCCCCCCTGCCGGCTTGCCGCATCGATCATCACCGGGAGCATGCGCCCTATCTCCTGCTTTCGACTACCGGGGAGCAATGCGATTATCGGCCTCTTATCGAGTTCATGCATTTTGCGAAAAGCGGAAAGATCAGCTGCCTCGGCCCTGTGCTCCTCCAAGGCATCGATCAGGGGATGACCAACATAGTGCACATCGACCCCGAAGCGGGCATAAAAGTCGCGCTCGAATGGAAGTATGACGTACATTTCATCTACATAGGCCTTCACCAGGTTCACACGGCTTTGCTTCCAGGCCCAAATCTGTGGAGAAATGTAGTAGAAAACCCTTAAGCCGTGCTCATGGGCAAAACGGGCCATGCGCAAATTGAAGCCGGGGTAGTCGATAAGGATGACCACGTCCGGTGCAAAGGAGAGCATGTCTTTTTTGCAAAAATCGAAGTTGCGACGGATGGTGTTGAGATTGGCGATTACCTCGGCAAAGCCCATAAAAGCCAAATCGCGGTAGTGCTTTACGACCTCTGCGCCGGCCTTTTCCATCAGCTCTCCTCCCCAGGCGCGCAGCTCCGCCTCAGGATCTCCCAGGCGCAAATGCTTCACCAATTTACTTCCGTGCAAATCGCCTGAGGCCTCTCCTGCAATGATGTAGTATTTCATGGATGGCGAATGGGTCGATCAGTTGAAAAAGCGGAAGTACACCACAAAGGGTATGTAGATGAAAACCGCCATCAAAATGCCCCTGGCAATGCGGTACTTCTTTCTATTGAGCAATATGAAAAAGGGCACCAGATTGAACACCAGTGACAAAGTGAGGATTGAGGAACGAAAGGTGGGAATGGCCACAAATACATCGCTGTAGAAATAGGCAAAACTCTTGTTGAAATACCATGCCCACAGCATGCCGTATATGCAAAAACCCAGCACAGGAGCAATGATGCCTATGATGAGCCCCGTGGATAACTTGTCCTTGAGTTTGGAGCCTTGCTTATTCATATTCCCAAGAGTTGAGGGTGGCCATGGCATGGTAGGCTGTAAGATCAAATTGCACAGGCACCACGCTCACATAACCGTTTTCGAGGGCCCATATGTCGGTATCCTTGCCTTTGTCTTGATTGTTGAGCTCGCCGGTGATCCAGTAGTATATCTTTCCCGAAGGATCCTTTCTCGGCATGAAATTGTCTTCCCAAAAAGCCTGCCCTTGTCGGCACACGCGTATGCCTTTTATGGAAGATGGAGGTCCTTTAGGAATATTGACATTGAGGCAGGTGTGATTGGGAATTCCATTGGCCAGGGCAGCCCTGATAATTTTTCGGGCCACCTCTCTGGCGGCAGTAAAATCGGCATCGGAAGAATGGTCTAGCAGGGAAAAGCCTATGGAAGGTATATTTTCTACAGCGCCCTCCACAGCGGCCGACATGGTACCGGAGTAGATCACGTTGATGCTGTTGTTGGCACCGTGGTTGATACCACTGAGCAGCAGATCTGGGCGTTGCTTGAGCACCCGGTACACTGCCAGCTTCACACAGTCCACAGGTGTGCCACTGCAGGCGTATTCGTGCACCTCCTCGGGCTCATGGTGCTCCTCGCGCAACCGCAAGATATTATTCACGGTGATCGCATGGCCCATACCGCTTTGGGGGCTATCGGGCGCCACCACCCATACTTCTCCAAATTCTGTAGCCACCTCGATAAGGCTGCGTATGCCCCGCGCTGTGATACCGTCATCATTGGTCACCAGAATGAGTGGCCGCTTGGCTTGAAGGTCTTTGCTATCCTTACTCATGGCCCAAAGGTATGAAAAGCCCAAAGGGCAGCTCCCTTATTTTGTCCATTTTGTACAGCTGCATTTGGTGCGTGGATTTGGGCCCGGTTTTAGACTGTGCTTTCCCAAAAAATTCAGAAAGATACTCTGCGCTGTAACCGAAAAACCAATGAGATAAACTACATTTGGCAGACACTTTTTTTTCTATCTAAAAAAGAAGTAATTACAAACAAAAGCAATAAACATCAAAACCAACACCATGAATTTCAGAATCCTATGTGTCCTTCTTGTGCTCAGAGCAGCCTGCTCGAGTGCTTTTGCCCAGTCGTATGAATATGCAACCGCTCGATTCATTGAATCACAAAGTTCGAAATTATCACAGGGGGCTATTGTGGATGGAAAGGGTAACGTCACCCCGGTGCCCTTGGGCAGCTTTAGCCTAACTGCCCGCAGCAATGCCCAAACCTTTGAAGGCAATCAACGCACCATGACGAGTCTGATAAATGATATGGTAATCCAGGGCTATGAGCTCTACAGTATAACCACAGGAAATGGGGATGCCATCCTTACGACATTCATGGTTTTCAGGAAACCGAAAGAGGAGGAATAAAGCCGGCCAGGCATTGTCCCATTTGCCGTCATGGCCGCATCTGAAGGCCGTGCCATGTTTTTAATGAGGGCGGTGGGATTGCTCTGACAGGAGCCTGCCTGCTCTATCGGTGGGAGGCTGCTTCACTTTCGTGAAAATTCGTGAATTGCGCGGGCTTTGGAGACGAATGACCTGATGCTTTTTCTACCTTCGCGGAGCAAAACCTACTCCCGAAAGATGAAGAAACTGATCGAATGTGTTCCCAATATTTCAGAAGGACGCGACTCTCAAAAAATCAAGGCAATAGCCGATGTGGTTGAAACTGTAGAAGGCGTTAAACTTCTAGATGTGGATCCCGGAAAAAGCACGAACCGCACCGTTATCACCTTTGTGGGTGAGCCCGAGCCGGTAATCGAAGCGGCTTTTCGCCTCATCAAAAAAGCCGCCGAGCTCATCGACATGAGCAAGCACAGCGGCGAGCATCCACGCATGGGGGCCACCGATGTATGCCCTCTGATACCTGTGCGAGGCATTGAAATGGACGAAGTGGTAGGATACGCACATCGCCTTGGCGAAAGGGTGGGCAAGGAATTGGGCATACCCGGCTACTTTTACGAATATGCTGCGCGGGAAGAGAAGCGCAGAAATTTGGCCTATTGCCGTCAAGGCGAATATGAAGGCTTGGACAAGCTGAGCCAGCCGCAGTGGAAGCCCGATTTCGGCCCTGCCGCATTCGATGATAAGGTGAAGCGCACGGGAGCCACGGCCATTTCTGCCAGGGATTTTTTGGTGGCTTACAATATCAACCTGAACACCACATCTACGCGCAGGGCCAATTCGGTAGCTTTCGACATACGGGAAGCCGGGCGTGTAAAGCGCGAAGGAAACCCCATCACCGGCAAGATCGTCACCGACGAAAATGGTGAACCCCTCCGCGAGCCGGGTAGTCTTAAAGCCGTCAAAGGCATAGGCTGGTACATTGAAGAATACGGCATCGCGCAGCTTTCGCTAAATCTGACAAACATCAATATTACTCCTGTGCACAAAGCCTTCGACGAAGCTTGTGAGCGCGCCAGGGCGCGAGGTCTCCGGGTTACCGGCTCAGAGATCGTTGGCTTGCTCCCACTGCGCTGCCTTACGGAGGCTGCGGATTATTTTTTGCGGAAGCAAAGACGCTCGCTGGGTATACCCGAATCGGAGAAGGTAAAAATCGCCATCAAAAGCCTGGGTCTCGATGATCTGGCTCCTTTTGATCCCGGCAAGAAAGTGATCGAGTACATGATCGACGATGCGGGCGGCCCGGATCTTGCCTCGCTAACGCTTAAGCAATTTGCCGAAAAGGCAGCCTCTGAAGCCCCTGCTCCAGGTGGCGGAAGCGTAAGTGCTTACGTGGGAGCCCTTGGCGCCGCAATGGGCACCATGGTGGCCAATCTGTCCTCGCATAAACGGGGCTGGGATGACAGATGGGAGCAATTCTCAGAATGGGCCGAGAGAGGTCAGGGCATCATGGAAGGACTGCTGGCTCTGGTAGACGAGGATACAGCCGCCTTCAACCGCATCATGGAAGCTTTTAGCATGCCCAAGGATTCTCCCGAGGAAGTGCAAGCCAGAAAAGAAGCCATCGCTCAGGCCACCCGCATTGCAGCCCAGGTGCCACTGGAGATTGCCAGAAAGGCTTCAGAAGTGTTCGAGCTGTGCAAGGTCATGGTCGAAAAGGGCAATCCCAACTCCATTACTGATGCCGGCGTTGGGGCTCTCTGTGCCAGGGCAGCCGTGAGAGGGGCCTCCATGAATGTGCGGGTAAATCTCATGGATTTTGAAGACAGTGCATTTGTGCACAAGTGCTTCGAAGAGCTGGAGAAGCTCGAAAATGAAGCGGAGAAGGCTGAAAGCATGATTACCGAGAAGGTTATGGCCCATATCGGGCCCGAGGCCGTTTAGCAAGGGCTAAAACATGTGCCGGATTTTTGCGTATGTACTTTACAGCCCCTTAAGGAATGGTTCATGACGGCCCAGGTATCCGGTGAGGCGCGGTTCAAGCGTCTTTTGTATTTCTTCCCTTTTCAACTGCTGCGGCTTCACGTGCAGCGGGGCTATTTCCTTCTGCTTTTTTGGGTGGTGCTCTTCGGATTCATCACTGAATCCTTTGCCACCAAGTTTGGCATACCCCACCTCTTCCTCGCTCCGGAGTATCGCGGCGAAGTGGGCATTTGGTCTTTTGGTATTCTTGGCTTTAGCCTGGGAGGTTTTATCATGGCCTTCAATATCTACGTCTATGTGAGGCATTCCCACCGCTTCCCATTTCTGGGTACGCTCAACAGGCCTTTCTTCAAGTTTTGTGTAAACAATTCCATCATACCGCTCGCTTTTGTGATCACCTACTTGTATTGCTCAGCGCGGTTTTTGATGGTGTCGGAGCTCAAGTCAGAATGGGATATTGCTATTGACCTGCTCGCCTTCCTCGGTGGCAATGCCCTCTTTATCCTCATTGCCTTTCTTTACTTCCTGCCTACCAACAAGAACATCTACAAGATAACCGGCAAGACTGAGGAGGAGATGGAGGAGCTTTACAGCAAAAAAAATGGTGCGCTCCGGAGAAGCTACCGCTGGTATCTCGGCGGACGCAACCGCAAAAAATGGAGGGTAGAAACTTACCTCACGCATCCATTCAAAGTGGCATTGGCGCGAGATAGCAGCCACTATGATGTCAACACACTGCGGCAGGTTTTCTTTCAGAACCATATCAATGCTTCGCTTTTCGAATTGCTTATTGTGGCTGTATTTGTGATTGTGGGGGCATTCCAGTTCAATGAATACATGGTGATACCCAGTGCGGCCAGTGCCTGCCTGGTGTTCACAGCGCTCATCATGGTGGGAAGTATCATGCGCTCGTGGCTCAAGGAGTGGACCTTTCCGATCTTGCTGGCCTTGCTATTGATCATCAACCATCTCTCGGGCAGATATGATATACTCAATCAGGCCAACCCAGCATACGGCCTCGACTACAGCGTGGAGCCTGTGCCATACACCATCGCCAGCATCGACAGTCTGAATGGGGATCTACTCGCCGTGCGCGAAGACAAATCCCTGCAAGAGGGCATACTCAACCGCTGGCTCAGCGCCGAAAGAAAGCGCATGGGCGATCCGCGGTACAAGCCTATGATGGTCTTTGTAAACACGAGTGGAGGAGGTTTGCGCAGCACCCTATATACGCTGCAATGTTTACAGCACTGCGACAGCCTGAGCGGTGGAACATTCTTTCGAAACACCCGACTCATCGCGGGCTCATCCGGTGGCACCATAGGAGCTGCTTATTTCCGTGAGCTCTATCTGCGCCGTGACAGCCTGGAGCCTGGTATTTACCACAGAAGCTATCTGGATAAGGCTTCCAATGACATTCTCAACAGGGTAATGTACACCCTGGCCACCAACGATATTTTCATTCGTTTCAGGCACCGACACCTTGCCGGTCACCGCTACGTGCTCGACAGGGCCATGACCTTCGAGGAGCAGCTCAATCAAAATACAGATTTCGTGCTTAATAAGCGCGTGAGTGATTACTTCGACGATGTATACGCTGCGCAGATTCCGATGATGGTGCTGGCACCGAGTATCGTCAATGATGGGCGCCGCATGCTCATCAGTTCGCAGCCCATCTCATACCTCTGCTATGAATATCCCGAAGTGGTGGAGCAGCTTTACCTTGCCAGGGAAAATGTAGAATTCAACCGCATGTTTAGCGCGCATGGTTCCGATCAACTTTTACTCACAAGCGCCCTGCGGATGAATTCCACCTTTCCGTACATACTGCCCTATGCCAGCCTGCCCACCGAGCCCCCCATAGAGGTGATGGACGCCGGCTTGCGCGATAATTTTGGCACGAAAGTCACTGCTCAATACATCAGCACTTTTCAGGACTGGATTGAAAAAAATACCCGAGGCATACTCGTATTGCAAGTACGCGATGTGGAAAAGCACTTCGAGCCTACCGGCGGTCAAGCCTCCATTTTGCAAAAGCTCACCAATCCCATCGGCTCCTTTTACGGCAATTACTTCAACGATCAGGACTACAATATGGATCAATTGATGAGAACCCTGAGCCGCAATGTGAAGGTGCCCATCCATCAAGTACCCATGGAGATCATGCGCTATCCCGATCAGAACATCGCTCTGAGCTGGCACCTGAGTGCTCTGGAGAAGCAGCGCGTCCTGCAATCCATAGAATTCCCAAACAACCAGGCCTCCCTGGAGCGCATCGTAGAACTTCTAAAGGATTAAAGGCGTCTTCGATTGGCCAGATTATTTGGTACTTTCGCCGCCATGAAGTCATTCATCCTTCCATTGCTGGTGCTTGGCATCCTAGCTACTCCTGCGGCCTACGCCGACTACGATCACAGCGATACCCGTGTGGCCTTGATCACCTGCGGACCGGGCGACGATCTCTACGCAGTTTTTGGGCATAGCGCCATCCAGATATACAATCCCGATCAGGGAATTGACCGGGTGTACAACTACGGCACCTTCGATTTTGATACTCCCAATTTCTACCTCAAGTTTGCTCAGGGAAGGCTGGAATACGCCTTGGCGGTGAGCACACTGGACTACTTCATGGCCACCTACTACTACGAGGGCCGATGGGTGAAGCGGCAGTGGCTCAATTTGGAAACTGAGGAGGTGGAGGCCCTATACCATTTTTTGGAGCACAATGCCCTTCCGGAAAATCGATACTACGCCTACGATTTCTTTTACGACAACTGCAGCTCTCGTATCAGGGACGTATTCGAGGAGGTGCTCGGTGAGCGCCTGCATTACCCCAATGGAGACAAGGACACGACGGCCACCTTTCGGCAAATGATTGATCTCTATCTCACAGCCCATCCCTGGAGTGATCTGGGCATTGATTTGGCCCTTGGAGTGCCCTGTGATGCACGTGCAGGCTTTCGCGAAAAGATGTTTTTGCCCGACTACCTCATGGATGCCATGGGCCAAGCTTTGCTGCTGCGCGATGGCGAGAAAAGCCCCTTTGTGGCAAAAACGGAGACCTTGCTAGAGGAAAATCCCAAACTGCGCAGTGCCGAGGAGAGCAGTATCACATGGTTGTTTTGGTGCTTTTTCGGTTTTTGCCTGCTTGCGAGCATTTTCGTCAGCCCTGAGCGGCTGCGCTGGTTCGATTTTGGCTTTTTCCTGATCATTGGGCTACTAAGCATCGCCATTTTGCTGCTTTGGTTTGCCACGGATCACAGTGCTACCAAGTGGAATATGAACATCCTCTGGGCCCTGCCCACCTGGCTCTATGCCGCCTACCTGATTTTGCGAAAGCGCACAGAAAGCAGCTTCTTCAAGTACCACAGCGCTGTGCTATTCTTCGTCATGAT
This sequence comes from Flavobacteriales bacterium, assembly GCA_007125175.1. Taxonomy (GTDB): domain Bacteria; phylum Bacteroidota; class Bacteroidia; order Flavobacteriales_D; family Cryomorphaceae; genus T3Sed10-241. Next base: position 10,894 of record SLDS01000181.1, read on the forward strand.
AGCCTGGATGTGGATACCTCAAAGCCTTAACACGGCTGTGATACCGCTCGTGCTCGCTCTGATTACAAGATGCTGGTCCTGGCAAAAGCAAATTTTCAGAAATGAAAATGCAGTACAAGCCAGCCCCGAATAGGGTCTGTAAAGCTTGCTTCATAGGGATAAGCGTGTTCAAGCAGACCTTCTCAAGCTGCACCAAAAAAAAGGCCCTTCCAAAAGAAGAGCCGAAGAAAGAATTGCGCTGAGTAGGGAAAATCAGCTCAACAAGCTTTGTCGCAGCATAAATTCGAATTGTTCGTTTTCCTCCTTTAAGCGAGCAAGTTCAAGGTGTTGAAGGCCCATGCGCTCGAAAATATCTACCACATCCGAACAGCACTGAAGCAAGCCTTGCTCTACTTTGTCGAGCGGCAGCAATCGCACTGCATATGACTTGTTCACCAAGTCTATGAGTTCCTCGGCTGTGCGATTTTCGTAGATATGGATGTGTAAGGCATTTGGGCAAATCACACGGAAGGCGCCAAGCATGTCAAGGACTGCGCTGTAATCATCTTCAGGATGTGAGATGAAGATATCAGGGCTTTTGTCTTCAGCAATATTCCATGCATCCGGTAGAGAGCGGTAGGCGACAAAATCAATGCAGTTGATCTCCGCATCCTTAACTAAGGCGTGAAAATTTTCCGGAATGAGGCAAGTAAGACGCATGGTGTGGATTTAAGGTTTATATGACTCATCCTACGTCTTGCCCAATCAAAGGTTAC
>SLDS01000195.1 GCA_007125175.1 Flavobacteriales bacterium
CATCCGATAGAAATTACGCAAAGTGAACGATGTAAGCCAGAGGCTAGAGTTTTCGTCGCTCGCCTGAGGCGGAGCGAAGCACACGCTCAGCGGGCAGGCCTGAGGCGGAGCGAAGCCTAGGCGCAGCCTGAGTGAAGAAAGGCCAGAGGCGACACGGAGATGAACCGCGGAGCGGTGACATGACCCTAGCCCAGGGCTCAAGCCCTGGGATTTGGGTCGAGCCAAGTAGAAGGCCTTGGCGGCATTTTTGCTTCTGCAAAAATGATGACAAGGCCGGGCTCAACGAAGGCTCGCGGTATGCACCGCCCGCAAACCATACATCTCGGCGACATCATCGCGACAATCGCTCTTCAATGCGTACTCCAGATCGCCTAGCGGGCTGAACACGCGAAGCAAATCGCTCTGCTCCCCTTCGAATTGCATCAGGGCCAGAGACTGTCCTTCGCACTCGAGGTACCATGTTTTGCTATCGGGTGCAAAACGGAGAACTTGCTCCTCACCGGCGCGATCACCATCGAGGGCCAGCAGCTCGAATTGATTGTGCGTAGCCCTGAGCCGGTATTGCACTCCATCCTCCGTGAGGAAGATCTCCTCGCTCTCCCCGGGCTCCATAGCCATGGGATTGCTTCCCGACCAGAACTCAATCAGATTGAGAATGAAAAAATCAATCGTGGCACCCACACCATACACGGGTATGATGTTCATGGCATAAAAGAGAAGCGTTTGCACGAAACGGCCTTCCACCACGCTTTCATTCCATTGGTAAATTTTTCGCGTAAGCTGAAACTCACCAAAGCAAGCTGTACCGATAAAGCCCATGGATCCGATGAGCAAAACCGCTGTAAATTTTCTAATTGCTTTCATACGATTTGGTTTTAGAGTGTGCTTCGAATGTATGCAAAACTGCCAAGACAACACAAAGCCTTGAAAAAAAATGTCTCGAGACTATGGCTTTCGCCAAAGTAGACTTTGCCAAAGCGCATTCAAGCCCATTATCTTTGTGTCAATTTAACACCTTCTTAAAAGAGTCAATTGTCCATTCCGCCTAAAATGTGTAGGTTTGGAGCCGAGTGAAGGATGGGACTAAGGACTTTAAAAGCTGATAACCCATCGTCTACGGACAGGGCAAATCCTGGCCTCACATAAATTGCAAAAACCCAAAATCAGGAAAATACCATGAAAATCGAACACGTAAGCGCATTGGAAATTCTCGACTCCCGAGGCAACCCAACTGTTGAAGTGGACATATTACTCGAAGATGGCTCACATGGCCGGGCCATGGTGCCCAGCGGGGCCAGTACTGGAGAGCGCGAGGCCTTTGAATTGAGGGACGGAGACAAATCACGCTACTTTGGCAAGGGTGTGCGCAAAGCTGTGGAGCATGTGAATACTCACATTGCCAAGCTGCTGCAAGGAAGCACCTACATCAATCAGAGGGAACTCGATCTCGCTTTAATAGAACTCGATGGCACAAAAAACAAATCCAAGCTCGGAGCCAATGCCATTCTGGGAGTGTCAATGGCCTTTGCGCGCGCTCAGGCCGACAGCGCCGGATTGCCCCTCTATGGCTACCTGGGCGGAAGCAATGGCCATGTGATGCCTGTACCCTGCATGAACATCATCAATGGGGGGAGCCATGCCGACAACAATGTTGATTTTCAAGAATTTATGATCGCTCCCCACGGTGCCGATTCCTTCAGGGAATCCATTCGCATGGGTTCAGAGGTTTTTCACACCCTAAAATCCATCTTGAAGAAATCGGGATACAGCACCGGTGTAGGCGATGAAGGCGGCTTCGCACCCAACCTGAAGTCCAATGAGCAAGCCGTAGAAGTGATTTTGGAAGCCATAGATAAAGCTGGCTTTAAAGTCGGTGAAGAGATCAGTCTGAGCCTTGACCCTGCCGTGAGTGAGCTTTGGGATGCCGAGAAAGGTATGTACAAGATGTTCAAGAGCACGGGCGAATACGTGAGCAGCGACGACATGGTGAAGCTGTGGGAAAATTGGGTGAACCAATACCCCATCATATCGCTCGAAGATGGACTTGCCGAAAACGATTGGGATGGCTGGAAAAACCTGACCAATGTGCTGGGCAGCAAAACGGAGCTGGTAGGTGATGACCTGCTTTGCACCAATAAGGAAATCCTGGCGGATGCCATCAGCAAAGGCGTTGCCAACTCTGTACTGATCAAGCTCAACCAAATTGGAACGGTGACGGAAACATTGGAAACCATCGAACTGGCCTTCAAAAACTCCTACCACTGCTTCATAAGCCACCGCAGCGGTGAAACGGTAGACACCTTCATCGCAGATTTGGCAGTGGCAGTGAATGCCGGCCATATCAAGACAGGCAGCGCCTGCCGTGGCGAGCGCATCGAAAAGTTCAACCAAATCTTGCGCATCGAGAGCGAATTGGGCAAGGCAGCAAGCTTTGCCGGCAGGGCAGCATTCAAAAATGCCTGATCTTACAAAGGCATTGTCTCAGAGCTGTCAATGCCCGTAATCAATGGAATTCAGCAAGAGCCTCCATCGCCGGAGGCTCTTTGCTCCCCTAGATTTAAAGCCTTAATATCTGATCTTTAGCCCGCATAGAAGCTTATTGATCGGCACAAAAAAACCACCTCGATCGAGGTGGTTTTTTGTGATCCCGCTGGGGCTCGAACCCAGGACCCATACATTAAAAGTGTATTGCTCTACCAGCTGAGCTACGGAATCAAAAGCGCTCTAAAATGAGGGTGCAAATATACTTCCAACTTTTTACCTGACAAAGATTTTTTTGATCACCTGCCAATGCAATAATTTTGGTGGTCTTGGAAACAAACAATCAGGGGCATCGCTTGTTCTTTTCGCATGCATTTTAGAGCCATAGACAAGGCTCCATTTCCATAAAACATCCAATTCACCTTAACATAAAGCAAATGCTGCCTCTCCCATCCGAGCCCAGTGAATATCTCCAAGACAATTCATCTCAATAGCACCTCTCGCTCGGAGATGCACTTGCAAAGCCGGAGATCAAGCGATGAAGATGCCCTGAATCGACGTATATTTGCCCGCTAATTCGCAATGCGCATTTACCTTCCATTACTGCTTTTCATTCTGGCCTTCATAGTGCTGGATATTTACGCATTCAAGGCCTTGCGTCTTGTGAGCTCCCAATGGACCAAGCCCCTCTGGAAATACGGGGCCCAAGCGCTGTACTGGCTCAGCTCACTTGTGATTTATGCCTTGATTATCATTGCGCTCGTACGCTACAACCAAGGCCAGGAACGCTCTGATTATTACATATTTTTCATGTCATTCGGGCTGCTACTCCTAGTATTTATGCCCAAGCTGGTGGTGGCCTTTTTTCACCTTTTTGAAGACATTCTGCACCTCTTCCGACGCGTGGCCGCCCATTTTGTGCAAAACACCACAGCGGGTACGGCCAGGGATGCAGGCATTTCGCGCTGGCAATTCCTCACAAGGCTGGGCTGGATACTCGCCGCCATTCCCTTTGTGAGCATACTATATGGTATGGCCCGCGGCCGCTACAATTTTCGCGTAGAGCGGGCGTCCCTCAACTTCTCCCACCTCCCCGAGTGGGCCCGTGGACTGAAAATCGTGCACATCAGCGATATACACATTGGTAGCTTTTTCAATAACAAGGCTGCCGTAGAGCGTGGGGTGAACATTATCAACGAGCTGCAAGCCGATCTCATCCTGTTCACCGGCGATATGGTCAATAACTTCGCCGAAGAATTGGACGGATGGGAGGACCTGCTTTCGCAAATGCAGGCCCGGCTGGGCAAGTTCAGTGTGCTCGGCAATCACGACTACGGCGACTATGTGCCCTGGAGCGATGCTTCCGCAAAATCGGACAACCTTGAAGAGCTGAAGAAGAAGCACGCAGCCATGGGCTTCAAACTCCTCAACAATGAGCTCTTCCAATTGCGCCCCGAAAGTGCCGAGCAGCCCATTGAGATATTGGGTGTGGAGAATTGGGGGCTTGGAGGCTTCAGCCAATACGGCAAATTGGATGAAGCCACAAAGGATAGCAATCCAGAGCACCTCCAAATTCTGCTCTCACACGATCCCAGCCACTGGGATGCTGAGGTACGCGAGAAAACGCGTATTGACCTCACCCTTGCCGGCCATACCCACGGTATGCAATTCGGTGTAGAGATACCCGGTATCGTGAAGTGGAGCCCGGTGAAGTACCGATATCCACGCTGGGGAGGCCTGTACAATGAACAGGATCAATACCTCTACGTAAACCGCGGCTTCGGTTATATCGGTTTTCCCGGAAGGGTGGGCATGCCGCCGGAGATCACACTCATTGAGCTCAGCTAAGCCAAACATAGCCGGCCTACACCAAAAAAAACCGCTACATCAGCGCGATGTAGCGGTCTCAGGGTGCCCAGGACTGGACTCGAACCAGCACGAGCTTAGCTCACCACCCCCTCAAGATGGCGTGTCTACCAATTTCACCACCTGGGCATATTCGGGCTGCAAATGTAATACATATTCTCAACACCCAAAGGCTGCAACAAAAATTTAGCCCTTCCTTCTGAGCAAGCCCCAAGGGCTCCCCGGCATGCCGCACAGCATGCTCAAAAAAACGAGAGGGTTCAATCGAATATCAAAATTCACTAAATTTGAGAGGCCCGACCAGTGAGATTGAAGCGCCACTTCATTTTTACTTCGAGCACCATGGAGTAAAGCAGGCAGCGAAGAAGCCATTCCGTCACAAATAAAGCTGCTGAGGATCCGGGTACAAAAAGCTTCCGCGAAAGGCTTTTCTCAAAAAGGCCTTAGCAATTCGTAAAAAATGTAAAGACTGCTTTTTCAGCGGTTTTTGGCCTGTTGTTTGATGCTTTACAGCAAAAAGCTTTTTGCGCATCGCTTGCGGAATCGATCATCCAAAAAAAGAAAATATCATGAAAAACTTCCTTCTCACAGCTGTCCTCCTGCTCGGAATGGTGAGCATGACAGATGCACAAAATGAATACTACATATACGAGCATGAGCACGGGATAAGGGATTTGGCTCCAGCCAAAAGCATTGAGGAAAATCCTTATGGTGGCTATGATAGCTACGAATATTCCCATGGATTGCGGAATCTAGCCCCTTCAAAAAGCAGCGAAGCCAATCCCTCTGGCGGTCAATACATCTATGAGCACAGAAATGGTCTGCGCGAAGTGGCCCCTTCGCAAAGCACACGCCCCAATGCCGACGGTAGCATTGATATATACGAGCACAGCAATGGCCTACCGGACATAGCGCCATCTCAGAGCTGGCAAGCCCGACCGGATGGCGGCTACGATGTATACGAGCACAAGCACGGTTTGCGTGAGATAGCACCATCGAAGTCCTTAAGACCAAGAAGCGATGGCGGATACGATGTGTACAAATACGAAAATGGCTTGCCGGAGATAAGTCCCTCGAAGAGTATAGAGCCCAGACGCTAAGACAATCAAGCCACAACTTTTTATGAAAATGAAACCGAACACCCGAAAATACCTACCCGGAGCCAGCATATGCGCTGCTATCACACCTTATGGATTGCAGGTGAGAACAACCCTTAAGGCCCATGCCCAAAAAAATATGTACCTTTATGGAACATTTCCCCTGTCAGGTAGTAGTTTTTAATACCATGTGTCACACGCCCTCATCCGCTCCCGAATCCAACAAAAGGTGCAGCTCAGTGCTGAGCAGAAGCCTTGGTATAGCGGTATTGCTTTTAGGCGTATTCTTCTTTTTACCTACTCATCACCAGGCACAAACGAAGATTTATGGCATCAATTACGGCATGGGAAAAACGACACAAAGCCTGCCCGATGAGGAGCCTGTCTTTGTTTCACCCATAGGAGGCGACAATGAGGATTTCTTGCAGATAGGTCTCGATTACATGTATGCCCCGCGCAATACGCCTATCTTCTTCAAGAGCGGGCTCCTCTACAATGCCCGCAGCTCGGAAAGCACCGCCCTCGATTACCTCAAGGCCCCGGTTGGCATCGACATAGGGCTCGGCAATACCTTCCAATTCATATTTGGTGCCAATGTTTACACATCCATTCTTTTGGCGCACACAGGCTTTGACGATCAACCCGATTTCATCGAAAACAAAAGGCGCTTTCAATTTGGCTGGGGCGGCAACTTTGGCTTCGGGATTGATATTTCTGAAAAAGTAAACTTCAACCTGCTCTACCAGCGCTTCTTTGACATCACCGAAATGTATTCGGTTGAGACCGTCAACAAGGAAGGAAGCCAAACCGAAAATTTTCTCGGACAGGATGGTTTCGTGCGCATGGGATTGCAGTACCGCATCCTCAACCCCTAGCGGCTATACTCCTGATTTTCTCGATTGTGCCTGAGCCTGCTCTTTGCCGGAGCACAGAAATGAAGCATCCTGGAGCTTTCACCTTCGCCCTACTCTATCCCTATCATACAGCACTTTAGCATCATGCGCCCATAGATTGGCCGCTCTCAAGGCCTCCATCGGCTCAATGACATTTCTTTGCCCTAAATTTGCGGCCTATGAAAGTAATGAAGCAGCTCACGAGCCTCCTGTTCCTGATGGGCATGCTTTGGCAAGCTACAGCACTGGAGGCGCAGAGAGCACCTGGACGTGGAATAGCTCCTCTCAAATCCATCCAATTGCGATTGGATACCAATGTGTACGATTACAATACAGATCGGGTGACCTTCCGTGGAGAGCGGCATCTGGCCTTCCGCTACGAAGAAGATGAGAGCATCGCCGAGCTCAGGCTCTACCCCATGGACGGTCTGCCCACACAGCCCATTTTGTACATCCTGCCCTCCCCTGATTTCGATCAAATCGACTCCTTGCTCTTTGTAGACGAAAGCTATTACCGCACCAGGCTCCGCTTCAAGTCCCTTAGCACATCCGACTTTACCGCCCTCCATATCCGCAGCGCTGTGGCGGGAGAAACGCGCACCATACAAGTACCTCTGCTGCCATATACCTACACCAAGCTCAGTGTAGAATTGGGCAATGAAGAGCTCTATACGGGCGAAGAAAAGCGCTTCGAGCTGCTGAGCAATCGACTTTCCAATTTGAAGCTTGACGGAATGTGGAGGGAATCCGGCGAGGTGGAGTACCGCCTTTTCGAAGAAGGTGGAAAAGGCTTTCTCGCTATCATCCCAAATGAAGATGGAAAGCATAGCCTGTCCATCGTGGTCGAAACGCGCAAGCCCAGGCTGGACGCCACTCTTACACCGCGTTTTGAGCTGAATCCCATTGAATTGGAATTCCATGCTCGCGGATCGCGCCTGGCCTTTTTGCGCATAGATGAGCGCGAGATTATCCGCAGTCCGGACAAGAGAGAGGGTTTTGAGGTGCAAATCGATCAAAATCGCAACCTTGAACTCAATAAAACCTACAGGATAGAAGACAGAGAAGAACCGGGTGGGCCTCTCATCGCAGAACTCTACACCCAGCGAAGATTGAGCAATGACAAGGTGCTTTGCTTACTGAGGCCTTACGAGAATCACAGAACCACAGATGGCTTCCTCTTCATTAAGGATGGTGATGAGGCCAAGTTTATCACGAATGTCAACATTTCGCCCGAGGCCAAAATCAAGCGAATCTTCATTCTAAGGGATGAGGGTGAATGGAGGGAAAGTTCCGTATTGCGGCCGGGTGAAACGGTTGAAATCCGTGTGGAAGGTGAAGGGCTTCGCACAGCCAATCTTTACTTCGAAGACCTCAGTGTAGCAGAACTCGACAGTATAACGAGATCCGACAATGCCGCCCGCTTTCGGATACGCGTACCAGTCGATATCAAAAGAAAAAAGGTGGAGATTTACAATCGGGACAAGGCCATGGGTGTGGCTCTTAAGATCTCTGAATACGAGCGCCCCCGACCACTGGACTTTGTGAAGATCAATTATGGTGATGGATCGAAAGTACTGAGTGAAACTCCATCCACCGTGCTCTACCCTCACGTGGTGAGCGATGTGAGCATTGACTTCGACTATAACAAAATCGACTCGGAGGAAAAGCTCTACGGCCGGCAGTGGCTCGAGGTAGAAGTGAGGCTGAGCAATAGACGTGATGAACTCATCGAAATGCAACGCATACCCCTGGTCAGCGTATGCCCCGGAGCGCAGTCGCCCCGATCGGGGGCCTACAGCGACAGCAAATGCAACCGTCAGCCCATCAGCATAAACAGCATCCTCAATCGAAAGACGCACAGCCTCAAAGAGTGGTCGCGCATCGAGATCGTGGTGCGGCACAAGAGCGATCGCTATGATGATGAGGGCTTTTCCGAGCGTGTGAGCATCATACAGCAGCGCCTCGTCACCTTCGATATCGAATTGTCATTGCCTGCGGGTCTGGTCATTCGCCGCTTTGGGGAATCCAATTTTGAAGGCCTGGCCGGGATTTCGCTTTCCATGCTGGCCCAGCTCAGCTTCTACGATCGCGAAGCCATACAAAAGGAGAAGCCCTATAAATTGGGAGCCGGATTTCTGTTTATCAATGCCTTCAACCTCAACCCCGAAGTAGTCGATCGCGACCTTGGGCTTGTCATGCTCGGCTCCGTGTACCCCACAAGCATGGAGCGCAAGCTGAGTTTTCCACTTTTTGCAGGAGGAGGTTATTTTCTCAATGCCGATCAATTTTTCGTGCTCGTCGGCCTGGGTATTCGCCTTAGCTTCTAGCTTTTACCCTACATATGCCAGCATCTGCTTCTCGCATGTGGCAGCGCTTTCGCAAAAAAAGGATGTACCCGAAGCAGCCGAATTACACGATGAAGCGCCAAATGAGCTTACCCAAAATTGTACCCCGCTCACTGATCCATGTACCGCTGGTGGTATCGTATATTTGATTGATGATCAGGAAAAAGTCAGTGCCAATCTTCGGAATGATCTGGAGGCGGAAGTTGAGGTTGAACTCATCTTGAGCGCTGTTCCATTGCGTGAGCATAGAGCCGAATACATTTGGATTCAAAGCGTATTCGATCCTCGAGCCGATAAGGTCGGTTTCAAAACTTCCGTAAGGCAATTCGATGACATTCTTCTCATAGCGCATGGCGATATTGAATTGTTTGGCTGCACGCCACAGCAAGAGGCTCCTGAATTGTGTGGAATTGCCATCGTAAAACTCACCGAGTGTAAGGTTGCTGAAGAGGGAAAGGGTGCGTCCTCTAAAGCTTTGGAATTCGGCTTGATATTGCCTCCACCAATAGGTGCCTTCGGGAATGACAATACCCGGTGAAATCTCAAAATCCTGGCGCAGGCCCTCAGCCACAATGCTGTAGCTCAAGCCGAAGCTCTCTCCCTGACGGGTATCAAAACCGAAGTACTTGAAGCGGTAGTCGAAAGACTGGATTTCGCCGGTATCATCAAATTGCGTGTAGGTGAGCTGGCCCGGTGTAAAGTCGAACTGACGTATCCACAGCATGCGGCGTTTGGGTCTCGGCCTTAGGTTGACCATCGCGAAGCTTTCGCGAAAATTGCGCCTCAGCATCAGCCCGGCCTCCGGCTCGAAAGGATCAGGGCTGCGCTGTGTGCTGGCAAAAATGTTGATCAGATCATTGGGATAGCTCACAAATGCCCTGTATGCAAAAGCATTGTCCTGCCAGCCATCATCGGTATTGTGCGTTTTGATAAAGGCCCCGCCCACATCAAAATTCTTATTCCCCAAAAATTTGGCGGTGCTATACCTACCATTCACTCCTGTGGTGGTATGCCAGCGGCCCTCCTCAAATTTATTGACCGTCATGGCGCCCACAATGCTCTGTGCGCCTACATCCTGCCGCCAACTGGCCACAGAAAAATTCTGAGAAGGCTGCTCTCCGTCGCCAGCTGTCTGTATACTCATCAATCCCACGGTGCTATTGGCCTCTTTGCCGAGAAGGCGGGCCCCACCAATGATAGGAACGGTCTCGCGCTGCTCATTGAGACCGATGCGCCTCGTATAAAAAGGAATGATGCGGTTGCCCCCAAAGCCCATGTCAAAGAAATCATCCCCCTCGAGGAAAAACTCCCTGAGCTCCGGAAAGAAAAGTGGAAATCGGGTGATATTGATCTGCTGCTGATCGGCCTCCACTTGGGCAAAATCTGTATTGGCGGTAAGGTTGAGGCGGTAGGTGGGCGTGATCAGGTAATTGATGTCGCCACCGATATTGCCCACAAGACCGGTATTCTCGCCGCTGTATTCGCCGCCCGCAAGGCCGTAGGGCTTCACCTCTATAAATCGCTTGTCCTCCAGCTCCTTCAAGCCAATGAGTTTTCCTGCCTGATTCACCCTCTCTATGCGATTGTCGCGGCTGTAGCCTTGCCAGAGCACCTGCTCGCGCTTGTGACGGATATTGCGCTCAAAGTTGATGCCCCAGGTGTGCTCATCCATGCCCATTCGGTACTTCAAGGTGTAAAAGGGGATTTGAAATTCAGCAAACCAACCTTCCTCAGTGCGCGTGGTGCGCACATCCCATACCCCATTCCAAAAGGCATTGGTAGAGCTTCCATTGTTGAAAATCTGCAGATCGCCACGGGCTCCATTGGGATTGGTCACAAACATGAAGCCATTGCGGCGGTCATTGTAGGTATCGATCACCACGATGAAATTGTCATCGAGCATATGGTCAAAATCCCTGCGCAGTTCTTTGGCAATGATTTTATCTGGATTGCTGTCGTAGCACCATACCCCGATGTAGATAAAGTCGGAGTCGTAAAGTATTGCCACCTCAGTGCGCTCAGTGGCAGGCTCTCCGATATTGAGCTCCCTCTGGGTGAAATTGGAAATGTGAAGGGCCTCCTCCCATGCGGGCTCATCGAGCTTGCCATCGAGCTGAATGAGCTGTTCGGTGTAGATCGCCTTGATGGTATTGGGAAAACTCACTTGTGCGGCGGCCCGATTGAGAAATAGAGCCAAAACGATGCAGATGAGCCAGTGGATTTTTTTCACAGCGAGCAAAGGTAGGCTCTTTGCCAAAATTAAGAAGGCCCGCAGAGCGCTTGTAGAGAATGGCCGGTGACAGAGTCTTACTCTTATCCCGGCTGCCTTGCTTCATGCTTGCTCAGTACTTGGGCATTTCGGGATCGATCTCATCGGCCCATGCCAGGACGCCACCTTCAAGATTGAACAGGTTATCAAAGCCATGCAACTGCTCCAGCGCTCGTATTACCGAGGCGCTACGCTTGCCACTTCGGCAATGCACCACAACTTTTTTATCCCGAGATATGCGATCCACATGATCCATCACCTCTGCCATGGGAATCAGCTCTCCACCGAGGTGGCAGATCTCATACTCATATGGCTCACGCACATCTATGAGTTGGAAGGCCACCCCATTGTCCCTCCAATCTTTGAGTTCAGAAACACTTATTTCCTTCATAATGCACCCTTAGATTATAGCTATGCAAGGTAGTCAAAAGACCTCCAATAGTTCAAGATTGAAGGCGCAACAAAACACAAATGTGATTAAAAATTCGAGAGGCGGCCATGTGCCATTCGACTGAGCCGCCAAGGTGCTTTTAGTCTGCAGTGGCTTTCGCCCCATCAATCGTTGTCCAAAAGCACCAAAACAAGAATAAGATTTACGCCCAAACCTATGCCCCAATTCGTCCAAACCCTTCGGCTCTTGATACGACGGGCTTCATG
>SLDS01000118.1 GCA_007125175.1 Flavobacteriales bacterium
AAGTAAAAATTCGTCACGTCGAGTGATTTTTCAGGCTTGTTCCAGCACACCAGTACCACGAAAAGGCTGCTGCCTGAAAAATTGTATCGAGACGCGAAGAGAGGGAGTGGTTTCCAAAGCATCTCGATTACAAGGCTCTCGATACATTTTTCAGCCCGAGAAGTCAGAGGAATGACGAAACTAATGCAAGGGCTGAAATATTGCACCCGCCGCGCCCGTCTGGGAGCTGACGATCGCAGCGAATTTGGTACAGTTCATTTCTAAACAAAAAGCGGGTAAAGCCTGCTCATTTCTCGTGTTGGCGAACATTTCTATCTTTATCCGCAAATGAAGCTTAGCCCAATGGCCGAGGAAAGGAAAATTGGCGTAATCGGAGGTGGCTCATGGGCTACAGCACTCACTAAGGTCTTGAGCGAAAACCACTCCCGCCTATGGTGGTGGCAGCGCAAGCCGGAAACTGTCGAATACATCCGTAAGTATCACCACAACCCCAACTACCTACAGGCAGTGGAATTTGACGTGGATCGCCTGTGCATCTCTTCTGATCTGCGTGAGGTGATAAATTCGAGCGACATACTCATCGTTGCCATCCCATCTGCTTTTGTCGACATCACATTCCGGGAGCTTCCGCGAGAGGCCCTTCAGGGCAAAATCATCTTCTCAGCTGTCAAGGGCATCATACCGGAATACCACTCCATCCCTGCTCGCTACTTTCATCAGCAGTTTGGCTTGCCCTATGACGATATTGGGGTAATCTGCGGCCCCTGCCATGCCGAAGAGGTAGCCATGGAACGCCTCAGCTACCTCACCATCGCCTGCATGAAGGAGGCGAATGCCGCCTTGCTGGCCGACGGCCTTAGCACGAGGTATATGAAGACCAGCACTTCCGAAGATCTATTTGGAGCAGAGATTGCCGCTGTGCTCAAAAATGTATACGCCATTGCATCAGGCGTGTGCGGCGGGCTCGGGTATGGCGATAATTTTCAGGCTTTGCTGCTCTCTGCCGCCATGACAGAGATGGAGCGCTTCATGGACAAGGTCAACCCCTTCCACCGCGATGTGTGCGAACCGCCTTATCTAGGCGATCTTTTGGTAACTGCTTACAGCAAATTCAGTCGAAACCGCAGCTTCGGCTATATGCTGGGCAAGGGCTATTCGGTCAAGGCCGCCCAACTGGAAATGGAAATGATCGCAGAGGGCTACTACGCTACCAAGAGCCTCTACGAGATGAACCGCAAATACGAGGTGGAAATGCCCATCGCAGAGGCGGTGTACAATATCATCTACCAACGCATAGCTCCGGCAGTGGAGATGCGCATCCTCGCCGAAAAATTCGGTTAGAGCATTGTTTCAGCCTTTGCGGCAAAAATTGTGGGCCCAGCTATGGCGCTCACACCACCACATTTACAATACGCTTTGGCACGACAATCACCTTCTTAGGAACCTTGCCGTCGAGGTATTTCGCGGCATCTTCTGTGGCCAATACAGCCGCCTCCACCTCCGGAGGAGCAAGATCTGCCGGCAGCTCAATCTTGAAGCGCGTCTTTCCATTGAAGGAAACGGGATACACGAAGGATGAATCCTCGAGGTATTTCTCGTCATAGCTCGGCCAGGGCTGCCGTGTCACACTGTCTTCATGCCCCAGATCCTGCCACATTTCCTCAGCAAAGTGAGGGGCATAGGGCGAAATGAGCACAGTGAGCCATTCCAGCACCTCCTTGCTGCTGCATTGCTGTGCAGACAATTCATTTACAGCGATCATCAGCGTACTCACCACGGTATTCCACGAGAGGCGCTCGAGCTCATCGGTCACCTTCTTGATGCATCGGTGCAGGCTCTGCAGAGATTGACGCGAAGGCTGCTCCTCAGTCCATTCGGGCTTACCCTCCTTATCGTGGGCCAGGCGCCAAAACTTCCGCAAAAAGTTGTGCACCCCTGTGATGCCTTGGGTATCCCAGGGTTTGCTCTGCTCTACAGGCCCCAAAAACATCTCGTACATGCGGAGGGTATCGGCGCCATATTGATCACATAGCATTTCCGGGTCTACCACATTGTGCCAGCGCTTGGACATTTTTTCGATTTCGTGCCCACATCGAAATTCTCCCTGCTCGGGATAAAATTTGGCTTCAGCGTATTCGGGCTGCCACGCCATGAGTTTATCCCGATCGAGCAAGTCGCCTTCTACCAGGTTCACATCTACCCTGAGGCGCTGAAAGCGGCTGTCGGCATCCTTGCTTTTGCCGGAAGGGAAGGCCTCTATGTATTCCTCCTGCTTGTCGAATGACACATAGGTGTCTCGGCGCTCTACATCGCGCAGCAAAATAGCCGATCGGCCCAGAATCATGCCTTGGTTCACCATTTTGCCGAAAGGCTCATCAAAATGAATATGACCCCTGTCGAAGAGAAATTTGGTCCAGAAACGGGCATAGAGCAAGTGACCTGTGGCATGCTCGGCACCTCCCATATACAAATCGACTGCGCCCCAGTAGCGGGCCTTTTCGGGCGAAACGAGCACAGCATCATTGCGCGGATCCATGTAGCGAAGGAAGTACCAGGAGGAACCGGCCCAACCGGGCATGGTATTGTACTCCATTCGTTCCCCTTTGAAGATGGGCCAATCCTCCTTTTGGGCTCTGGCCAGGGGCGGCTCACCTGATTCAGTGGGGAGATAGCTATCTACCTTGGGAAGGGTGAGTGGGAGCTCATCATCACCGAGCAGGCGCGGCATATCATTCTCGTAATACACTGGAAATGGTTCTCCCCAGTAGCGCTGCCGCGAAAATATAGCATCGCGCAGGCGATAATTCACTTTGCCGTAGCCAATGCGCTTTTTCTCGAGCTCGAGAATCACCTCTTCGGTGGCCTTGTCGGGGCTGAGCCCTGTGAGAAAACCGCTGTTGATCAAGGGCAATTCCTTATCCACATAAGCTGTGTCCTCCACTTCATTCCCCTCCCAAATCTGAATCACAGGCAGGTCAAAATGCCTTGCAAAGAGCAAGTCGCGCTGATCGCCTGCCGGTACAGCCATCACGGCTCCTGTGCCATAACC
>SLDS01000218.1 GCA_007125175.1 Flavobacteriales bacterium
ATACATTTTGTAAGTTTTGCTCACTTCGATGGGCTTTGGAGCCAGCTTCTTTGGGCTTTTTGTTTTTTCGGCCATATCTTTATGCATCGAGTTTTACATAGGCACGCAAACCGTGCACGCCACCTTCCCTCCCGAATCCGGACTCCTTGTAGCCGCCAAAGGGCGAGGTGGGATCAAATTTGTTGTAGGTATTGGCCCAAACCACCCCGGCCCTGAGCCGGGAGGTGAGGTTGAATATGCGCGAACCTTTGTCGGTCCATACCCCGGCTGAAAGTCCGTAGGGAGTATTATTGGCTTTGTCGATCACCTCATCTATGGTGCGAAAGGTCTGTATGGCCAGTACCGGCCCAAAAATCTCCTCACGGGCAATCACAGAGCTCTGAGCTACATCGCTGAACAAGGTAGGCCGACACCAAAAGCCCTTGCGGGGCACAGCACAATCCACCTGAAACATTTCCAGTCCTTCCTTCTTGGCTTTGGCTATGTAGGACTCAATGGTGGCGAGCTGCCCCTTGGAATTGATGGCGCCAATATCGGTGTTCTTATCGAGGGGGTCTCCGAGTATCAAGCTGTTCATCCGGTGCTTAAGTCTGCGGTCTACCTCAGAGGCGATGCTTTCTTGCACAAAGAGTCTGGAGCCCGCACAGCACACATGGCCCTGATTGAAGAAGATGCCGTTGATGATGCCCTCTACCGCCTGATCGATGGTGGCGTCTTCGAGTATGATGTTGGCAGCTTTTCCGCCAAGTTCAAGCGTTAGTTTCTTGCGCGTACCGGCCAGGCTGCGCTGAATCATCTTGCCCACATCCGTAGATCCGGTAAATGCGATTTTGTCCACATCGGGATGCTCCACCAATGCCCTTCCGGTAGGGCCGGCCCCGGTCACAATATTGACCACCCCGTTGGGAAGGCCGGCATCCTGAATCAGCTCTGCGAGCTTCAAGGCAGTAAGCGAAGTGGTTTCGGCGGGCTTGAGCACCACTGTATTCCCGGCAGCCAAAGCCGGAGCTATCTTCCAGGCCGCCATAAGCAGGGGAAAGTTCCAGGGTATGATTTGCCCTGCCACCCCAAGGGGCTCTACTTTCTGGTGGGGAAAGGCGTATTGGAGCTTGTCGGTCCAGCCGGCGTGGTAAAAGAAGTGGGCTGCCGCCAAAGGGATGTCCACATCTCTGGATTCACGAATGGCCTTTCCACCGTCCATTGATTCGATTATGGCAAACTCCCGGGCCCTTTCCTGAATGAGTCGGGCTATGCGGAAGAGGTACTTGCCCCGCTCTGCAGCCGAGATTTTAGACCACACCTCGCGGTAGGCTTTTCGGGCAGCTTTCACAGCCATATCTACATCCCGCTCATTGGCCTCAGCGATATGGGCGATCACCTCTTCATTTGCCGGGTTTATCGTGGGGAAATACTTTTTGCCGGAAGGCGCTCGAAACTTACCTCCGATGAAGAGATCGTATTTTTCCTTGACCTGCACATGGTCGGCACTCTCCGGGGCAGGAGCGAGATTCCATTCCTTGTTGTTTGTGTTAGCTTTGGCCATATCAGTCTATTGCGAAGTAAGGTGAGGATTGGTAGGCTCCGGTTTTTTGCTTTACCAACTGCTTCAGCAAGTCGTTGGCAAGGGAGCTGGCCCCGAAGCGAAACCAGTGCTTGTCGAGCCACTGCTGGCCGAGGCTTTCCTTGACCATAATGAGGTAGTGCAGGGCCAGCTTGGCATTGGATATACCTCCTGCCGGCTTCATGCCTATCATTTGCCCTGTGGCAAAATAATGATCTCGAATCACTTCGAGCATGGTAAGCGTGACGGGCATGGTGGCTGCTGGCTGCACCTTTCCTGTGGAGGTTTTGATAAAATCGGCTCCGGCTGCAATGGCGATACGGCTCGCGTAGGCTACGTCGTCAAGGGTCACCAATTCACCTGTTTCGAGTATTACCTTGAGGCGTGCCTTGCCGCAGGCCTCTTTGACGGCGGCTATTTCATCATATACGAATCCGAAATCACCACAGTGGTACTTGCCCCGGCTTATCACCATATCCACCTCATCGGCTCCGGCCTCCACGGCCATGCGGGTATCATCGAGCTTCACCTGCAGGGATGACTGCCCTGAGGGAAAAGCTGTAGCCACACTCGCTACGAGAACTCCACTCCCTTTGAGGGCTTTTTTTGCCGTTTCCACAAAATTGGGATAAACGCACACTGCTGCAACGGTAGGCAGACCGGGATAGGCGTCGTGCAAGTGCATAGCCTTGTAGCACATTTGCCTCACCTTGCCGGGAGTGTCTTTTCCCTCGAGGGTGGTAAGGTCGATCATGCTCAGGGCCAATTGCAAGCCTTGCACCTTAGCATCTTTTTTGATGCTGCGTTTTTTGAAGCGATCGCAGCGTTCTTCGATGCCTGTTTGATCTACTGCTTTGCGTGGTATACTTTGCACCATATGAGTCAAATTAGCCAAATATACTATAATTGATCATTTCAATGAGCAATAAAAATCCCGCAGTGGATGCGGGATTTTCAATGTTTTGAGCCTCTAGGGTTACTTCAGCGTGAAGCGAATTGGGAGGTTGTATTGCACCTTCACTGGCTTGCCCCGCTGCTTGCCCGGTGTCCACTTGGGCATGCTTTCTACTACCCGGATTGCTTCTTCATCGCAACCACCTCCTATCGAGCGTAATACGCGCACGTCTTTCACATTGCCTTCCTCATCCACCACGAAGGTGACAAAAACTGTTCCCTGTATACCGGCATCTTTGGCAAGGGCGGGATACTTGATATTGTTTCCGAGGTATTTCAGCAGGGCGGCCTCTCCTCCGGGAAAGGAGGGCATGTCTTCCACAATGGTAAAGATCTGCTCTTCGACTACTTCTTCTTCCACCGTTTCGATAAACTCGATCTCAGTGCTTTCGTCGATTTCCATATCATCGATAATGAGCTCCTCTTCAATCTCTTTTTCGTCTTCCACAATCTCAATCACCGTGGTAGGTGCAGGAGGTGGTGGAGGTGGTGGCGGTTGCTGCTGGGAGATTGGAATTATCTCTTCCTCAATCAGGTCGAGGTCGAGCTCACCGAGATTTCTTATTTCGGTCTCGAAGGTTTTCCATTCGAAGGCCACCAACACAACAGCCGTCGCGAACAATAAACCCGTGATGATAAGGGGTATTCTTTTCTTTTCGAGATCGGCTTCAGGACTTTTTTTGAGTTCCATAAGTATGTTTTTGTGCACTCACGGGCGAAAGTAAAAAAGAAAATTCACAATTGTGCGAAAGTGCTGGTTAATGCTACGCGTGATGTGGAGCAAGGTCTGTGCCTAAAAATGTTAAATGCGAAATGAATTCTCGCAGAGCTCCTGCTCAAATAAATGAATATCGCCTGCGAAACTTTCGCAAGAGGTAAGGCGCCAATACGATGCCTATAATTGCGCCTATCGCATCGGCGATCACATCTCCCACGCTGCCGTATCTTCCCGGTATGAATTGAAACTGAAGTTGCTCGGTAAGCCAGCCAAATGCAATTGCCACAAGGATAATTAGGAGCTTGGAGGCCCAGCCTATGCGCTCCCTGCCCAAGCGTCTTTGCTCGGCAGCAACCATCAATACAGCCAGAATTGCGAATACGGCAAAGTGGGCAATTTTATCCTCGAAGCTGAATTGCCAGAAATCAATTTGCGGAAGCGCATCTCCGGGTATAAGGCAGAGCACCAGAATGATTGCGGCCCAAATGAGGGACCAGCGATAGGCCTTTAGGAATGGCAAGCCATCGCCCAGGCCGTCTTTATGAGATGTGCTTCTCGTAGGCATCAGCATCCATCAAATGCCCAGTATCGGCATCCTCTCCCATTTCGATCTGTATCATCCAGCCTTTGCCGTAAGGGTCTTCATTGACCATTTCGGGTGTGCTCTCCAAGTCGGAATTGAAGGAAGATACCTTACCGCTCAAGGGCATGAAGAGGTCTGAAACGGTCTTCACAGCCTCGATGGTTCCAAAGACTTCACCGGAATTGAGCTCTTCGCCCTCCGTTTCAACTTCTACAAAGACGATGTCGCCCAGCTCCCCTTGAGCATAATCGGTGATGCCTACAGTGGCTGTCTTTCCTTCGATGCGAATCCATTCGTGATCTTCGGTGTATTTCAACTCTTTCGGAATGTTCATGTAGAGAGATTTTGTGGTTTTATTGCGTAAGTGTGAAGCGCAAAGATATACCTGTGTTGATATTTGAGGTGGGAAATGAGATAGAAATCTTGGGTGTATTGATTTGGTGGTCATAGAAAAACCTAATATTCAAGCGATCCGAGAGCACATAATCTATTGATGACTTGATAGACCAGAGTAGCTGACCGGCCGTGATCTGATTGGTTCCTTCATCCATCCTTCGGGCGATCATCTCGGTATCTCTAAGGCTCAAGTCAGCCCGGATGTTCAGGTCGCTCTTGCGCTTTTTGCCTCCAATCTTTACCTCGACATTGGGAAAGCGATAGCCACCACCGATGACATATTCCACACTGTTGTTCTCTGTGAGCTGGAAGTTGGCTGTGCTGAATGCGAGCGTTCTGTTGCGGCTGATCTCAAAATTGGCAATCAAGGAGTTTTGCATGGTCATATCGAATCGAATGAGAGGGCTGAGCTGCTCCGATATGGTAATGGCCTGAATTTGATTCATCGGCAGGAAGTTGCCCTCCTCCGAGTTGTCGCGAATGGGTCGTCCTTCAAAGTCGGTTCCCGCAGCGAGGTTGGTGGTAAAATTGTTGACGCTGTAAGTACTTCGGTAAGCGTGCGCTATGGTAATGTTTCGGAAGATGCGCTTGAGCGCAGGTATCTTGGAGAGGCCATCGTAGGTGATATTCCAGTTGGGATTTCGCATGGCATCAAACACGGTGAAGCTACTCAAATCCAATACCACATCGTCGACACTTGTTCCCGTATAGGCCGCGAGGAATGCCGGTATAATTACCTGCTGAGAACTAGGCCCATATCCATCCGCATATACACCTTCCCAACCGGAATTTTCTTCCGAAAGCCCCGTTTCGCGTGCCAGCCTGTTGGAGATAGAAGTCCTGTTTTCTTTGAATTCCTCAAAGATGTCGCTCGTATTGTCATCATTGGTTCCTGTGAAAGCCGTGCGCCAGGCGATCATGGTTGTGGTAAAGCTCCCGGATTGGAAAGCACTTTCTTCCAAATAGCGCTGCAGATCGTTGTTAAATCGGAAGAAGTTTCCATTGTTCAAGGTTCTGTTCTGCTGGGCGGTGATTTCCACACGCATATTGGGCAAGGGCTCCAGATTTACCCTGAAATTGAAGTCCTCAGTATATGTTTGCATGTACTGCGAGTTGATGAACTCATTGTCCACGAGCCATCCCCGCAAGGCCGCCTGTCTATTGAAATTTTCAAACTGATGCCCGAGTACAAAGGCGATTCCGGGAGCGTTGAAGCCGGGATCCATACCCACGATATTGGAGGTTCGCGAATAACCTGGTAAGAGGGTACCTTCATTTTGGCTGTAAATCAAGGAGACGCTCTTGAGGGTCATGAAGAGCTTGGCCACATAATCAAGTACGCCGGGGGCATTTGGATCCTTCTCCTTATCCTTCTTGCCTTCCTCCTCTTCTTTCTCCTGTCGACCACCGCCTCCCCGGCCCTGTTGCTGCCTGCCACCCGCACGGGCCTGCTTCTGGAACTTGGTATTCACATCCTTCAGAAATTTCCATTTATTGTACAGACTCAGGAAATTGGCCTGTCCATTGAAGCTCACATTTCGCGCGTTTTGTATGGTATTGCCAAGGGTGTCTTGCGAAAAAGGTGCGCGCTGCCAATTGTAATTACCCGTGTAGCGCACATCGGCAGTGATCCAGTCGAGTATGGGTATCTTGTCAATAGGGACTTTGTAGTTGGCTGTTACAGTTTGCCTGAAATCCACATTATCCCCAAAATTCATAATGCTCTGCCACACCGAGTCGCGGTATGCATTGTAAAACTCCCGATCTTCCCTATCGATGCGCCCAAAAGGCTCGCGGATAAAGGAGAGGTTGTTGGCACTGTAGGTGAAACGAATGGAATTTGTCAGGTCATATTGGACGTCATACACCCGATTCCAATTGAAGACTTTGGTGTACAGCACAGGCTGTTCGAAATCGACCAGACTCACGTTATTGGCAAATTGCTGCTCGTTGTATGTGCGCAGTATCTCCGATCTGAAGGAGATATTCTTGGGTATCAGGTTGAAGTTGAAATCTTTGATCAGATCGAAGTAATCCGATTTTCTCAGAAATTTGCTTTTCGCAAAAGGCTTGATATTATTTGGCTTGAGCGAAAAGTTATAACCCAAACCTACCCGAATCTGCCGCTGATTGTCAAAGGTGGTATTGAAATCATAGTACTCCCGGTCGCTGTAGGCTACAGTTGCATTGAAGTTTTCAATATCGTAGAGTCGAGGCTTCTTCTCGGTATTGGTTCGTTCCTTTCTGAGGTTGGTGAGGTTGAGACTTCGGCGTCTGGTGTAGGTTTGGGACCGCTGCCTGAGCTCTCGACGTTCACTGGCATCCAGCTCTGCGGCTGTTTCGCTCAGCTCAAGGTCGGGGCTCAAGGGGTCAAATTTTGGAATCACTACCTGCTCGGCTTGAGCCAAAAAGAGCGGGATCTTCACACCGCTCTCTTCGGGAAGAAACTTCCCAAGCTCCAAATTAGAGCTCGCATCATATCCCATAGAAGTTTCCAGTGGTCGCTCAGCCACACGACTTTCCAGTGAACCAAAATTGGGGGTCGAAATATTTCCAGAAATGGAGAAGGTACCCAAGTCGGCCAATTGCGTGTTGACCCGGGCCACGGCAGCCCAGCCTCCCTCATTGTTGAAGTCAGTGAGGCGCAACTCATTCACCCATATCTCAGCGCTGTGGGGTATCGCATTATCAGCAGTCCATATGTTTTCCGTAGCCGTGGGGTTGCGCACACCTATCATGATGGTACGCACCGAGCTCAATACGGGATTACCGCGTATACGGATGCGCCTGTTGCCATCCATAGTTGTGTAAATATTGGTTTCCGGAAAGCCGCTCAAATTACGCTGTCGCTTGGCATCCTGAAGTTTCTGAAACTCGATCACCATGTTATTGGCTTCCGGCCAAATGTTTTGCGGCGTGCTGGAGGAAGTGAGAGGTGTGGGCACCACAGGAACCTCATATTCGTAGAAGTTTTGTTCAAAATCGGTACCCAGACGAATGAAGACCGTCACGTCTCCAAACTCAATCAAGTTATCGGGATCGGCCGATTCGCCGTGGATGAACATCTCGAGATTTCCATACATACGCATGTCGATGTCGACAGCGCGAAAGGCAGCACGGGCATCACCATCACTGAGGTTGCGCACGAGTAGCACAAGCGATTGCTCGTTGAGGCTTCGGAGGTTAGCCGTACCGGCATCAATCTCACGAAGGATACCAGGTGGGGTCACATAGTTCAGAGGTACCCTTTGGCTGTTTTCTTCGACGTTTACAGCCAAGAGATCGAACTCTGTGAGGCCGGGTGGCGGTGGCAGAGATTCACCTTCGCGCAGGGTTTGGGTATAGCGACGCCACTCACCGCGTATGAGCTCCAATCGCGCAAATCGCAGGACAATAGGTGTCTCGAAACCTGTCATGGTCATCCGAAGGAAGCGGATTGAGCGCAGATCGCGGATATTGTTGATGGATCTTCCCGCGCGTACTGGTACCTTAAACTGATACCATTGTACCACACGGCCATCTGGAGCCACTCCATTGGCCACATCCGTGATAAAATTAGATCCCACCTGCCAAGATTCCGGGCTCACCTGTGGGTCGGGCATCTCAATCATGTACTCGTAGTACGATTCGGCCTCGGCCAGGGTAAGGTCTTGGTTGATATCCTCAGTGGTAGGCAGCGTGGTGGCTTGGGTGGGAAAGGGCTCGGGACTGTCTTGCGTAGTGATGGAGTTGCCCTCAAAACCATTGAAAGCCTTGTAGCGCTCCAGTACATCGGCATTTTGCTGATCGTACACAGAACTCCTGAAAAACACAAAGTTGTCGCTCGAAGGGTCTTCATTCGCTGCGTTGACCACAGCAGGCGACACCCCGGGGAGGGCTGCAATGCGATCGAGATACTCGCTAAAAAACTCGCGCTCCGCGGCATCATTCAGACCATCGTATCCCACATCCTGCGCCCTGTTGCTGGTGGTGGTATTGTCAAAAGCATTCACAATACTCTGGGTGGTTGGAATGCGTCCCCATGCAGTGTTCTCTGTGAATAAACCTTGTGGATTGTCGGGATCCAATGGGAGTCCATTTTCAAAACTCATTTGCCCATCCTTCAGCACATCCTCCGATACATTACCCAAGTGCACGAGCAGCTTACCATTTGGGTTTCCGGAAGTTCCCACAAATTCGCGGTTGTCGTTGTTATAGGGATCCATGATCCAAAACTGAAGGAACTCTACGTTGGTCTGTTCGAAGTCAGTGGTATTAATTGGCCGCATCACAGAGCCCCACCTCGTTTCGGGATTGTTAAGCCTACCCGTTTGGGGGTCTATACCATCAGAACTTATCGTCGGTTCGGCTTCATAGTTGTAAGGCCCCCTCTCGCCGGGATAGAAGGCAAAATCGAGTGTGGCGATGTTTGCCGGTGTACCTGCGGGGAGCTCCCTGTCGGGAAAAACCTCATTTTCGGTCACTTCCCTTTGATAGTGACGGCGGTTATTGAGGTTATCAGGGGTGATATTGTCATTCCGGAAAAAGAGGGGGTCGATGATATACCATGCCAATCGCCCTCTGCGGTAGCCCAAGCGCACATCGTCGGTGAGATCGGCTTCAAGAAAGCGCTCAGGCTGCCCCTGTGGTATGGAGCCAAGGGCCCAAGAGGCCCAGTTGCGCAAGTCGATAAGAGATATGGTTCCCTCAAAATCATCGATGTAGGCATTGCCTGTCTGCCCTACGATCTTATTGTGCCCCGGAAGGAGCTGAGCAAACTCAAAGGCCGCGTCAATCCTCGATTCTTCGGCGGTATTAAGCAGGGGAATGGCATTCAAGGCATCTGTGATGAATCGCGACTCAGTTTGGTAATGCACGTCGAAGCCCCAAAGGGTATTGTTCATGGGCTCATCTCCGAGGTTCACTTTTTGCGTAAGCGGACGCTCATTGAGGTTCATGATGGTGGCCCCGATATTGAAGTTCTCATGAAAGCGATAATCGAAGCGCGCCCCCATGAGCCGCCTCGTCTGTATACTGAACAAGGTATTGCTTTCCACCGAAATAGAGATTGGCGTTTGGGATTCGAGCAGGCCCTGGTTGAGGATTTTCACCCTACCGAGGTTGTAGTCCACTACATAATCTTGATTTTCAACGAGTGGAACGCCACCAGCCGTTACCTGAACAGCCCCTTCGGGTATGTTGAGCGAGTTGAGGGAAATCTCATCGGATGATGCGGACTTGTAGGACCCCTTAATCTTGAATCGGTTGAGGTAGAGGAAGTTTTGCTGAGCCACGATTTTGGTGGAATCGTAGAGCTGGGGGAAGGCAATGGCGTCAATTCTGGCATCAGCCATGCCAAGATCAGAGAGTTTTTCCTGGAGGTGTGAGCCAAATGGCTCTATTACAGGGAAGTATATTCGTCCGTTTTGGGATTGGATCGTACCCCCCTTGGTAGCCGCATTGTCCACAAAGTCAAAACGGCCATCCGGTTGGGGATTGCCGTTTTGGTCGATTCGGTCGAGATTGAATAGCTGCACGAGTGGCTCATCCTGGGTTTCCGGATCGGGAATGATCGGCAGGTCGATACCCTTCCCGGGGTCATTGTACCAAATGTCGAGTATGAAGTCTTGACTGTTGATTTGGAATGCCCCCAGGGAGTAAACGTTTTTCATCATCAGATCCCAAATGGGATTCTCCACATCGAGTACAGTACCCTTGAGCAACTTTAGAAACAAGGCATTGGGGGCGGTTATACCATCATTACTCAAGTCACCAACCTGATAGGTGGTACCACCGAGGGTGTACTGATAGGCCACGGCGAGTATCTCGTCATTGTTAAGTGATTGGTTGAGTGAGATAAATCCAAGGCGTTCGTTGAAGGTATACTCATTTGGCGTAAGCATACGGGCATTGGAAAGGCGCTCAAAATCGCGTCCATTGGTAAGCCCAAGTGATGAGAGTGCTTGGGATGACTGAGAGAATCCCCGTACGCCCGAATTGCTGTTCATGATGCTGTACAGCTGGTTTTGGTTATTGCTCGGAAAGCGGTTGAGGGGATTGTCACCAATTTCGATCGGGAGGGCTTCATTCTGGTAGAGGGCATCCTCCCCCAAATCCGTGAATCCAATGATGTTACGGGTATCTTCCACATTGGCGGTTTGGTTTACAATCCACACCTCTATCCGTGTGATTTGCACCCCTGAATTCACCACGGGAAGGCTGCGCAAAGCGCGGTTATATTCAGCCCTGAAGTAACCGCTCAGGAAGAAGTGGCGGTTGAACTCGTAATTGTCGGCAGTGATCTCAAACTCCTGGGTCTGAGCCCCACCTTCCACGTTGATGGTCTTCTTTTGACCGCGCTCTTGCGAAAAAATGGTGGTGGCAGTAAGCTTTCCAAATCGAAGTTCGGTTTTCACACCAAAGAGGCTCTGACTGCCTGAAATCAGGGAGTTATTAAGGGGCATGCTCACATTACCCGCTTCGATCTTCTGAATGATTTCATCCTCATAGCCGGTGTATTCGATCTTCGTTTGGTTTTCAAAGTCGAATGTGGCTTCGGTATTGTAATTGGTGCTGAGCTGCATCTTCTCTCCGATATTTCCCAC
This sequence comes from Flavobacteriales bacterium, assembly GCA_007125175.1. Lineage (GTDB taxonomy): Bacteria > Bacteroidota > Bacteroidia > Flavobacteriales_D > Cryomorphaceae > T3Sed10-241. Next base: position 10,797 of record SLDS01000218.1, read on the forward strand.
CACATTGAGTTGGATGCGTTGATCGAAGTTGAAGGTGGTAATTCTGCGCTGGTTTACCGGAATTTGCGGGTTCTCATTGTAGTTGGTGTTGGCACCAAAAATGAGCTCGGCCGTACCTTGAGGCTTGATCTCGACCTTGTTTCCACCAAAAATGCGATCAAAGCCCTTGCTCTTGATCTCCAGGCTTGGCGCGAAAGGATCCGGGCCACCCTCACCCTGATCTCCCGACATCTCATCGAAGGCGCGAATCTCTTTCCAATATTCCTTCTCGGTATTGCGCTTGATATAGGCCATGTACTCATCGAAGTCCATAACCGTGGGATTTCTGTAATCGATACGATCGCCGATGCGCTTGTAGAAATAGTATTGACCAGTTTCCACATCATACTCGATCACATTGTTCATATTGCTGGGATCGGTAAGGCTGATGCGCCCGCCGCCTCCATATGGATTCACCTCATCTTGAAAAGGATATTGCAGATCAACCTCCGGGCTGTCCACTGCAGTTTCGGGGCTGTCGAGAGCAGTAATAACCAGCTCCGGTAGCTCCACTACGGAGTTATCGATCAGTGGCCTATTGGCACTGGTCGACCAAACCCACAAAAGTAGGGTCGCAATGATGGCAATGCGCCATGTATTTCGAAACCGTAAACCCAAAGTACGTCGCGATCAAGTTGAGCTC
>SLDS01000023.1 GCA_007125175.1 Flavobacteriales bacterium
CATTAGATCGCAAAACACAGCTTATAGTCCGATCAATGAGCTAAGCAGCCACTATTACAAATCCAAGCCCAAGACCGCAATAAGGTTCTCCTTGACGTGCTCGGACAAATCCTTCGGAAGCACGCCGAGCTTGCTGATCAATCTTCGCTTGTCGATGGCCCGGAGCTGGTCTATCATGATGTCGCTGTCTTTTTCGAGGCCTGATGTTGCAAGCCTTGGCACAAAAGAGCGGATTCAAATTGGCAAGCCAACCCCAAAGGTTTCTGCCTCTCCATTATCTATGGCTTCGAATTCAGAAAGTACGCGCATGGATTCCTTCGCTACCAATTTGGACTCCTTAGCAAGTATTTCGTCCAGTCTCTTGCTTTTTTGCAAATGGTTATAGTGCTTCATTGTCTGGTCGCTTTAAGGAATTCTGGCGCCTAGTCCTTTTGAGCGCAAAGAAGGATAGCCTCTTTGATATTCTCGAGTGCTTTATCAATGCTATCACCGTATGAATGACACCCCTTGAATATCGGACAACTCACGATGAATACTCCATCTTCATCCGTTTCAACGATAATTGGAAAATGTCTGATTGACTTCACTGTATCCTCCATGATACTACACGTGACATGTTAAAGACCGAAACAAAACTTTTCTGAGGGATTCCTCCCGATTAAATGTAAAGTTGAGGATTTTTCTTGTCGCACTCTAGCAAGACTTATGTATGCTTTTGAAGCCATGATATAAGCAGCACTTAGCTTCGCTGAGATCGCCCCTCCTTGCTATTTGTATTGCTTCGAAAGACTATCGCAACCCATTCATTTCCTTCTCTAATGAATTTAAAAAGGAGTAGAACGATCTACGATGATTCAATCTGAACATGAAGAAAATGCCCACCTTGATTATCAGGAGAACGAGGATCAATAAGGTTTCCAGTCCGCCCACCAGAAAGGCCAAGAATACCAGCAGTGCCATCATAGAGACCATCATGGTATTCCACTTTTCGAGCTTCAAATGGAGCTCTACCTTTGTGTGAGGCCCTTGACTGTAGCAGGAAATGGTTAAGCGCTCACGATAGATATTGAATTCAGACCACATCAAGTGAATCGGTAAGTATGCAATAAATACGTGCGGCTTGCCGACGTTTTCAAATCGTCCTTGTAGGTATTTCAATACTTTATCAGACGAGAGATTGCGTAAAATTATTTCTTCCAAAAACACAGCATTGCTTTTGATCCGTCCACTTCCGAATTTGGTTTGCAAGACGCGTACGCTCTATTTATCTCCATAGTGACCTTTCACGGAAACTACATCTACTGTTACCCTCTGCTCAATGACTTCATAGATGATGCGATCCTTTCGGTTGATGCGTCTTGACCAATACCCTTTCAGATCATATTTAAGCGCTTCAGGTTGGCCACTTCCTTCAAAGGGATGTTCAGAGAGCTCTTCAAATATCTTTTCAATTTTCGCAAGCGTGACTTTATCGCCTGCCTTTCGATGCTCTTTAAGTTGCTTTTTGGCTAAATCCGTCAGATCTATTCGATACTTGCCCATAGATTTTTGGGATCAACCTCAGTCCTGTTTTTGCTACCCGAACTTTTTTTGACCATCCTCACAAATTCCGGGTCATATGGAGACTTTTCAACCTGAATACCTTTGTTCGTTTTGGACATTTCATCGATCAGCTCCTTGAGCAATTTTGCCCCTTTGCTGCGCATATCTAATTTGAGAATGATCGTTTCCATGAAATTCTGTCGGTCAGTATAGACAAATATACAAATTTCCATCGGGATATGCCCGAGCCATCACCCCTCCATCTTCTCGCCCAATGCATTGAGGTACACCTGTGCCGCATCGTCAATGAAGCCGAAGTGCTGATCGTCCACCACCATCTTGCCGCGGGTCACGTGGCCCAGGAGGGTGAAGGGGATGCCCAGCTCGCTGAGGGTCTCGATGAAGAGGGTTTCGCGCTCTCCTTCCAGGCTTACGATGATGCGGCTCTGGCTTTCGCCAAAAAGGAAGGCATCCATGCGCACGTCGGCATCGGCGGTGATGTCGAAGCCCATGTGGCGGTGTATGCCCATCTCAACGAGGGCGGTGAAGAGGCCTCCATCGCTTACATCGTGGGCGGCATTGATCAGGCCCATGTCGATGAGCTTGAGCACGGCCTGCTGCACGGCATACTCCCGCTCCAGGTCGAAGTGCGGTGCCGGGCTCAGCCTTACACCGTGCTTGCGCACGAGGTACTCGCTGGAGTTGATGCAGTTTTGCGATTCGCCAATCATGAAGATGAGGTCGCCCTTCTCCTTGAAGTCGAGGGTCATGCGCTTCTTCTTGTCCTTGAGGATGCCGATCATGCCTATGGTAGGCGTGGGGAATACAGGTACAGTGGGCTCACCTTCGCGCACCGTTTGGTTGTAGAAGCTCACATTGCCGCCGGTTACGGGGGTGCTGAATTTGCGGCAAGCTTCACCCATCCCGGCAATGGCGTTCACAAACTGCCAGTACACCTCCGGATTGTAGGGATTGCCAAAGTTGAGGCAATTCGTAACGGCCGATGGGGCCCCACCGCTGCACACAATGTTGCGCGCGGCTTCGGCCACGGCTATGGCGGTGCCCGTTTTGGGGTCGGCGTGCACGTAGCGGGCATTGCAATCCACCGTCATGGCCAGGGCACCTTTGCGGCCTTTGAGGTTGTAAATGCCTGCATCGCTGGGGGCATTGGTGGCCATATTGCCGGTGCCCACCATGGTGTCGTACTGCTCGTACACCCATCGCTTGCTGCATATATTGGGCGCGGCGAGCAGCTCCATGGCCACTTCGGGCAGATTTTCCGGAAGGGGCACCTGCTCGATCTTAAATTTCTTGCTTTCCGCAAAATAAGCTGGCTCACGGTACTCCCGGTCATACACCGGGGCACCACCGCCCAGCACCAGGTCATGGGCTTTCACCTCGGCTACGAGCTCTCCGTCCATGAAGTACTGCAGCATGCCGCCTTCGGTCACCTCTCCAATTTGCTCAGCGTGGAGGTCCCACTTATCAAAAATGTCTTTTACC
>SLDS01000162.1 GCA_007125175.1 Flavobacteriales bacterium
AATGACAATACCTTTTGTCCGGGCAGCACCATCTTTGTAGCCTTCCATGGGCGGGGTTATTGGGATGCAGCCAATGTATTCACCGCCCAGCTTAGCGATGCTGCAGGAAGTTTCGACAATCCTGTAAACATAGGAAGCTACCCCTCCACGCCCTTCATTTATGGTTCCGGAGTGATTACTGCCAGCATTCCGCCAGGCACGTCTCCAGGTCAGTACCGCATCCGGGTAGTAGCCGACAACCCGTCATACGTGGGCCCAGATAATGGCTATGATATTGTCATTGACGATGTGGTACCTACAGTGTCTATTGAAGACAATTTGACTAATCCACTATGCCAGAGTGGAAGCCTTGGACTCAGCGCAGTGGTGACAGGTGAAGGTGCAAATCCCATCTTTCAATGGGAGCTGAATGGCAACACCACAGGCTCTGATGCCCAGACCTTGCTCCTAGATTCTGTAAGCGAAGGCGATCTCATTTCTGTCACCCTCATCTCATCGCTGGCCTGCGCCTCCCCGAATACCGCCACTGCTACTTATGAGGTGATCTTTGACAGCATCGAAACAGGCCTCATGGGCGATACAGCGGTTTGTGCCAATTCTGAATTGACCCTGCAGGCCAATCCCAATCTTAATTACAGCTGGACACCCGACACCGGCCTGGATGACCCGACAAGCGCCAGCCCCGTAGCTACTATCACAGAAGACATCACCTACTTTCTCGAAGTGAGTGATGGCTTTGGGTGCACTGCGAGCGATTCCGTATTGATATCTGTGCTGGAAGGTCCCCAGCTGATGAGTGCCGATACCATAGCATGCCCGGGAAGCAGCGTACAGCTCTCAGCCACACCGGGAGGCATCTATGCATGGTCACCCACTGCGGGATTAAGCGATCCAACGCTTTCAAATCCTATTGCCACAATAGATAGTTCAATCACTTATATCCTTTCAGCCACCGGGTCTGAAGGATGTACCTTAATTGATTCAGTGCGTATCGAAACATTCCCCTTGCCGGTGATTACGCTGTGGGCTGATAGCCTCTTGTGCTTTGGTGACTGCATTGAATTCACCCCTGAGGTCAATATGGGAATTCAATCGGCAACTTGGTCTCCCAGTGCGCAGCTTAGCAATCCAGAAGCGCTCAACACAAGTTATTGTGCTGAGCAGGATGAAGTCTTTACCTTGACCATCATAGATGCCAACGATTGCGAAGTTTCCACTCAAACCACCGTTGAACTGCATCCACTCCCTGAAACGCCCACAATCAATTTTGATGGCATCATATTGAGCACTGTTGAAGGAACGGCTTACCAATGGTTTTTGAACGATGTACCCATAGAGGGCGCCAATGACCAAGTGTACACCCCGCTGGAGAATGGCTTTTATTCCGTCTTTGTGACCAATGCGGATGGCTGTTCAGCCCTTTCGGAGGTCTTTGACCTGAACAATTTGGGCATTGGATATCAAAAGCTGCAAGGAATAACTGTATATCCAAACCCCACCTCGGGCATACTGATGATACGCATTGACCAAAGCTTCCACAGCTTCCGAAGTATGGAGTTCACTGATCTTTCAGGCAGGCGATTGCAGTATTCTGAAACATTCGAAGCTCAAGCAGATTTCTCGAATTTGGCAAGTGGTATTTACCTCTTGCGAATCATCACCAATAAAGGGATTCATGTGGAGCGCATCGCAGTCAAGCGCTGATTGTCAAAGTATTTAATGCTAGATGCAGCGTATCGATTTGGATGACTTCGGGATGTAGATTTTCTGATGATTGCTGAAGGTGGCTGCGTACTGATTGATCGCAAAATGCTAGAAACTTGGGGTCTTTTGGGAGCTGTTTTTTGTTGCAGCAAGCAGCGTCTCTACGATTTGAAAGAATTGGTGCACAGGTCTCTCGCACTCCATACTCCCTTAATCGACGATATCAGCTATGTATAGCCCTATTGGTGCATAATAGCGGAATCTTCAAAGTCTACAGCAGCCAGCTCTTCCAAAGCCCCCACATCGGGATGGATTCCGACCTCGCCATTGGGCTCTGCGGTGTAGAGCCCAATGGTAGCGCGCGCAATGCCGCTAAAAACTTTTGCGGAAGCGGTAGCAGTTTAATCCACATTGATCAAGCCATCAGCCATCACTCGATCAGCAGTCGACTTATGGCATGCTGCATTCCGCCCTCAGCGAGCAGGAGGTATATACCGGGCCCGAGCTCCGAAAGATCAATTTGCCAGCTTTGCACCTTGGGCACTACCAGCCTGCGAAGCTGCCTGCCCTGCACATCAAATACGCTCAGATGTTCTATCAAAAAGGGAGCATCAATCTGTGTGAGGCCCTTGGTGGGATTGGGATAGACAAGTATATCGGTATTGTGCTCGATGTCCTGATTTGCCGTAAGGGTGAGGGGATTGCTAAGCAATTTGATCAAGGCTCCGGTCGACTCTCCATTGTAGCCCCAGAAACTTCCTGTTACAAATAGATTTCCATCGGCAGCGATCGCGACTTCAGTAGTGGGGAAATTGAATCCCGAACCGGAAATCCAGCTTTCATCAAAGCTGCCATCGGGCATCAGTCTGAAAATGCTGCCGTGGGACTGACCACCTACTTCATTGAACCAGCCGACCACTACAATCTTGCCATCTTCTTGCACTGCCATGTCGGAAAAGCGTGTGGGCACGCTCATACTGGTATTGATGCTGTTGGCGGCAGATACAAATGTGTCGTCGAGACTGCCATCGGCATGTAACCTACACAAACGAAAAGCTGGCGTGCTGCCATACTGCGTAAAACCACCCATGGCCAGCATACGCCCATCTTCGTAGAGGTGGATTCTGCTTATTCTTCCGTTAAGGTTGGCTATGTTGTTATTGAATTCTGTATCAGGGCTTCCATCGGCATTGAGCCGTGTGCAGCTGAAGAGCTCTTCATCAAATGTCCAGAGGCGACCGATGATGATCACTTTGTCATCATCTTGCACCAGAACTTGCCAGATTCCACCATTGGCGAAATCGTAGGCGGCACCATTGAACATGTGGTTGTACTCAGGATCGGGACTGCCGTCATCCAGCAGGCGGCTTAGAAAGCGCGCGGGCTGACCCTGAAAGGTGTGAAAATCGCCACCCACCCAAGTCTTATCGCCATGCGCTCTTGCTGCCCTCACGGTCAGGTTGCCGCCGGCAAATCCCGATCCGGGATCAAATGTGGGATCGAGGCTTCCGTCGGGCAATAATCGGCTCACCTTCCCGGAATTTTCGCCATCGCATTGGGTGGTATTGGCCAGCAAGATGCGGCCATCGTCGAGCAATTGCATGCCGTGTACCGGCCCCGTGCAGGGATAATTGGCATTGAAGGCTGCGTCGAGCTCTCCCGTGGGCTGCACAGCCCTGAAGCTTCCGGCCGGCTCATTGTCGTAGCTGATAAAATCTCCGCAAATAAAGGCTCCACCATCGGGCCTGGGCAGCACCCATATGCCCCTGAAGAGCACCGGCGAGGCTTCGAGTCCTGCACCTGCTTGAAAACTGGGGTCGAGGCTGCCAGCCGGCAGTTCCTGTGCCTGCACGCTTATGGTATGACAAGCTGCAAGCAAAACGAGAATGGCAAAATTTTTCATGAGGTTTGGTTTTTGTAAATAATCATTGGTCTCGCCAAAATTATCTACAAGCGGAAGCACTTTTATCGGGGTTTTCCCTAAATCTTGCATGAGCAGTCAAAAAAACCGCCGGGAAATGTCCAATTGGATCTCCCCGGCGGCCGGAATCAACAAGGAAAAGACTTATCGCAACATGCTCAAACTTCCCTGAGGATAGCGCAGTTCATAGCTGAAATGGCGCTCCTCGAGGGCATTGCCGGGCAGATCGATTTCCCATTGGAGCACACCGCGGCGCTCATCCACCACAGCGCCATCATGGTCTTGCAAATCAACTTGCACCGATTTGATTTCCGAAATGGGAAATTGATCGTAGAGTATGACCTTGACCTTGCTTGGGTGATTGTTGCGCATGCTCAGCTTCCAGTGCTGGCTTTCGCGTATCTTGTTTCCCACAAATTGGCGGTCGTTGAGTTCGCGCTGCCCGCTGCGCTGCACCACAATGCTGCGGTCCCGCCCCAATGATACCTGAAGGGTGTCGCCCGTGTACTCAGGATCGAGTCGTGTGTAACCGGTAAAAGTGCCCCTGTAATACACCGCTGCAGGGCCGGGTAGCAGCTGGAGTGATGCCCAATCGGCGATTTGGGCCGTGAGGAAGGCATCGCTGTCCAGTTTTGGGATGAGGTGGTACACATAGTTTGCCGACACTTCCAATTCCTGTATGATCACTTGGTAGTCGCGGCCATCACTGCGCACGCTGAATGCCTCCTCAATCGGGTACTCTCGATGCGCCACATTTTCGCGCAAAGCAAGGTCGAGCTGCTCCGCCACAAGGCTGGCAATGCGCTGCTCCTCGAGGGCCTGCTCACTGCTGCCCCGCACCCTGATGCCATCTACATAGTAGAAGCTCCCCGTTTGGCGGGCGCCACGACTATCGATGCTGGCTGCCGAGCGACCCGGCATGCGTGCTATATTATCGCGCCTTACCGCGGAACCGGAGGCACCACCATCCCGATCGATCAACGGTACCTTATACTCCACTATTTCGAATGCGTCCAGTTTTACACTGCTTTCCAGTTCGAGGTTTTGAAAGGTGATCATTTGGTCTTTCACACTCAGGCCCCTTACCAATTTGGATGTATAGCCCACATAGCTGGCCTGCAGGTCATAGGTGCCACTTGGAATGGGCTTGATCACAAAATTGCCATCAAAATCGCTGGTGGCACCGGTCAGGAATTGATCCCCTCGCTTGATCACAATGTTTACAAAGGGCAGTGCTTCTCCCGTTTCCTCGTCCGTGCATTTTCCCCTCACTTCACCTTGGCTGTGTTCGCCGGCAGTATTGGCTTGTATGCGGGGTGCATGCCTTCCTATCCTCCAGTCTTCCAGTTCGGGCTTTTCCCCGCTCAATCGGGGATTGCCGCTTGAGAGCTTGAGCTGTACTTCATTCCAGTCTTCGCCCGTATTTTGGTAGATGCTCGCATTGTAACCCACTTGCAGGGGCGCTTTCACCTCGGTGACGCGCAGGTCGTAGCTCGGTGACCAGCCCGCCGAGGGACAGTAGTAGCGCAGGCGCAGGCTGTCTTTGAAGGCCTCCTTGCAGCGCAGCCTGATCAGCAGCTCGCTGCTGCGCTTGTGACGCGCAGTTTCGTATACGCCCAGTGAGGATTGCAGCTTTTTGATCTGCTCCAGCTTCTCTTCGGCCCGGATGTCGAGCACGGCTATGGCCCTGCGGATTTCGTTGAGGCGGCTGCGGTAAAAGTCGGCTGCCTGCTTGATTTCTTCCACGCTGAGGCTCGCTTCTTTTCCCTTCAGAGAGCTGTTGTCGAGGAGTATGGATTCTTCGATCCCATACACCTCGGCCTCTTGCTTGATGGCTTTGAGCTGCCGCTTCTGGGCCTGTATCTCATCCTCGATTTTCAGATAGCTTGCCGACTTTTTGGCTTGAGCCTTCACCTCGCTAAAATGCTTTACGCTCAACACGGTGCAGGCATCCGGGCTCTTCACCTCTATACTTGCCGGGTCGATCTCGAGCGGCAATCCCTGCAGCAGGAGAAAGTGCTGCCCCGCTTTCAGCGTAAGCCCCAGCTGCCGGGTCACAAGGGCCCCGGAGGTGAACACTGTTACGGATTCAATCTGCGAGGCCGGTCGGAGGGTGTCAATGCCCGCTGCAGGCATATGGGCCCAGACCTGAGCGCATGTGAGAATTGCAAAGAGCAGAGCCACGTAAGGGTAATTTGCTTTTCTCATCATCAAAGGGTTTTAAGGACATGGCTTGAAGGTAGGAATCCCCTTTCGGAAAAAATGAGAGAATGGAGCAAGGGCGGGGCAGGGGCTTGGAAGTGTCAAAATGACACGAGCAAAGGCCGGAATGCCCCGCTCACAGCTTTCCAATCCATTTCAGCCTCGATCAGTGAGCTCAGAGACCTATCACCAGTTTGTATACCTCCACCGCATTTGCACTGCTCAGGCGTATCAGGTACACCCCGGGTGGATGTCCTGTGGCATCGAAGTCGCTGTAGTATTCGGTACCGGGCTCTAATTGCCCCTGCCACAGGCTGGCCACCCTCCGGCCACTCATATCCCACACTTCGAGCAGTCCGAAATCACTGCCTGCGCTGCTAAAGCTTATGCGGCTCGGCCCATGTGTTGGGTTGGGGTCTGCGCGCAATTCAAGGCCTCCGCATGCTACAATGTTGATGGGAATCAAATTCGAAAGGGCGTAGCATCCCTCCAGATCGGAGGCATTGCTCAGGCCTGCCAGAGATACCCCTTGCTCGTAGCTCAGGTGGGCTCCCAGATAGCTGCCTATTGCCAAACCACTCAGATTGATGCTGCCCGAGGCACTGCTTGCCACCACATCTTGCCCGGGACTGCTCACCACTCCGTACAGTCCAAATTGCCCCGTATGACCACTGGCGCTCAGGGTGAGAAGCACTTGCTGCGATTGGTTTGCACAAAAACTGGTAGGGCCCACTGCGCTGAGTATGCCAGGTAAGGGCTCCGCCCGCAAGAATACGTTGATGGCATTTGACGAAAGTCCATAGCAACCATTGAGCTGCCCCACCTGCGATACATTGCTTATCGAGCCCAGATTGTCCACGTCAGATTCGAAGCGTATGTGCCTAATGCTGTAATTGCCCGGAGGGTAGCTGTCCAGATTGAAAAGCGAATTGTTGGTGCGCGTGGCTATGATATCTCCATTGGCGGCAATTAGGCCCCAGCGCTGCAGGGAGCCGCTAGCCCCTGTGGCCGTGACGGGTATGCCTTGGAAGCTCCCTGTGCCCACACAGAAACTGCGGTTTGCAGGTGCTTCGAGCACCCCTCCACTGGCTGTGCATACTGTCCCGAATTCTGTGGCGCCAATGTGCACATCATCTATGCGGATGGCCGGACGATTGCCGCTGTCGCCTTCTTCCTGATAGTACACGAAGCGCAGCTGGAGCTGAGGCTGGCCCAGCAGCATCGCAGGCAGCTCTATTTCGAAATGCGCTTCGTGCCCGGCCATCTTATCGGCCGAGGAGTATGTCACCGGCAGGCCCAGATCGCTGTAAGGGCCGCTGCCCGATGTACGGTACTGTAGCCTTACGGCAAATTGGCGTGCGCCCACACTCTGCAAGCCAGCTATCCAAGTCATTTCAGCAGCACTCACTCCCTGGGTATTCAATGCTATGCTGGCGCTACCCACATAGCGGGTGGGCGAGGCCTCGCTGCTGCTGCAGTCATTGTGCTGCGGATTGCCTGTGCTCAAGAAGGAAAATCCATCCTCCCCGAGACCAGTGATGCGGGGGCGGTTGCTCAAAGCGTAGCCGCAGTCGTAGAGGCCTGTGGCATCTGCATGCACATCGAAGAGAGAGTCGCTGGGATTTTCACTCCAGTGAAAGCGCATGAAACCGGGATAAGTGCCCGCAGGATTGCTACTGTTCCAGTCGGTAAAGCTAAAATCCTGTTGGGCGAGGGGAAGGTAATCCAAGGCAATCTCACCCGCTGCGGTGCCATTGATGCTCAGATTGTCAAGGCGGTTATTTCCGGAAGGGCCGTCTGCATTCTCCCCACCAAAGTCGATGCGCAGTGCGAAGTGCTCATTGTCATTGACGGCATCCACCTGGCTCAGGTCAAAGGAGTAGAAAGCATAATCTGTCCCGATGTCGATGCTGTCGAGCAGTATCCATGAGCCGGATGGCTCCGTGCGGTAGCTCAGTATTTGCTTGGTAGCGCCATTGCTGGTGCGGCGCGCAGCATAGTTTATGCTGATATTGGCATAAGCCTCTGTGGAGGCCTCGATCAGCAGGTGTCGGCTGTCACTCGGGTTGCGCACGCGCAGGGCGCTTCCCGGGCTTTCGCCAAAAAGGAGCTTAATAGGGCTGCCGTCATTCACATCGTCCATGTAGCCATCGCCACTTCCTGGATAGGTGATGATGCCATCGCCCACAGCGCCTGTGTCGGCAGGGATCAAAGTCACCTCACCATCGAGATCATTAAAATGCCAGTAATGAAGGCTTAGCTCTTCGCTATTGGCGCTCTCATCTTTTGCGAAAAGCGCCTTCAAGTATACCTCACCTGAAGCATAGGCCTGAGTGAAGCTTGCACCCTCAGCCTCGGTGTCACCTTCCCAGCCCAGAAAAGTATATCCCGGCGCCGGCACTGCGCTGAAGCTCATAGGCACATTCCTGTAGTAGATGCCTTGCCAGGGATAGGCCTCCTCGGGGATGCCCGGCGTGCCTGTTTTCACCTCGATGCTGTTTACCCGGATGTGGCCATGTTCAGAATCCGACACCTCCAGGCTGAGCTCAAGCGTGCCTGTAAGGCCAAATTGATTCAGGATATGGTTGCGCTGAAAGGGTGGGCGCTGATTGGTGAAGCTCTTCATGGCGGCAATGCCACTCTGCCAACTGTTCAGTCGGTTCCATCGCGCGCTGTGGGCAGGGAGCTCAGGGGCGATGGCATCGGCCAGGCTGTCGATGATGGCGTTCATCCGATCGGGCAGGAAGGCGGTATTCATCAAGTCGGCAAAGCGATTGATGAATTCGTGGCGAAAGCCCTCATTTTCGAGCAATCGGCGCAAAATCACGGTAGACCATGGCGGATTGGGCCATCCCGGGCCATTGGGTGCCGTGGCAAAGGCAAGGGTATTGTTCGCGTGGTTGTCGCTGCCGTACATATTGAGGCCAAAGTCTGTGTCGTACATCAGCCATCTCCAGCGGCCATCCTGCCCATATGGCGCATCGCTCTCGTAGCCGGCAGTTTGCTTCCTGAAGAATTTGATGTTATTTCCCGGCCAGTCGGTATTGTCGATATAGATCTGGGCAATGTGGTAATCCATAAAATTGTCCGGATCCAGGCGTTCGATTACATACTGATAGTGGGTGGGATCGCTAAGGTCATTGCTGGATATATAGCTCCGCAGTTGTAGGAAGTTGCTATTGCTGCCTTCATTGATTTCAGCATTGCTTGTCAGCAAATCCAGTTCCTCCTCATCGATGCCGTAGTTGCGCTTGATGTAGTGCTTGTCATAGCGCTCGCGCATATTGAGCATTCCGTAGTACTCTCCGTTGAGGTACACCACTGCGGGCTGGTGGTTTTGGGTGTCAAATCGCAAGTGGCGAACGGCGGCCTGTATGGAAGCATCGCGCAGGTAGGTACTGTTGTAGTCATTGCCCGAATTGCGGAAGAAGACGCGCTTGTAGCTCGCATCATCCGAGGTACTGAAGAGTGGGTAATCCAGGCTGCTCTGCTCATCGTATGCGGAGCGCCCATACACCCGAATGCTCTTCACGCAGTGGGCGCGAGACCAGCCACCGTGCATCCGCAAGCCAACTCCCTGGCTGAGTACCTCCTCCGTGTTCACAAAATACTGCAGATGGCCTACTTTTTCAGTTTCAATGCCTCGGCGCCTGTAGTTCGCCTGCGTTCCACCATTAGGAAAGGCGAAAGGATTGGCGGCCCGCCAGCTGTCAAAATCTACTCCGGCCACATAGATGCCTTTGTTGTAATCGAAAAATTCATCTTCGTTTACGCTCAGTGAGAGTATGGGTAGCTGATGGTCGAAGCTGCCTTCTGTGCTCACGAAGTAGGTGTGGGTGGTCACCTTACCGGCACTTCCATTGCTGTAGCAGCGGGCCCGCACCACGCTTGCTTTTGGAATATTATAGTTGGGAATGTAGTTGGGATCCTGGTTATATGTGCTGGTAATGCTTGCCAGCTTATTGGCTTCATGGGTTCTGTCACTGATCGGGATAGGGCCGCTGTAGCTCAGCGAGGTGTAGCTCTGTGTGAGCAGAGGCCCGGGGTTGTGCCAATAAAACTCTTCGTATTGGTTGCGGTATTGGTAGCTACTCCCTCCCAGGTTTTCAATGCTGGGTTCAGAGCCGTCGAGGGTGTACACGATATCGGCATTGGCATCCTCACAGCTCAAGCTCAGGCTAAAGGCTTCTGAATAGAATCCCGAAACATCTGAAAAATGGGGTGCTGGCAGCAGTTCTCCTTCGCCTGCTGCCTGGCCTTGAGGCCAGTGATTGCTATCCCCGCCAGGTAGCATGGCTGCAGCGGCCGCCTCAGCTTCAGTGTGTGGAAAAGCCTCATTGAAGGAGGGTAGCAGCTGAGCTGACAGAGAATGCATTGTCAGAGACAAGCATAGCAGCAGAAGAAGCTTTGGTTGAGAGCGAAAGGTGTTCATAAAGTGCAGGAGGTATGTAAAGTCAGGTTTAGCCTAATGTTAAGGATGTAAATTAACGAATTTTTACACTTATTTGAAAGGCTTGAAAGACAACGGGCTCTGCTAATCTCCAATAGCCTGCGGCCTTCATGCCACGACAGCCGGATCGGGATTGGCAGGAATCTGCGGTACTGCCTGCGAAGTCTACGCTGATGCTCCTAAGCAGCGCAAGGCAAAAAAAATCGCAGCACCCTCACGGATGCTGCGTCCAATATTTTCCTCGAAAGGCTGACTTAGGGTCTGCTGAAAAAATCAGATGTGTGCCGGCTGTGACCCGTCAAAATGCAGCTGTATTGACATACTGCAAGATGCAGACGGGGAAACAGACGGTGCACAGCTGATGAGACGACGGGAGCTTCGTACAAAGCACGGTTTTTTGAAATAAGCACTCAAAAGGCAAACAGTTTTATCCCGAGAGTAGGATTTAAATCATTTTTAACCCATGTTTTCGTCGCTTTTCAGCAGGCCCGACTTAGTGCTTGATAAGCTTAATCACAGCTGCACCTTCAGCACTTTCGATGCGCGCCAGATACAGCCCTGCAGGCAAGTTGCCCGCTTCGATCTGCACAAGACTGCTCTGCGGGCTTGCCGCCCATACTTGCTGCCCAACTGCATTGAATACCTGAATCCTCAGCATGTTTAGACCACCGGCATCGATGTTCCAGGACTCCTTGGCTGGATTGGGGAAAATGTGGAAATCACTGGCTTGGATATTGCTTACATCCACCGTTTCATCCTTGAAGAAGTATACGTTGTCAAAGTAGAGGGTGCCGTTTCCGTCAAATTTCCACTGAAAAATATTCTCCAGATTGAAATTGAACGGTCCGGTGGGAAAATCAAGGAAGTGCTCCAGTGGCATGTCCACGCTCACCCACTCTCCCTGTACCAGGGGGGCATCACCGCCCGGCCCAAAAGCAAATCGTGGCTCTTCGGGCGCGCCGCCGGGAATACCGGCGTTCTGATCGATGATGTAAAAATTGAAGGCTGTGCTCGTGGTGGCATAATAATCGAGGTGCACAAAGTCGAACTCGCTCACATCGGCTGCTGTCCACTCCGCTCCGTAAAAGGTGAGTCCTTCAATCTTACCCGTATTGTTTCCCTGAATCTGGATTTCAGATACGGTACCACCTCCTTGGAAGGCATTGAAGTTAAAGTCGCTCACCACATTGTTTTGGTAGGTGTCGCTGTATACCGAAAGCACGAGATCCTCATCAACTGTGGGGTCGGGTGCAGGTTCTTGTGGGTCATCAGGTGATGGGCCTGCCTCGCCAAAAACAACATTGTCGAAATACACGGTATGTCCGGTTTCACGCGGTCCGTAGCTCGGGAAGAAGATGATCTGATCGGGCTGACCAAGAGGATCACCGATCCACTCCGACATGTCGAATGTGGCGGTCACCCATTGATCTGACAGATCGTTGGTGAAAATCTGTTCGAAAAAGGCAGCTCCTTCGGGAGTGGCAAACTTCAGTGCCACGTTGGAGGCGAATCCCACCTGATAAAATTGGAGGGTCACGGTGCTGTTTTCGGAGGTAAAAGAGAATGCACCGAGGTCGGCGCCGTGCTGTGATTCGCATCCCGCCTGTCCCCAGGGCTCGCTTGAGGGGTATTCGATTGCGATCTCCGCTACATTGTCCGAAGGGTTTGCTTCATCGGCGAAAGGATTGGCCACAACGTTGAAGTCGGGGTCGCTCGCACCTTGGGGAGCTTCAAAGGTAGACCATGTCCAATCGGCACCAAAGCCTCCCGGCTCAAAGTCGATGGGATTGTTTTGGGCAAGGGCCATGCCGATACCCAAAAAGAATGAAAAGGGGAGTAACAGGTGTTTCATGTTGCTATTCGATTAAATTTTTGACTACTACAATGTAAGCATTTAATCTCGGTTCAGTTCTTGCAAGTCGCTCCTGGCTTCCGCAAATACTACATCAAATCCCATTTTATACTCATTCATACCTCTGCTCATCAGTCAAGTGATTTTTTCTGAATGCGAATGCCATTGCTCATGCTCCTTTGGTATGATGTAGTCAAGATGTGATGGATCCGCCCCTCAACAGCTGCTGAAGTGGTCTAAGGTGGCTCAGCCTGACAGCAAGCATTTGAGAAGCTCCTGCATCATAGGATCTCTTCTTGCTGAGCTTCTGGCTCAAACTTTGCTACCTTCGCAATTCATGAAAGCATCCTACCTGTATTATTCCATTTTGGCCTTGAGCCTGCTATGCGCCAGCACACTGCTCCATGCTCAGGAGCTCGCGCTAGAGCGGGTGGGCCCCTTCAGCGCAGAACTTGATGAGAGCTCCGGCCTCACCTGGGCTGGCGGCTCGCTCTACTCCCTCAGCGACGATAAGTTACCCTACCTCTACCGCGTGGATACCTCTACAGCTGAGACTACTCAGCTCATCGTGGTTCGCGGTATCAGCTTTTCCGATAAGGAAGCCCTGACGAGCGATGAGGATTATCTCTACATTGGAGATTTCGGCAACAATAAGGGGCATCGCCGCGACTTGAAAATTGTGAGGCTTAAGCTGAGCGAAATCCCTGCCAATAGTCCGATAGAAGTCGAGGCCGAAATCATTGCTTTTCACTATCCCGAGCAGAAGGTATTTGACGGTAAGAAGAAGGAAAATGCCTTCGACTGCGAGGCCATGGTGGCCATGGGCGATAGCTTGTACCTCTTCACCAAGCAACGCAATGACCACCAAACCACCCTCTACGCCCTGCCCAAAGCCCCCGGAGAATACCCTGCCAAGCGCCATGGCAGCTTCGATGTGCAAGGCCGCATCACCAGCGCATCATTGAGTCCTACGGGCAAGCACCTGCTCCTTTTGGGCTATGGCAAAAAGCATCAGCAGCCCTTTATCTGGCATTTCAGCGGTTTTGTGGGCAGCGATTTTTTTGGTTCTGGAAATGCCTCTCTGGCAAAAGCCAAAAGATACGCACTTTGGGAGTCTCCGCTCGATTGGCAGCTAGAGGCCATCACCTTTGTAAGCCCCAATCGCATATTCCTCTCTTGCGAGAAAACCGATGAAGTTGAAGCGGGGCTCTATGTGCGCAGCTTTCCTCTGGAGCCTTGAGGTCCTGATGATCTTGGGCTTGAAAAGACGATTTACCTCTTTTTCATAGGCGCTCGATAAGCAGCCTATCTATCTGATGAGGGTGTAGGGTTTTGTTTATTCCGCTTCAAAGCCCACCACGATGAGATCCGTATTTTCATCATTTTCTGTAGACCATTTGCGGGCAGCACGTTTGAGTTCATTGCGCTGGTCGACCATGAATTCCTTGTCCAATTTCGGTACCATGGTTTCAAGAAATCCGGCTTTTTGAGGCTTGTCATTCTCCGCTGAATTCTCTCGGCTATGGAAGTTGATCATATTGGAGCACAAATAAATGACTTCATCTCCATCCAGCTTGATCTTCTGCATCATGGAGGCATCGAGCTCTGTGTTTCTGCCCAGGCCCGCAGTGCTTTTTCCCACAATTTCCATTGTATCATTGCTCCTCCGGTATACACATGCTTCGGCACCGAGAGCCATCGCTACAACTTCCTTTTCTTCGGTGTGGTAAGCCAAAATACCCAGAGAAAAGTCGGAAAAAGCCTCGTCCAAGCGGGGGCTAAGCTCTGCCTGAATCAATTCCTGAAAGCGCTGGGCAAAGTCCAATGGGCTGTAGCAAGTGCCCTCTGCTACTATTCTTGTTGCGCAAAGCTTAAACCACATGGCCATTTGAGCGCCGTAGGATCCACGCGCGTTGGCATTGAAGGAAATCAATGTTTTACAGCCCAGCACGCTACTTGTGAAAATGGAAGTGCCCATGAGGCTGTGTGGATCGTGGTAGATCAAAAATACTTTGTAAAAGGTGAGACGCAGGCTGTCTTCGTGGGTCTTGAGGCTTTGTTGAATGGATAGATTATGTCTTTGAATGCTGCTCAATTCAGAACATTCGGCGCGGAGTTCTGAGAGCATGGAATCCCGCATGCTGAGATCTGATTTGAGCGACTTGTGCAGCAGGCGGCTATTGGAGACAAATCTTTTTCCCAGAAAGAAAATGGAGGCATAGGCACCGATAAAATTGATTGTGAGTAGAATATTGGGATTGTAAGTGAGTATGCCTTCAAAATACATTCGCCCGATGGGGTCGAGCAGTAAAGTGATCAAAACCGTGCCGAAGGTAAAAGCCACGATTTTCATAAGCCTTTGCCCCTTTAAGGTGGTGCTCATCCCAAAAAGTGCTACCATACTCCATGACATTACTGCTCCTGAGGCGATCACTCCGCCTGCAAGTATTTGCATGAGGCAGGGGAGCAAGATGCTCAGTATTGTCACTGCGCGAAAGAGGCTGTAATTTCTCAGGTAGGTGCGATTGACTCGGTAGTTGGCTATGCTGAAAACTACATAGAGCAAAGGAATACAAGAAATAAACCAAGAGGCAGGGTGCAGGGTGATCAGAAACCAAGCAATGGCTCCCAAGGACATTAAGGTGGAGAGGAAGAGGATCAGTTCTAGTTTGCCTTTAATTCCTACCTGCGGGCCATCATTGGTTTTATCCAGTATACTTATCATATGCGATCGAGAGCTTCGGTTGTACAAGTTAAGGGGCTAAGCTGCTTTACGTTCGAAAGCTGTATTCAGGTTACAGCAATCGACATAATTAATTGAGGAAGGTGTTCGCTTTCTTGTGTCTTCGTGGAGAATAAATTGTGTCTGCCCATCCCGTACTTACTGGATTCGCTAGCGGTGTTGCACCATTCATTCGGCTTGTTTCAAGGACTTGCTTCTGAAAACAGTTGTCTCGTCGCTTGCGACGAGACGAATCTATCGAGCAGTCTGATCCAACTGCTCGACCTACATAATCCCCCCTTCAAATGCAAGAAACAAAACTTAAACATTCAATTTCAACTTTGATTTCAAACATTTTACTACTTTCAGTCCCTCAATCAGAATTATGCATCTTACAGATTACTACCTCCGTGTCCTTGGCCCTTTGTTTTTCATCACCGTATTGGGCTTTTCACACACTTCTTCAGCACAAGTAAGCATTGATACCACTTGGACTATGAGTGATTTCGTTCATGACATCATGCTCGGACAAGGAACTGAGGTGAGTAATATCACCTACAATGGTGAGCCGGCTGAGACCTACATTTCACCACACTGTGGGTACTTAACCACCGCGAACTCTCCTTTTCCTATAGCTGAGGGCGTTGCGATGTCAACAGGAAGAGCAGACAGAATGACACAAATGACACTCGGTGTTGCGGTGTTTGAAAACTTTCAGGATGATCCCGATTTAGAAGTCATAGCAGGCGTACCAGTCAACAACTGCGCGGTACTGGAATTCGATTTCGTTGCTGACAGTACCCTTTTCTCACTTGACTATGTATTCGCGAGTGAGGAGTATCCCCATTTCACTTGCAGCCTATTCAATGATGCATTTGGCGTATTTTTAAGTGGCCCCGGATTACAAGGCCCATTCACCAACAATGCGGAAAACATTGCGACGATACCCGGAACGGAAATTCCTGTGGCAATTAACACCATAAACGCTGGCCTTCCAATGCCACCAGGCTTGCCCAATCCTTGTCTTGAAGCAAACCCCAATTACCAGAATGACAGCATTTAATTCATCAACAACAATCCATTCCTGCCCAATAGTATCCGGATGCCTGGACACACTGTTCTACTCTCCGCACAGGCACCCCTGATTCAAGGTGAAACCTATCATTGAAAATCGGGGTCGCCAACGCTTTTGATCAGGCTTTTGCTTCGGCGGCCATCATAAGAAGAAGCAGCATTTATTATACCACAGAAATGGTTCCCACGGTGGAAATTAACGTGAATGTGGAGGATATAAACGTTCACCCTTCTGGCCTACACATTGCTGGTAATTTTACACAGTCCATGAAAGTAGCAATGGATGTGACTGATGACGGCAATTACATGTACCAATTCGAGGCGCCTTCATACAGCAATGTTTGGTATATTTTGTACAATGGCCCCAATGATACCAATGCCGAGCTTATTCCGGACTCATGCGCGATTAGTGCAAGCACTGGTGCTACAGCAAGGGGGTTCAGTGTCGATCCTGTTGCGTTTGTTTCAGAGAGTGTGTGCTTTGGAACCTGTGAAAATTGCAACGATGTCTTAAGCACCAGTACCTCCCATAAGAAGCTTGGCTTTTCCATTTATCCCAATCCAAGCAAAGGTGCTTTTCAAATCGTGCCTCCACTTAGCGGTGAGGCTCAGATTTCAATTTATCACTTGGATGGAAAATCTGTATTCCAAACACGTATGATTGCCATTGAAGCACAACCTGAGTACATTGAAGCCTCAAAGCTTCCAAAGGGTTTTTATATTATGGAATTACGCTACGAACAGGCAGATGCGGATCGAAATGTGTACATCCAAAAAATAACAATACAATAGGCCAGTGCTGCTTTGGAAATAAAGTGTGTACGGTCGTTATAGCTGTTTGCGACAAAGCGCTGATTCATGACAGTGGATGTCTGATGGTCGATCCTTCGCAGGTATCCTCCAAATCCTAGATATCCCTCACATCCAAAAGGACAGATGTGAATTCTTCCGGATGTTCGATTACTTCTTCCAGTTTGGCGGCTACCTGGGCAGCAGTGCTGAGTTGATCGTTTTCTTTGAGGTCTATGAAACCTTGCACATTGCTGAAATCTGCGGCATCTGCGGAGCGTATCTTGCTTTGCATCTGTGTATCAACCACTCCTGGGGCCACTGCAAACACCCAAATGTCATTGTCGTCCATGGCGCATTCAGTGGCCACCACCTCACTGAGCATATCGAGGGCGGCCTTAGAAGCGCAATAGGCCGCCCATCCATCGACAGGCCGCTTGCCTGCGCCAGAGCTGATATTGAGGATTACCTTTTTGCCCTGATGGCGGGCATAGCGCCTGATAAAGGCATCCATCATTATAGCAGCAGCGCTTACATTTACATCCATTACCTCGCGCAGGCTCGATACATCCGTGCGGCCCATATGACCTATTTCACCCAAAAGACCTGCATTGTTGATGAGGCTCACCGCATCGCCGGCTGCCACTTCAGGCAATATGGATATCGCTTGATCCGGCAGTACATCGAGCTGGGAGAGATCACAGCTGTGGTGGATGTAGCGCTCATGGCTCAGCGCCGCCTCGCTGCGCGCCAATCCATATACTTTGCACTTCTCCTTTTGCAGAAAATGCTCAAGAAGGCCCAAGCCGATACCGCGACTTGCACCGGTGATGAAGATGTGGTGGGTCATATTGCGAAGATAAGCTTCAATTATTGTTTTGAATTCAGAACGATTATCACCCGAATTCGTTTTGGCTTGAAAACAATTGAACTTTGGCGACTGAATAAGAAATCCCTGCTAATCCTCCTCCCTATACAACAATGCTCCCTCAACAAAATCATACAAGGTAAGCCGCCTGAGGTCGTAGTATGCCACCCAAAAGTCGCGGAGGGCACGCACATAACTGCGCTTGGCTTCGTCCTTTTCCGTAAGGGCAATATTGAGGTTGGTAATGTCCACCTTGCCGGTGAGGTAGCGGTTTTGGGCCACCTTGTAGCGCTCGTCGGCCACCTCATCCGATTTCTTGGCGATCTCGAGTTGCTGACGCAGCATCACGAAGCGCCTCACCAATGTGATGATCTCCTGATCGAAACTCTCCCTGTCTTGTGCGATCACATATTCATTCAATTCCTGATTGGCCAGGGCAGTTTCGATGCGGGCCCGGTTGCGCCCCCAGTCTAGGATGGGCACGCTGAACCCGATGTCAATCCTTTGCTGCACATTGGGATCGTTCCAGGCTTCATTGAGTAATGTGCTTGCGCTGTTCAAACCGTATGCCGCAGTGAGATTGGTCTGAATGCGCTCGCGCCGCGCCTCCTCCACATCTCTGGCAGCTTCAAGCCGCTGTCGCTCAAATGCCACATATTCGGCACGGTTCAGTCGGGCATAATTCAGGGCGTCGGCGAGCGGGATGTCAAACTCGGGAGTGTACTCAGGCGGGAGTAAGATGAGCGTGTCGGCGGTGCGCAGACCCAGATAGTTTCGCAAGAGCAAGCCCGAGGTCTCCAGGTCGAGTCGGGCCTGCGCGGCTTCCTGCTTTGAGCGGAGCAATTGAAGCTCAATTTGCAGCAGCTTATCCCGGCTTGTGGTGCCAATATTATAGCGTCCCTCCTCTATTTTGTAAATGGTGTCATTGTTTAGCAGATTGATTTGGGAGATTTGAAAATTGATCTGTGCATCGAGGTGATCAAAGAAAAAGCCGACCGCTTCGCGCGAGAGAAATTCCATCTCCTCCACGAAGCTGCGCTTGCTCTCCTCGTAGCGCAGCGGCTCTGTACGGGCATCCCACTTGAGCCGGTTAAAACCGAAAATGGGCTGATTGAGCTGTACGTTTACCACAGTGGTATTGAATCGGGTGAGGTCCAGAATCTGATCGGAAAAATAGTTGAGATTGCTATTTACCGAAAGGGCACCTCCCGTAAGTGCAATGGGCTGCAGCAGGCTGAGGTTGGCACCGCTATTGAGCTGCTCCCTATCGATGAAGCTGATGGTACCATCATCCAGACGGTTGCTCAGGAAGTCGCGGTTGTAGCCGGGTATCTGCCCCTGCACGGCGAGCTGCGGATTGTAATTTGACTTGAAGAGTCGGTATTGCCAGTAGCGGTTTTTGAGGCGGGTTTCGGCCTGCTTGGCGGCCGGCGATTGGGCCCTTGCCATATCTATCACTTCGCCCAAGCCCAAAGTGGTGACGCTCTGTGCCTGAAGCTCAGGAAAGCCGCTTACAGCCAGGAGCATGAGCAGCAAATACACATATCTATTCATAGCGCAATGAGTTGATTGGATTTTGGTTGGCTGCCCTCTGCGCAGGTGCAATGCCGAAAAGCAGTCCCACTGAGGCAGCCACTCCAAAGGAAATGAATATGGAGCCAAGCGATATGATGGTCTTAATGCCGGCAAAGTGGCTCACAGCGTAGGCCAGAACGATGCCCAGAATCACCCCAATCAGGCCTCCGGCAATGCTGATCAGCATAGATTCAAACATGAATTGGTATACGATATCCTGCTTCTTGGCGCCGAGTGAGAGCCTGAGTCCGATTTCCTTGATGCGTTCCAGCACCGATGCCAGCATGATGTTCATAATGCCGATGCCACCCACCAAGAGAGATATGCCTGCAATGGCACTCAGTACATAATTGAAAAGCTCATTGTTGCGCTGCTGCTGCTTGAGCAAAAGCTCCGGAATCTCTACCTGATAGTCCACCACGCCGTAGTGCCGCCTTTCGAGTAGCCTGGAGATGATGTCGGCCACGGGAGCCAGCAATTCTGAATTGTCGAGCTGCACCACGAGCCTGTCGAGCTGGTGGTAATTTCTTTCGCGCTGGCGCATGGCTTCCTCGTCTTCTTCATCGTTGGAGTTGGCTTGTTGTATCATAGCCCCTGTCACCAATTCGCGGTTTTTGTAGCGTATCAACACTGTTTGCAAAGGAGCATACACATCCATATTGTAATCTCTAATGCCGAGATTGCTGATGCTCTGATCGCTGATGAGCCGCTGCTCCAGCACGCCGATGATCTCCAGCCAGTGTTGCCCTACCTTTATTTTTTGTCCGATCGGACTTTCGGTAGGAAAGAAACGGTTCTTGATGCTCTTGCCAATGATGCAGACCGCATCGCCCCGCTGTAGGTGGATATCATTGAACATCCGGCCCTCATCCAGCTGAAAATTGAAAATTTCGAAATACACCGGCTGCACCCCCACGAGCTTTGCCGAGCGCCGCAAGCCATGGCTGATCACATAGGTGTCCATTACAATTTCCGGACTGATTTTGCGCACGCTGGGCACAACCTCCATCACAGCTTCGGCATCGCTCAGGCGCAAACCCGGCGAGAATTTCTCCTTCTCCCTCGCGCCTTCCAGATCCCTGAGGGCTTCCTGGCTCTGCACCGTTTCCGGACTGATCACGATATTGTTCACCCCAACGAGCTTCATTTGCTCATTGATTTCCTGCTGCGTGCCTTTGCCGATGGCGAGCATAGCGATGACCGCCGCCACCCCAAAAATAATGCCCAAGGCCGTGAGAAGAGATCGGGTGTGATTGCTCCTTAGCGCCTCAAGAGCAATGGACAAGGCTGCTAAAGTGCGTTCATTCATGGTGTGAAGCTTTCGCCAAAAGTGTGTATGAGAGAGTCGAGAATTCCTTGGACTTCTGCTCCTTGATTGGCCTCTTCACTTGGTTTTTTCTCCCGCCGGTCTCCACTGCGCCGACCATCCATTTGCGGAAGCAGTGCAATCTCGCCCTTGGCACGATCACCCATATCGCTCATGTACACGATGTCGCCCTGCTCGAGCCCCGCCTGTACGACTACCCGATTGCGGTTGCTCTGCCCGAGCATTACTTCACGTTTCTCAATGCCTATGGCGCCCTTGCGGTACACGTAGGTGATGCTGTCATTCGCATTGAAGAGGCACTCAAGGGGAATGTGGAGCACTTCCTGCACGGCCTCAGTGATGATTCTGTTGCTGGTGGTCATAGCCGGCCTCAGCATCTCGTCTTGCTCTTCCAGCACTATGGTAACCCGAAATACTTTTGAATCGGAGTTGGGTCTTTGCTCTCCCACATTGGCCACCCTGAGTACGGTGCCGGAATACTCCTTTTCTGGAAAGGCATCGAGGCCTATGATAACCCGCTGCCCCGCTGCGATGCGGCGTATGTCAACTTCATTTACGTAAGTGACCGAAAGCATGGAACTTAGATCGGGTAGGGTGGCCACCACCGGATCCCAGGCGCTGATTTGAGAGCCCTTTTTCACCGGGCGGCCATTCCAGTCCTTCTTATAGATCAACATGCCATCCTCCGGCGCTTTGATGCGAAAGCTCTTCACCAACTCTTGCATGCCCTCAAGGGTGCGCTCCGATTTTTGCCGATTCAGGGATACTTCCTGCATCTTGGCAACGTTTTGCTTGCGTTTGATCTTGTAGTTTTCCCGTGCTTGCTCGAGGGCCCTTTTGGCTTTGTCCAGGTCGATCTCGGCCTGCCGTACCGTGGCCGGGGGTTCGTATTGGCTCTGGTCCAGCACAAGTTGTTTCTCATCCACGGCATAGGCCAGATTGATGAGTTCATCCCGCGATTGTCGCATTTCCAGTGTGGTATCGAGCTTGGTCTGTATGAATTGCGATTCGATCTTTTCGAGTTCCAGCTGGGCGTCCTTGATGTTGTTGGTGAGTTCGCTCGGGTCGAGGCTCGCTACGAAGTCACCCTTCTTCACGATGCTGCCCTCGTCGATGATGTCCTGAATGGTCATATTCCAAATCCGGTAGTTGCGGGTACCCTGTGGCCCGAGGATTTGCACGGAATTTTTGGCTTCAAGCTCTCCGGTGGTGGTGATGTCTACCAGGAATTCACCTTTTCTCACCTCGGCTGTGATGCCTGCTACTTCGCTTTTTCCGGAGCGAATTGACACTCCGATGATGCCAATCAATACCAAAAGTGCCGCAAGCAGCCAGATTGTTCGTTTTTTCATCGCTCGGGATTTGAAGCCGTAAAAATGCACATTTTTAATGTGGCAATCATTTTTGTTGACCGCTTGTGCAGGGAGCGGGGGCTTGCTCTGCCCTTAACGCACTAAAAGCCCTTTTCGTCTATGGCCATCTGACTGTCTCAGGTTGATGCCCTTCGAGGAGCTTCAACCCGGATAATGCATTAGAACTTCGTAGTGAAGGCTACAAATGCGATAGAATAAGCCGTTTTAAGGACTGAGGCATAGCATCGCTATGGTGAAGGAGAAACGCCTTATTTTGAGGCAGTTTTAGGACGTAATAGATTTTCTAATGCATTATCCGGGTTCAATAAGCAAAAGCGCAGCACCCTGTAGGATGCTGCGCCTTGTCATTGCTGTGGAGCAATTGATTTACATTTTAGAGAAGCGCTTGCTCATCTGTCCTTGCTTGCTCTGTATGGTGAGCAGGTACATTCCTTGAGGCAAGTTGCCGAGCTCAAGCTCTATGCGCTTGTCTTCTCCCAAGTGATAGATGCCTTCAGCATGAATCAATTTTCCGTTCAGGTCGGTGATGCGCAATACAGCATCGGAGATTTGCTGCCCATTGCCAAACTGAATATTGATTCGGTCGCTGCTCGGGTTGGGGAAGATCACGAATTCGAGATCCGTCTGATCCGCAATACCCAATGCGAAGGCAGCTGTGATGTAGATTTCATCGACGCCAGTACAGCCGATCTCATTGCTTACGCTCACTGAGATGCTGATGTCATCAGTTACCTCCAGGCTGATAGCAGGGCTTGTAGCACCGGTGCTCCAGAGGTAGCTGTAATTCGGGTTGTTGCCAGCCACGAGCTCCACTGTTTGGCCAATAGCTACCTCGAGGTCACCTCCAAGATCGACTTCCGGAGCAGCCTGTACCTGGAGAACGGCAGATCGAATGGTGCTATTTCCGGCGGCATCTTCGGCCATGAATTGCATGAAGTACTCACCCGCACTGAGCACCGAGCCGGGCGCAGGACCCACCAATTGGCTGAGCTCAGCATGGCAATTGTCTTCTGCCACCACATGGTTCAGGTAGTTGAAGCTTCCCTCACACACCTTGATCACATCTTCGCAGATGATGGTGGGAGCGATTTCGTCGAGCAATTGTACCTGAATGGTCTGAGAGGTGCTGTTGCCACTGGGGTCGCTCACGGTGATGGTGACTTCAGTCTCACCGAGATCCTCACAGCCCAAACGGGTCTTGCTGAGCACTACGCTGGCAATGCTGCAATTGTCCTCTGCCACAAAGCTGAACATGGAGGGATCCAGATTCACACGGCCACTGGCGTCGAGGCTGAGTACGATGTCTTCGGCGATAAGGCTCGGAGCCTCGGTGTCGATCAGATTCACCTGAAGGCTGCGCTGCGTGGCATTGCCGTTCATGTCAAAGATCACGATCTCTGTGGTGCTGCCTGAGTCCTCACAAGTCCAGTCGGTCTTTTGGATGGCAATCTCAGCAATACCACAGGCA
Source organism: Flavobacteriales bacterium (assembly GCA_007125175.1). Lineage (GTDB taxonomy): Bacteria > Bacteroidota > Bacteroidia > Flavobacteriales_D > Cryomorphaceae > T3Sed10-241. Next base: position 23,326 of record SLDS01000162.1, read on the forward strand.
TCCGAAGCAAATGGCATCAAAGTAGCCTCGTCGAGAGCCGCCATTCCCTCGCTGTCAAGCTCGAGCTCTATGCTGCTTATCGCAAAAACGGGTTTCACGGTATCGGCTACAGTGATCTGCGTGCTGATGGTGGTCACATTGCCATGCACATCTTCGGCAGTAAAACCTATTTGGCGTAAGCCCACATCGCTACAGTTGAAGAATTCCACATCAAAAGCAGTGGTGCTTACCGCACAATTGTCCTCCAGGCTTGCGATTAGAGCATTGGCCTGTGGGGTGGCGATGCCCATCGCATCGAGGTATACCACAGCATTCTCTACGAAGCTGGCCACGGGAGCGATTTCGTCTACCACAGTAAGTGTGAATGAAGCTTGGTCTTGGTTGCCGAAGAAGTCGCTCACAGTGAGAAATAGCTCCTGCTCGCCAACATCCTCGCAAGAGAATTGCTGCTTGTTGATCGACCTTGCGGCAATGCCACAATTATCGCTCGATCCAGCATCTACGCTTTCGGCATCCAATGTGGCCACACCCTCAGCATTGAGGAAGATGGTCACATCCTGAGCTGCTGCTACAGGTGCATGGGCGTCAACCACTTCGAGCAGTACGCTTGTGCTGGCTGTATTTCCACTCATATCAGCTACAGTGAGCGTATAGCTGTGCTCACCAATATCGGAGCAATCCAGGCTCATCTTGTCAAGGATGAAGGAGTTGGGGTCTATGCCACAATTATCCGTACAGCCGGCATCAAACAAATTCTGTACCCACTCGGCATTGAGCGTCACGCTTCCATTCTCGTCGAGCTCCACACTGGCATCCTGGGTGAGGAGGCTGGGAGGGCTTTGATCTACTACGCTCACGATGGCGGTGCGTGTCGTTTCATTTCCTGAGCCGTCTATCGCTGTGAGTTGTACATGGTTTTCACCCAAATGACTGCAGTCAAATTGCTCTATGCTCAAGGAGCGCTGTGCAATTCCACAATTGTCGAAGGCATGGGTCTCTATGGCCTCATAGCCGATTTGTGCCTGGCCTTGGGCATTGAGTACAATCTGTATGTCCTGCACCTCAAGTTCAGGAGCGAGGATGTCCAGTACTTCTATCTGCAGCGTTGTGCTGGCATTGTTGCCAGAGATATCGCTCGCAGTGAAAGTCAATTGCTGAGCGCCGAGATCGCCACAATCAAATTGGGTTTTACTCAACTGAAAGTTCTCTACTGAGCAATTGTCTGTAGACCCATTCTCTGCCATTTCGGGATCAATGCTGGCTACACCCTGAGCATCCAAAAAGATGGTGAGGTCTTGAGCCGCAGCGATGGGAGCAATGGTGTCGACCACCTGTACCTGAGCGGTGGCACTGGCCGAATTGCCCGCCTCATCGAATACGGTAAGGCTAACGGTGTGGCCTTCTGGAGCCTGCACAGCATTACATGAAAATTGGGTTTGGCTCAGTGTCATGTGTGAGATGCCACAGTCATCGCTCGAGCCATTGTCGACCATGTCGGTACTGATTTCAGCAATACCGTCCGCGTTGAGGTAGCATAACACATCGCGTGCTATGACCACAGGAGGGCTTTGGTCGTTCACCTCAATATTGGCCGTAGCCTGCACTACAGGGCATCCTCCGCTATCGCTCACTTCGATATCGTAGCTTCCGGCTGCTTTGTTGGTGATCTCAGCGCTTTCCTCGCCACTACTCCATGCATAGCCATAGGGTGCTTTACCGCCGTTCACGGCTACAGAAGCAGTACCATCTCCTTCGAGGGCACAGGTGCTGCTCGGCACCGTAGTTAGTTGAAGGGTCGGTGGAGCCTGTGATGTGAAGTTCACCCGGGTTACGTTGGAGAATTGCGGCACAGCGTCTTCCAGTACAAAGTAGATGCTGTAGGCTGTGCTGTGGCTCAAATTGGAAAGTGCAAATACATGCGCTGTACTGGCAGTCATGCTCGCCTGTCCGGCATTTACCACGCTCACATCACCGTAGTTTTCACCGGCTTTGATTTGCGCTTCTGTGGGTTCAGGAGCTTCTTGAGGTACCACAATGTAGTAGCCAATGCCATCTTCTGTTCCTTGGGCTTCAAAATTTCCTGTGCTACAGGTAATGTCGCTCACCGCACCAGAAGCTTGAGCTACTTCATTCACAATTTCTTCCAGCTCATCAATGGATCCTGCGGCATAAAACCACTCGAACTCATCGCTTTCACCGGGAGCGAGGTCATTCATGCGCACATAGAAGCCGTATGAACCGTCACTGCTATGGCTGATGGGCGCATTGGCCGGATCGAGGCTGTGGATGTTCACCCATTGGCAACAATTGTTTACGAGGGTATTGGCCGTTGGCGCCGTGGTGAAGAAGAGTACCCCTTCATTGTTTGAAGTAATGCGCACTGCCTGCGATCGTTCGGATGTCGAGCCAATGAGTTCGAAGGCGCCATCAACCAGGTTGCCGCGCTGCTTGAGCGGGCGGTCTGTCATTCCCACCCAGTCATCCCGGGTGCCGATCCACACCCTCACGTTGTTGGCATCGGTCGCGCTGGTATTGCGCAGTCTTACCTTTACCTTGATGAAGGAATTGTCCGGTAGTAGCTCGTAGGTCTTGGTGACCTCGATGTCCTGTCCTGAAAAGCTCAGAGTACCTGTGGAGACCACCGTACCGGTACCAGGACCGCTGTCACCGGAATTGTAGTTGAAGCCTGAGGTGTTGATTACCTGATTGCCCATGGTAGGATCGTGCAGCCTGATACCATTGATATTCCACTCATTGCTGCCATCACCGCCCACAGCAAAGGATGCATTTAGCGGTATATTGGAATAGGTGAGCTTAAACCATGTGTCATTGGCATTGTAAAATGGCTGCTGCATATTACCCCTGAAATTGATGGAGTTTTCAGAACCGTTGCCAACGCGGATCTTATCGTTGTTGATAACGGTTTGTGAATAACAGCTGGCTGCAGTCCACCCCAGTATGCAGAGGGTGAGCAGCGATTTATAGAGTTTTGTAGCATTTTTCATATCAGTGCGTCGTTTTGGTTTGTACTTCCTGCTTTATCCAGTTGCCATTGCTTTTCGCAAAAGTCATGGATGCGCTAATGCACTCTTCATAAGTGCCATTGAAGTTGGGGTGCATCGCCAGGTTGATGTATGCAGACCCTTCGCCCCGCTGAATTTCATTCAGAATGAAGAAGAGGCTGGGATTGCGCTCCAGGACTTCCGACTTCGAGAGCAAATGAACCTTCTTGCCATGGGCGATAAGGTCATTTATGGGTTCAAAATCAAGTCCATGCATCATGAGCAGCACATCGCCTTGGTGGCTGCTGAGCTGCTGTGCAAACTCCGGACTGTTCAAGGCTTCTTGCAAGAGATCCTTGTCCTGTCGATGAATGGATGTGGTAGCCGAAAGGCTGCTCTGCATATACTGCAGTGCGGCCGCTTGAGCGGGAAATTGGGAGGCCTTTTGAGCGCTTAAAACCGTGGACAAGCCCATGGATACAATGAGCGCGCACATGATTTTTAAGCCAAGGCAATGCTTAGGGTAGAATTGCTTGTGTTTCATAGCTGAGTTGTTAGTTTGGGAGACGGTATTGCCTCGGCTATTCATACACAAGCGGGTAAGCCTCAGTTCTTTTTTTTCGACCGATACATGGATTTTACTTCTGCAAATTAGCGGCACAATAATCAGAAAATCAATATTATACATCTGTAGATGTTCGTATAGCCATCATTTCGACCAAATGGCAATTCGCGTCGATGGTCTGATTTTATTCTGGTGTGAACCGAGGTATTTTTTACGTTCTTATTTCATAGCCTTTGTGTTTTCATCCCATAGCCAGTTACTTGCAGGGCTACTACAATTTCCGCAGAGGGCTCTTCTGTCTCGGAACCATGCTGCATGGGTCGGAGTGCTGTATGTGGGGCATCGGCTTATCTATGGAAGCCATATTCTGCTTAAATTCGCCACAAATCGATCAATACGTGGGCCTCATATTCTTTCTTTTCTACACTGCACTCTTTTCGGTGCTTATTGTAAAGTGGCGCTTTTTTCGCGTCAATGGGATCAACCGTTTTTTGGTACTCTCTGTGTTTTATCTCAAGCTGCTCGCGGGCTATGCCCTCTATGTGGTGTACAATGATCACTATCAGGATCGGGGCACAGGCGATACCTTCCGCTTCTTTGACGATGCTACGGTGATGCACCGCTGCTTCAAGGAGGAATCCTTCGGCAGCTATATGCGCCTCCTTACTGGAATAGGTATTGAGGAAGATGAGGTAGCACTGGGCTATTACATGGAGATGACCCATATGGAGCGCAAGTACTCCTCAGTGTATGTGAATGACAATGCCACGATGATACGCTTCAATGCGCTCTTGATGCAGCTATCGCGCGGGCATTACATCGTGCACATCAGTTTTTGGTGCTTTATGGCCTTGATGGGGCTCACGGCCCTGCTCAAGCTGCTTGTGGCTTATTTTCCGCGAAAGCGGGTGGCCATGTTCTTTTCAGTTTTCCTCTTGCCTACCACGCTTTTTTGGGCTTCGGGTGTGCTCAAGGAACCCATTCTCCTTTTGGGTATGGGCTTGTTCCTCCTCGGCTTCTTTCGCTATATCTTTGAGGAGTGGCATTTCAAGCACTTGATTTTCATTTTGTTTGGACTCATTCTCCTCATCCTTGCCAAGGGCTATGTGCTCTATCTCATGAGCCCGGCCATCCTTGGCTTGCTTCTCGCTAAGATTTTTCAGGGCCGCCGTTTTTGGCTCTGGTTTTCATTGCCCCACCTGGCCGTAGTATTGCTCGTGGTGTATAGTTCCGTCGCCGGCGATCCCCTCGACCTTATCGGCAAAATTGCCTGGAAACAAGAGGCCTTCTACAATGAAGCCATGCTGAGCGAGGCGGGTTCTATCATCGAGATTCCACCCATACGCAGCGGCTGGGACCTCTTTCTCAATGCTCCGCAGGCCTTGCTCAATACCTACCTCAGGCCCTGGCTGTGGGAGGCCAAAAATTTCCTTTACATCCCGGCTGCACTGGAGAACCTTTTTCTCATGTTTTGCCTGCTCTTTATGCTTTGGAATTTTCGTCGACCTTATGGCCTCGGCATTCCTCTCATCGCTTTTGGCATAAGCTTCTGCATACTGCTGGGTGTGGTGATCGGCATGGTGGTGCCGGTGCAGGGAGCCCTGGTGCGCTACAAGATGCCGGGACTTATTTTTCTCTTTGCCATGTGCTTTGTGCTTACCGATCATATCCTTTTGCAGCGCAGGCTGCCCTTCATCCGAAAATTTGTGCGCAAGCTATGGCGAAAACCATATTGATCACGGGCGCCACTGCGGGCTTTGGTGAGGCCATGGCACGTCGCTTTGCCCGCAAGGGGAATCGACTCATCATTTGCGGCCGCAGGTCTCAGCGCCTTCAAGATCTCGCGAAATCCCTGTCCGATGCGGACGAGGTGCATTGCATGGCCTTTGACGTGAGGGAGCGCGATGCCGTGCAGAAGGCTTTCGACGCCTTACCCGCGGACTACAGCCCCATCGATATTCTCATCAACAATGCAGGCCTCGCCCTCGGGAGGGAGCATCTGGGTGCAGGCCATCTTGATGACTGGGATACCATGATCGACACCAATGTAAAGGGATTGCTCTATGTGACCCGCTTCGCCCTTCCTTTTTTGCGAAAAGCTGCACAGCCCCACATACTCAATATCGGCTCCATAGCAGGCACCGAGGTATACCCCGGAGGCAATGTATACTGCGCCTCCAAGCATGCCGTCGATGCGCTGAGCCGGGCCATGCGCCAGGAATTTTTGCCGGAAGGCATAGCTGTAAGCCAAATAAGACCGGGCCTGGCCGAAACCGAATTCTCACTGGTGCGCTTCAAGGGAGATGCCCGAAAGGCCGCCCAGGTATATGCCGGCATGGAAGCCCTGAGCGCTGAGGATGTGGCTGATGCCGCCGAATTTGTGCTCAGCCGACCCGCCCATGTTTGCATCAATGATTTGGAAATTACACCCCGGGCCCAGGCCAATGCCTTTCTCATCCACAGAGACCAAGATGATGCCTGAGACCCATCCATGCGGCCATCAGCACCTGCCAGCTTGGCCCTTGTTGAGCAGTCATATACGATCTGCACATTTTGGGCAGCTCTTGCTGCTTTGCTCCCTCTGCTTTCGCAAAATTGGGATGGGCGCAGTGCTCCTGAGTGTCGGGCTCACCGCATGCATACAGAGTGAGGATGCGGACTTGATCGTGCACAACGCGACCATACACAGCATGGATGAGGGTATGAATACCGCTCAGGCCATGGCTGTGAAGGATGGTAAGATCATCGCTCTGGGCGCTGAACGTGAGATACTCAACCGCTACCGTGCGCAGAGCAAATACGATGCCCGCAAGATGCACGTATACCCGGGATTTATCGATGCTCATGCCCACTTTATTGGCTATGCCCGCAACCTCGCTGAGCTCGATCTGAAGGGTGTGGGCTCGGAAGAGGAGATGCTCGAGCGATTGGCTGCCTTTGCTGCGTCGAGTGAAAGGGAGTGGATCGTGGGGCGTGGATGGGATCAAAACCTTTGGGAGCGTGGACAATATCCCCATCGATCGCGCATCGATAGTATACTGCCTGATCGTCCGGTTCTGCTCACGCGGATAGATGGGCACGCGGCTGTGATCAATACAGCGGCCATGAAGAAGGCAGCCCTGAACCCCGATCGCCCGATAGCCGGAGGCAAGATGCTGCGCGATGCGGATGGAGCCTTTTCCGGTATGTTGATCGACAGGGCGGTGGATCGGATCAGCCGCTTCATCCCTCCCCTCGACCCGGGGGAGCTTGTTCCCATGCTCAAGCAGGCGCAGGCCGAGTGTTTTGCCTTGGGCCTCACCAGCGTATCCGATCTGGGCATTGGGCTGGGAGAGGCCTTGCTTCTCGATAGCCTGCAGCAGCAAGGAGAGCTGGACATACGTATATATGCCAGCTTGAGGCCTGAGGAGAGCAGCTTGGACTTTATGCATCGGGGTCCTCTGATCACCGAGCGGCTCAGCCTGCGCTCTGTGAAGATGTATGCCGATGGCGCTTTGGGCTCTCGTGGTGCCTTGCTCAAGCAGCCTTACAGCGACGATCCCGAAAATTATGGCCTCTTGCTCACAGCTCTGGAGGAGATCCATGCCTGGGCGGAGGCCTGTATGGACTTCGGTTTTCAGCTCAATACCCATTGCATTGGCGACTCCGCTGCCGCCCTCGTGCTGGCCCTGTATGCCGATCAACTCAGGGAGATGAATGACCTGCGCTGGCGCATTGAGCATGCACAGGTGCTGAGCCCCGGAGATAGGCATTACTTTGGCGATTATGGCATTATACCCTCGGTGCAGCCTGTGCACGCGGTGAGTGATGCCCCATGGGCTGAGGAGCGTCTGGGCCCCGATCGCATTGCCCACGCATATGCATACGCCTCCCTCAAGCAGGAGCTGGGTATCCTGGCTTTGGGTACCGATTTTCCCGTTGAGGCCATCAGTCCCCTCGACAATTTGCATGCAGCCGTGTTTCGCCTTCCGGCAAATCGGGAGGACGCTGCAGTCTTTCACTCAGATGAAGCCCTCTCCATGGACGATGCCTTGCGGGGTATGACCATATGGGCAGCACTTGCGCAGCATGAGGAAGAAGTCAAGGGCAGCCTCGAAGCCGGAAAGTTCGCCGACTTCGCCATTTATAACCGTAACATATCCGAGACTGGCCCGGCAGAATGGCATAAGTTGAAGTGCACCGCCACCTTTGTAGATGGTATGCAGGTGTATCCCTTAGGGAATTAGGCTTGTGTGGGTTTGGAGCGGGTGGCTTGTATTGCTTGTTTTCAAACTGGCCGGGAGTGTACCCCCGGATATTACGGCTATCCCCCGATGTACTTGTTGGTGAAGGAATCGTCCTGAAGAATCTGGAATTGACAGCGAAAGAAAGAGCAGCTTGCTAAAATGATCGTGTGCGACAGCCGTCTATCCTGCTTGTTGATGAATCATGCCACTGAATACAGCTTGCAGATTTTGATGCCCTTGCCTACGGAAGGATTATCGGACAAGCTATTGAGCCGATTGAGAAACTGATTGCGGTCATAAGAAGCGAAAGAAGCTTGGATGAGCTGATGCGGGCTATATGACATCTGTTTAACCCGAAAAATTCATCTGGATGAGAAATATCTGGGCATAAAGTGCTATATTTAAGGTGTATAAATCAAAATAACACACTTTATAAAAGCGCCCAGATATGAGCAATGAAAGTACGG
>SLDS01000213.1 GCA_007125175.1 Flavobacteriales bacterium
CCTACCGCTTACATCGTTCACTTCACGCAATTTTCATCGCATGTTCTTATTTCGTTTGGCGAAAATTACCTTCTTCGTCATCCGTCCTTGTCATCATTTTTGCAGAGCAAAAATGTCGCCAAGGCCTATTGCTTCGATCCATCCATATCCCACGGCTGAAGCCGTGGGATATTGTATCGTCGCCCCTTCAGGGCTCGATTGTTAATTCACCTACCGCTTACATCGTTTACTTCGCGCAATTTTTATCAGATGTCCTTTTTTCGTAAGGCGAAATTTACATCCTGCTAATTCGGCCTTGTCATCATTTTTGCAGAGCAAAAATGCCGCCAAGGCCTTTTTCTTCTCTCGATCCATACCCCAGGGCTGGCACCCTGGGCTGTTATATTGTCGCCCTTTCAGGGCTTATCTACTTTACTCTCCCAGCCCCACGGCTGAAGCCGTGGGCTGGGCTTAGGCTGGGGTCTCATCACTCGAGGAGGGCGCCGGCCTCGAAGAGCAAGTCCATTTCGGCGAGCTTGGCATCGATGCGGCGGGCGCTGATCTCATTGCGGCTTCTGCTCAGGTTTACCTGTGCCTCTCGCTGCTCCGTGCCGGTGACCTGTCCGCCGGCAAAGGCCTCCTTGCTGCGCTCGAAGTTTTGTTCGGCCAGCTCGAGCTGCCTCTCGCTCATGGCGAGCAGCTGGCGGCTGCTGATGTAGGCATCCCAGGCATTGGCGATGCGGGTGTACATTTCGTTGAGGCTCCTCTCCTCCTCCACCCGCGCCATTTGTATGCCGAGCTGTGCGCTCTGAATATTGCGGCGTATCCTCCCGGCATCAAATACGAAGAAGCGCAGGTTGACTCCGGCATTCCAACCGATATTCTCCTGGGTATTGAGGAAGTTGGCTTCAAAATCGCTAAAGGCGTAGCGGTAGCCTCCCACAGCGGCGAGGTTGGGATAGCGATCGGCCTTGGACTGGTCGAGCTCGCGCTCGGCGCGGTAGAGCTCATTGCGGGCGCGCAAGAAGGCGGTATTGCGCATCTCGGCTTTTTGCAGGAGCTCATCGCGGTCTATCATTTCGCGGAAGCTGAAAGACTCCTCGAGCTCAGGCAGGCTATCCGAGCGTATGCCCATGGCCAATTGCAGCTGCCGCTTGGCGCGTGCTGCAGAGATCAGGGCCTCCTCCAGGGCGATGCTATCGCTGCGCAAATCCACCTCGGCATTGAGCAATTGCAGGCGGGTGAAGCCGCCATATCGGTAATTCTCGCGGGCCCGCTCAAGGCGCTCCAGGCTCAGCTCCACGGCCTCCTGTGCTATGGCGCTGATATCTTGCATGCGCAGGGCCTCGAGATAGCTATTGCCCACATTGAGCACGGTGCTCTCCATGGCCAGTTTTTCGCGCAAGCGGGCATCATCGCTTTGGCTCTCGAGCAAGCGCATGCTGGCGATGCGCCTGCCCCCATTGAAGAGGGTGTACTCCACCACCGCCGCAGCGGTGTAGTTCAGCGTGCGAGCACCCTCGGCGCTGATGGGCGGCTGCTCGATATTGGCGAAGGTGATATCGGTGTTTTGCAAGAGCCACTCGGCCGAGCCATCGAGGTAAAAACTCGGCAGCAAGCCCGCATTGCCGGGATCGGCGAGCAATTGCTGCACCTCGCGGTCGGCACGGGCCACGCGCACATCGTAGTTGTGTTCCAGGGCAAGAGCAATCGCCCCCTCCAGGTCTAGTTGCAAGGGCGATGATGCCTCCTGGGCAGATATTGGCGCCATCATTTTTGCCGAAAGGCAGAACAGCAAGGGCAGGAGCAAACGCCGGACTGGCAGGCTGCTGTAAGCAAAAGTCGCTATGTGGAATGGGATGCTCACAATTCAATCTTTGGCTGTTCGCGCCGCTTGATGACTTGCTCTACGGCTTCGCGATCGGGTTTCTCACCCTCCCAGAGCCAGTGGATGGCCACCTTGGCCCGGTTGAAGAGGGTGAGGGTGATGGGCAGCAATAGCACCACAAAGAGGGAGCCCAGCAGCAATCCGTAGGCGATGGAGATGGCCATGGGGATGAGAAACTGTGCCTGAAAACTCTTTTCCAGAATGAGGGGTCCGAGGCCCACAGAAGTGGTGACGGTGGTAAGGAATAGGGGGCGGAAGCGGCTCAGGGAGGTTTGCTTGAGGGCCTCATTGTAGGGGAGCCCCTGCTTGAGGTAGGTATTGAAGGCGTTGATGAAGACCAGGCCATCATTGATAAGTACCCCGAGCAGGGCGATGATGCCCAAAAAGCTGAGCACCGAAATGGGCTGATCGTGGATATAATGCCCCCATGCGGCCCCGATGATGCCAAAGGGCAGCAGCACCAGCAAGGCAAAGGCCTGGCTGTAAGAGCGAAAGTTGATGACGAGGGAGATGAGGATGATGAGCAGGATGATGGGGCCCACGCCGCTGGAACTGCTCTGCAACTTGGCCGTTTCGCGCTGCTGCCCCTCAAAGCTCACATCCACGCCGGGGTAGCGGCCGAGGATTTCCGGGATGATCTCATCGCGCATCTCAGCGAGCAGCTCGGGGGTACTCACATCGAGGTCGGCCACTTCGCCCTCCACGGTGATCTCCCGTCGCCCATCGCGGTGGTTGATATTGATCAGTCCCTTCTTCATATCGAGGCGGGCCACATCATTGAGATTGACCAATTGCCCGCCCGGGCTGCGCACGCGCATCTCCCGGAGCTTATCGAGGCTCTGCCTGTCATCGAGGCTGTAGCGCACCCATACCTTCACCTCCTTGTCGCCGCGCTGCAGGCGCTGGGACTCAAAGCCGAAGAATCCCGCCCTCACCTGATCGATCAATTCCCTTTCGGTAAAACCGAGTGCGCGGCCGGCATCGTTGAGGGCGATATTGACTTCGGGCTGGTCGGCGCGGTCGTTGGTGACGATATCCTTCACCTTGCCACCCTCCTCTAGCTTCTTGCTGAAATCGGCCACAGCGGCGCGCAGGCGCTCAAAGTCGGGACTCGAGAAGGACACGTTCACCGCTTTGCCGAAAGGCGAAAAGGCCACAAAGCTCAGCTTGTCGGCTCCGGGCACCCCGCCCACAGCCCGGCGCATATCGCCGGTGATGGTGAAGCTGCGCAAACTGCGCTCCTCAGAGGATACGAGATAAAAAACCGCCTTGCCCTCATTGCTCTGCGGCCCCAGGGTGACCTCCACATCGGTGTAGATCTCCTTGCCCACATCTTCGCGCGCGGCGTACTCGGCATTGAGCCCATCGATCTGCGCCACGATGTACTCCATGGCCTGCCGGGTGCGGCGCTCAGAGGTGCCCGCAGGCATTTCAAGGCTTACGGTGATCTCGTTTTGCTCGATATTGGGAAAAAAGGTGGTGCGGATGTGACCGGCGCCGATGGCCCCGATGGTGATCACAAAGAGGGAGAGACCCACCAGAAAGGTGAAGAACTTGTAGCGCAGGCAAAACTCGAGCAGGGGCTGAAACACCCGATCGCGGAAGCCCAGCAGCACCTGCTCCACCTTCTCCTTGATGCCCGGGCGCTCCTTGCGGCGCTTCTTGTGCAGGTCGCGGCTGTGGGCCAGGTGGGCAGGCAGGAAGAGCAATACCTCCACCAGCGAGAAGGCCAAGGCCGCACTCGCCACCACCGCCACATCGCTGAAGAACTCTCCCAGGCGCCCATCCACAAAGTAGAAGAAGGAGAAGGCCACACAGGTGGTAAAAATGGCCGAAAAGACCGAGGGAAATACCTCAGTGGTGCCGTCGATCACGGCGCGAACGGCGCCCTTGCCCCGCTCGTAATGCTGGTAGATGTTTTCGCCCACCACGATGCCATCGTCCACCAGAATACCGATCACGAGTATCATCCCAAAGAGGGAGAGCACATTGATGGTAATGCCGGTGAAGTAGAGAATCACAAACATACCCAGGAAGGAAACGGGGATGCCAAGGGCCACCCAAAATGCCAGCCGTATGCGCAGGAAGAGGGCCAGCAGCACAAATACCAGCAGGGCACCGATGATGCCGTTTTTCTGCAGGAGGGCGATGCGCTCCTTGAGGTTGACCGTGCCGTCCTTCACCAGAACGAGCTGCGCGGGACTGCCCGGTCGGTTGAAATTGGCCACATAGTCCTCCACGCGAGCAGCCGCTTCCAGGATATCCTCCTCATTGAGGGTATTGACGGTGATCAACACAGCCTGCTTGCCATTGAGAAAGGCGGCATTGGTGGATTCATCCCAATCTTCGTAGATCTCGGCCACATCGCTGAGCAGTACGCGGCTGCCATCATCGAGGCTCTTGATCACCACCTCGCGCAGTTCATTGGCAGTGTACACCTTGTGATCGCTGCGTATGATGGTTTCCTCATCGCTGCGCACGCGTCCACCGGTCACCTGCACATTCTGTGCGGCTACGGCCTGGGCAATATCGGCAAAGGTGAGCTCATAGGCCCTCAGGCGGCTCTCCTTCACGGCAATTTCGATCTCGGGATCGGGGTAGCCGCTCACCTCGATCTTGGAGATGCCGGGCATGGCGCGGAGCTCGTCTTCCACACGCGTGGCCATCTCCTCGAGGGCTGCGAGGGGCACATCACCCACCACGGCCAGCTTGCTGGTGAAGTTGATGATCTCCTGCTTGTAAGTGACGATGCGCTCCATCCCTTCCGGGAAATTGGAGATCTGATCCACGGCATTTTTCACATCCTGCAGCACCACGTCGGCATCGGCCCGGAGAAAGATTTCCACGGTAATCTGCGCGCTATTTTCCCGGCTTACAGAGGTCACCCTATCGATGCCCGATACGCCCTTGAGGTTGTCTTCGATCTTGAGGGTGATGCCCTCCTCCACCTCTCTGGGCGAGGCCCCGGGAAAGGTGGCCTCTACGATGATGAATTTCTCCTTCTCGGCGGGAAAGAAGGAGGTATTGAGCTTGCTGCCCAGGTTGAGGCCAAATACCGCCACCACGATAAGCCCGAGGTAGACCAGCAATTGATTGTCTATGCAAAATGCAAGGAGACGCTTCACCACCTAAAAATTTGAGATGCGTACTGCACTGCCATCGAAGGCCGGATTGTGCCGGTCGAGGATGACCTTCTGACTCGCATTGGGCGCTGTGACCAGGGCGTATTCGGCACTTTTGTGCAAAATGTCGACTTCCATAAGCCGGGCCGTATCCTCATGCACCACGAAGATGGCCCGCTCGTCTACCAGGGCCGAGAGGGGGATGCGCAGGGCATCCTCATAGCGCTCGGCAACGACTTTTCCCTCGAGGTAAATACCGCTCCTGGCGCGGGAATCCCTCACCTCTGCGTACACCTTCACCAATTGGCTAAGGGGGTCTACGGCATCGTTGATGCGCAGCACCTTGGCTTCGTACTCCAGTCCGGAGTTCACATCGCTCAGGGCAAAAAAGGTACCCGGACTGAGGGAGCCCACATCTCTGTAGGCCACACCCGCTTCGAGTTCGTAGCGTCCGGTGCTGATGAGCTCACCCAGGGCTTGTCCCACACGCACGAGCTCGCCTTGGTCTACCTCTACGGCGGTGAGCGTTCCCGCAAAAGGGGCGTGCAGGACATGCTTCTCCAGGCGGGTTTCCGCTTCCCGAATGCTGTAGTAATTGGAAAAAATGCCCCTACCACTCAGGAAGAGGGATAGCTTGCGGTCATCAATTTCCGGAAGGGCAGGCAGGCGCTTGTCCACATCGAGGGCATCGAGGTAATCCAGCCATTCCTGGGCCTGCTCAGGAAAGTCGAGGCTGAGGTCGGGCACCACCCCGGCGAGCAGGCTCTGCAATTCGCTGCGGGCTGCCGCCAAATTGCTGCGCAGTTCGTCCGCATTGATGCGCAGTAGCACATCCCCTTTGCCGAAAGGCGTACCCGGCTTGAAGGGCTTGTCGCCAAATTCGGCCACTCCACCCACCTCGGCGAATAGCTTCACGCGCTGCTGGGGGATGAGTCGGCCGGTGATTTTCAGGTATCGGGCGCGGGTGTCGGCATGCATCTCCTCGGCCCTCACAGCTACCGCCACCTCATCGGGGCCCGTGCCTCTCTGTGCCTCCTCCTTGTCCATATTTGCCGCAAGGTAAAAGCTCAGCAACAGCAGTAGCACTCCCAGACCGCTTAGAATCCATTTTCTCTTGTTCATGCGTGCGCAGTATATTCCCCTGCTCAGCCCTACAGCCGCTCACATTGCTCCGCACAAGGGCCTTGGCAAAGGAATCAGCAAAGGTGCTCAAAAGTGGGGGATTTTAACCCGGATAATGCATTAGAACTTCGTAGTGAGGGCTAAAAATGCGATAAAATAAGCCTTTTTAACGACTGAGGCATAGCATCGCTATGGCGAAGGAGTAAAACGGAGTGAAACGCCTTATTTTGAAGCAGTTTTAGGACGTAATAGATTTTCTAATGCATTATCCGGGTTTAATGTGCCATTTGTCACCAAAGGCCAGAGCTTGCCACCACAGGCCGGGCAAATGCCCCCGAAAAGAGCGCGGATAGCTGCAGCAGATGCCGGGCATTGCTTAGCTTTGCAGGGTGCAAATCAAGGATCAGAGCGATACCATCTGTGCCCTCTCCACCCCGTCCGGTACCGGGGCCTTGTCGGTGATACGCATCTCGGGCAGCAGGGCCATCGAGGCCTGTGGGGCTCAGCTCGATCGCGATCTGAGCAGACTGCCCGGCTATAGCACCGTCTTTGCGCGCTACAAGGTGGGCGAGCGGCTTATCGATGAGGTGCTCGTCACGGTATTGCGCGGCCCGCGCAGCTTCACCGGCGAGGATACGGTCGAGATCTCCTGCCATGGCTCACCGTATATACAGCAGCAAATTTTGCAGAGCCTCATCGCGGGCCCTTGTCGCATGGCCGAGCCGGGGGAGTTTAGCATGCGGGCTTTCGCCAATGGCAAGATGGACCTGAGCCGGGCCGAGGCCATCGCCGACCTCATCGCCTCCTCATCGGCGGCCTCCCACCGCATGGCCATGGAACAGCTGCGGGGCGGGCTTTCGCGAAAAATCAATGCGCTGCGGCAGGAGCTCATCGACTTTGCCTCCCTGATCGAGCTCGAACTCGACTTCAGCGAGGAGGATGTGGAATTTGCCGACAGGGCACAGCTGGACAGCTCCCTGCGGCATATACAGGCGGTGATCGGCGAGCTGCTGGCCTCTTTTGCCTCGGGCACTGCCGTAAAAAATGGATTGCCCGTGGCCATAGTCGGCGCGCCAAATATGGGCAAGAGCACCCTGCTGAACGCCCTGCTGCAGGAAGACCGCGCCCTGGTATCGGACATTCCCGGCACCACGCGCGACAGCATCGAAGATCAGGTGAACATCGGCGGCATGAGCTTCCGCTTTATCGATACGGCGGGCATTCGCGATACCGATGATGTGGTGGAAGGCTTGGGCATCGCCCGCACCATAGACAAAGCCCGCAGCTCGGCGGTGATACTCTACATCACCGATGCATTGGAGAGCCATCCCCGGGCGGCCCGGGAGCAGCTCGAAGAGCTGGAGCGGAAAACGGGAGGCCGGGCCCAGGTGATCACCCTGGCCAATAAGGTGGACATGGCCCCCGACATGGCCGCTCTGGAGCAAAAGTGGCAGGGCAGCGATGCCCTGCTCATCAGCGCCGCTGAGGGCAGCGGACTCGATGCATTGCGGGAGCGCCTGCTCGGCATTGCCGGCGAGCTCGTCCCCGCCGAGGGCGATACTGTGGTGAGCAACCTGCGCCATTTTGAGGCCTTGAAAAAATCGGCCGAGGCCCTTGCGCAGGTGCGGGCGGGTCTGGAGAGCGGCCTCACGAGCGACCTATTGGCCCTCGACATCCGCCAATCCCTGCACCACCTCGGCGAGATCACCGGCGAGATCACCACCGAAGACCTGCTGGGGAATATTTTTTCGAGGTTTTGTATTGGGAAGTGACTTTAATCGGGAAAAAATCGTTCCGATTTTTTCCCGATTAAAGACATCTCGAGCTGCCTTTTTGCAGCGAGAGATCTCCCGATTAAAAGCGAAACCCCGGTAAGCCGGCAATTCCTTTGGATTTTTCCTTGGTAGAAGGCTATCTCCAGCCCACAATAGCCCAGCCTACGGCTTTAGCCCTGGGATAAGGGGCGAAGATGAAAAAAGGCCTTGGCGGCATTTTTGCTCTGCAAAAATGATGACAAGGCCGGGTGACGAAGAAGGTAATTTTCGTCAGACGGAAAAGGGAAATGCAATGAAAATTGCGCGAAGTGAACGATGTAAGCCGGAGGCTAGAGTAAGCGTCACTCGCCCCTGTCGACCGTAGGGAGTCCGTCTGGAATTACGTACGGGCAGGCCCGCCCATGTTACATGTTCGGACAGGCCTGAGGCGGAGCGAAGCACGCGCGCGAACTGAGGCTGTATTTACGACAGCAGAAAAAAGAACCGCAGAGCGGTGACATGACCATAGCCCAGGGCGGCAGCCTTGGGATATGGGTCGAGCCAAAAAAAAAAGGCCTTGGCGGTATTTTTGCCCTGCAAAAATGATGACAAGGCCGGGCAGCGCCTCCGCAGCAATGGAAAATATGTAAATTGGGCCTGTGAAAGCAATCCCAAGCATACCTACAAAATCCCTCCGAAAGGGAAAGCGCCTGCAAATGCGCGGGCCGCAGGGCCGATATGGATCTCGTACAATCAGCCGCTTCGCAGGTAGCGGGCGGAGGATCCTTCTCCCCCTGATGGCAGCATGCCTGCTGCTCGCAGCCTGCGATGAGACGCCCGAATACCACCCGCGCAGGCAGTTTGATGGCAATGCCAAAGATGTGCAGCGCCTCTTCGTCACCGCCGAAAGCAATAGCAGCATCGACCTGCCCGAGGGGCATTTCCTCTTCGATCGGAGCCTGATACTCGAGGGCCTGAGCAATGTGACCCTGCGCGGGGCCGGCTCCAAGCGCAGCGTGCTATCCTTCAAAGGACAAGCCGAGGGCGCCGAAGGCATCCTGATCAAAAACTGCCGCGATATCACCCTCGAAGGTTTTAGCATCGAAGACGCCGCCGGCGACAATATCAAGGTGAGCGATACCCGGGGCATCACCTTCCGCAATATCGAGTGCGGCTGGACGGGGCGCGTGGGCCCGCAAAATGGGGCCTATGGACTCTATCCCGTGCTGTGCAAACAAGTGCTCATCGAGGGCTGCTCCGTATATGGAGCCAGCGATGCAGGTATCTACGTAGGACAAAGCGATAGCGTGGTAATCCGCAACAACAGGGCCTTCCACAATGTGGCGGGAATAGAAAGCGAGAATTCCACCCGCGTGCGCATACACAACAATATGTGCTACGAAAATACCGGAGGAATCCTCGTATTCGACCTCCCGGGGCTCACCATGTATGGCAGCGATATCGAAGTATGGGACAATGAAATCGTGAACAACAATCTGGACAATTTCGCCCCTGCCGGCAATATCGTGGGCATGATACCCGCCGGCACAGGGGTCATGGTGCTCGCCACCCGCAAGGTGGATGTGCACCACAATGACATCCACGACCACAAGACCATCGCCGTGGGCATCATCAGCTACGAATTGGTGGAAGCCCTGAGCGCCGATGCCGATCCCGATGCGGGCACAGTGGGCCGCACCTCAGAGATCAATGCCAGTTACCGCAGCGACAGCCTCTACAATGCCTATCCGGGTGCCATCAGCATCCGCGACAATCACTTCCGCAAGCGCGGCGGTTTGCCCGATATGGACCACGACATCGGTAGGCTCTTTATGCTCAAATTTCCCGCAAGGAGACCACAGGTGGTATGGGATGGCATACGCCACCCCGACTACCGACAGGCCGATGGCAGCGTACATCCCGATTACCGCATTTGCGTGCACGACAAGGTGTTTTTTGCCGATCTCGATCTGGGCAATGACATGGAAAACCTCCAAAAGAATCCCGATGAAATGCGCTGCAAGGATTGAAGCCCTCATGCCCTGCCTAGCCCTCAGCCTCTTGCTGCTGGCAGTGGGCTGTGGCAGTCCGCAGCTTGAGGAGGATGGTACGGGGATGCTCCCGGGTATCGCTGCCTGGCCGGAGCCGGAGCTGGATGCGGCTTACGCCAAATACGGCAAGCTCAAGCTGAGTGAATACGGCTTTTTCCAGGGGCCACTGCGCGAACTGAATCCCGCCGAGGGTGTGCTGCCCTACGCGGTGGCCTCTCCCCTCTTTAGCGATTATGCCGGCAAGTCGCGCTTTGTCTACCTGCCAGCAGGTGAAAGCATGGACTTTCGCGAGCGGGAGGTATTCGGATTTCCTGTAGGCAGCGTGCTGATCAAGCATTTTTACTACAGCGCCGCGCAATTGCAGGGCGATGAGGACCTGATCCTGGAGACGCGCCTGCTGCTGCACGAATCCGAGGGCTGGAAGGCCCTGCCCTATGTGTGGAATGCGGAGCAAACGGAGGCTTTTCTCGATATTGCCGGAGGGGCCCGTCAGGTGAGCCTTCCCGATAAGGGCAGCTTTCGCTACAGCATCCCCACCATGCAGCAGTGCAAGAGCTGCCACGAGCACCATGGGGCCATGCGTCCCATCGGACCCGTGGCGCATCAACTGGATTTTGCTGTAAAGGGCGCTGAACACACCCAATTGCAGGCCTGGCATGGGGCGGGATTGCTGGAAGGCCTGGAGGACCATGCCGGCCATGGCGGGGCCATCGCCTATGGGGATCATTCCCAAACCCTGCAGCTCCGCGCCCGTTCCTATCTCGACTCCAATTGCGCCTACTGCCACAATCCGGCCGGTTCGGCGAAAAACAGCGGCCTCGACCTCCGTCTTTTTGCGGAAAGCGACTATGCCCTGGGCATCGGCAAGAAGCCCGTCGCTGCCGGACAAGGCTCCGGTGGACTGCACTACGACATCGTGCCCGGGCAGCCCGAGGCCTCCATCCTCTACCACCGCATGGCCAGCACCGAGCCCGCAGTGATGATGCCCGAACTAGGCCGCAGCCTCGTGCACGAAGAAGGCCTCCAACTGATCCACGATTGGATCGCCGCGCTGGAGTAGGTCTCCCTGCTGAGATTGCGTGGGGTGAACGATCTTAGCCGGAAGCTAAAGCATGAGAATCAGGCCCTGAAAGGGCGAGGATACAATAGACCAGCCCAGCCCACGGCTGGTCATTGGCTTCGACTCCGCTCAGCCACCGGCCATAGGCCCCTGAGCGCCCGAAGTGAGCCGAAATGCAGCCCTGGGAAAACGGGCGAAGGAAGAAAAAAGCGATCTCTCCCTGCGACCGACGGAAGCCCGTAAGGGCGGTCACCCTGATACCGGAACGTCCCTTTTCGGCAAATGTGTAGCCCCGAAAGTCCATTCGAATTGCCAGGGGACGGTGCTGTTGCGCGGGCGATCTCTCCCTGCGGTACCAATGACAGTGAATGTATTTCACTGAGGGTGAAGCCTCTCCAATCGACGCTATTGACGTAATTTTGGGCGTGCGCAGTCGCCACGCTAAAGGCGTAGTGACTA